>NZ_RZRV01000041.1:0-56447 GCF_004023085.1 Mesorhizobium sp. M7A.F.Ca.US.010.02.1.1 | reverse complement strand
CCCCTACTCCCCTACAACTTATCCCCCTCCACCTCCGTATCTCCCCCCATGAACCTGATCTACGCCGCCCTTGCCTTCCTGATGGCGCTTGTCTTCGGCTTTGTCGGCGTCACCCGCGTCGGATCATGGCTGATCGAGCGCCGCAATCCGCCGATCGGCGAGTTCGCCGAAATCGACGGCGCCCGCATCCATTATGTCCATGTCTCGGCACCCGCCAATGCCGAGCTGCCGCCGATCGTCTTCATCCACGGCGCCAGCGCCAACCTCAGGGACCAGATGCTGCCGCTGCGCCCCTTGCTCGAAGGCCGCGCCGAAATGTTGTTCTTCGACCGGCCAGGCCATGGCTGGTCGGGTCGCGGCACCAACAACGAGAACCCGTCGGCGCAGGCCAACACCATTGCCGCACTGATGGACCATCTCGGCATTAAGAAGGCTATCATCGTCGGCCACTCCTTCGGCGGCGTGGTGACATCGGCCTTTGGCCGGGAGCATCCCGACAAGACGCTCGGGCTGGTCTTCCTCGCACCGGCGACCCACCCATGGCCGGGCGGCGCAACCGCCTGGTACTACAATCTGACCACCATGCCGGTGCTCGGTTGGTTGTTTTCCGAGATGCTGACCTATCCGGCCGGTACACTGCAGATGGCTGACGCCACCACCTGCGTCTTTTCGCCCAACAAGGTGCCGGACAATTATCTCAGCTCGGCCTCTATCCCGCTGGTGCTGCGACCAACAGCCTTTCGTGCCAACGCCACCGATGTCGCCGGGCTCTATCGCTATGCCCTCGGCGCCGCACCGCGCTACAACGAGATCAAGGCGCCAACCGTGGTCATTTCAGGCGATCGCGACAAGGTGGTCTATGCACATATCCATTCGGTCGGCCTGGCGCGCGACATTGCCGGTGCCGAACTCGTCTGGGTGCACAATCTCGGTCACAAGCCAGACTGGATCGCGCCCGACCTGACCGTCGGCGCCATCGAGAAGGTCGCCGGGAAGAGTATAGACCTGCAGGCGATGGCCAGGACCGTGGAGGCGCGCATCGCCGGCGACGCCTACGGCGCCGGCAGATGCGCCGATATCAAGGTACCGCAGGCCGAACTCGCGCCGACCTAAAGCGGATCGCCTGAATCCGTTCAGAGGCGACACGCTTTAGGAATCTAGCGGCTGACTTGTGTGTCCGATCCGATATAGGCGATGCGCAGCATGTTGGTCGAACCCGGTGTCCGCAACGGTACGCCCGCGGTGATGATGACGCGGTCGCCCGGCTTGCCGAAGCCTTCGTCGAAGGCGATGCGGCAGGCGCGATTGACCATGTCGTCGAGGTCGACGGCGTCGGGTGAGACGACGCAATGCGTGCCCCACAAAAGCGACAGCCGCCGCGCCGTGTTGAGGATCGGCGACAGCGCGATAACAGGCACTTGCGGCCGCTCGCGGGCGGCGCGCAGGCCTGTGGTGCCTGATGCGGTGTAGGTGATGATCGCCGCCAGCTTCAGCGTTTCGGCGATCTCGCGCGCGGCCAGCGAAATGGCGTCGGCACCGGTCGCCTCCGGCTCGGAGCGCTGGGCGTTGATGATGCCGGCATAGGTCGGATCGGTTTCGACCTTGGTGGCGATACGGTTCATCATTGCCACGGCCTCGACGGGATAGGCACCCGCCGCCGATTCCGCCGACAGCATGATGGCATCGGCGCCTTCGAAGACGGCGATCGAAACATCGGACACCTCGGCGCGGGTCGGCACCGGTGCCGTGATCATCGATTCCAGCATCTGCGTTGCAACCACCACCGGCTTGCCGGCGCGGCGTGCGGCGCGCGTGATCTGCTTCTGGATGCCGGGCACCGCCTCGAGCGGCATCTCGACGCCGAGATCGCCGCGGGCGACCATCAGCGCGTCGGACAATTCGATGATCTCGGCCAGCCGGGCGACGGCCTGCGGCTTTTCGATCTTGGCCATGATCAGCGCCCGGCCGCGTGCGATCTTGCGCGCTTCGGCCAGATCCTCCGGCCGCTGCACGAAGGACAGCGCCACCCAGTCGACGCCCGTGGCCAGCACGGCATCGAGGTCCTTGCGATCCTTCTCGGTCAGCGCGCCGACCGGGAGGTCGGTGTCGGGCAGGCTGACGCCCTTCTTGTCGGAAATGGTGGTGCCGGCGACGACGGTGCAGACGATCGACTTGCCGTCGCTCTTCACCGCCTTCAGCTCGAGCTTGCCATCGTCGATCAGCAGGCGATGGCCGGCTTCGACCGAGCTCAGGATTTCCGGATGCGGCAGATAGACCCTGGTCGAGGTGCCAGGCTCTGGATTGTCGTCGAGGGTGAAGGTCTGGCCTTGCGTCAGCACTTCCTTGCCGTTGGCGAACTTGCCGACGCGCAACTTTGGCCCTTGCAGATCGGCCAGGATGCCGATCGGCCGGCCAACCGCTTCCTCGACAGCGCGGATGCGTCCGACCAGCGTGCGCATCAGTTCATGGTCGGTATGGCTCATATTGATGCGGAACACATCGGCGCCCGCTTCGAACAGTTTCTTCAGCATCTCCTCCGACGAGGAGGCCGGACCGATGGTGGCTAGGATCTTGACCTTGCGGCTACGTCTCATTGACTGTTTGTTCCCGGGGCGGCTGGAGCGCCTCCCGTTGTGGACTCATCGGTCAGCTGGACCATCCAGCTTGCCTGTTCGCCCGTGTCATATTCCTGGAATCCGGCGCGCTGGAAGCCCCGGGCGACGCAGTCGGTTACGCCGGCGATCTTGAACTCTTTTTCAGCCACGCACATGTTGATCGGGCCGTCCCAGCGTCCACCGCGCTCGGCGTCTTCTGCATAAAGATAGTAAAACCTTGATGACAGCGGCCCTTCGATCAGCGTCTTGCAACTCGATCCCTCGATGTGCCACCAGCCTTCGGTGATCCAGCCGGCCTTGGCGCGATAGCCGATGCCGACACCGACCAGGTTCTGCGTGGCGTTGCAGACGCGGAAATCGGCGCGCGCCGGCGAAGCCACGACCATGGCCGATAGGCCGATGGCAAGAGTGAGGAGCGGCATGGCAAAGGCAGAGCGCATGCGCTGCCCGCCGGCGGAACTCATCCGAAAACCCCTCAAAAACCACATCAGCATCTCTCTGCGCCCCTTTTCGGAAAAGTCCGGGCGCATGTCAACGCACCGTTTTGTCCAATTCCAATCGATTTAGAAAGGCTCCGGCGCACAATTCGCCGACTCGTGCCAGATTTCCGGGGAAACCTTGGCCAAACAACGGCATTGCGCAAGCGTCGTCTTCGTGGAATGACGATAGCACCCTCCCCGGAAGCCAGCGAACAGACCATTTCCCGCCAATGACCCGATCCACAGTTTTCGCGCCTTTCGACATCATCGAGGGCGATCGCAGGCGAGGCATCGTGCTGTTGGGCGATCATGCCCGTCGCGACCTGCCCGACGACTACGGCAGCCTCGGCCTGCCCTCAGCCGAGTTCGACCGCCACATCGCCTATGACGTCGGCGTCGAGGCGGTGACGCGCGAACTGGCTGCCCTGCTCGGCGTGCCGGCGGTGCTTGCCAATTTTTCGCGGCTGCTGATCGATCCCAACCGCGGCGAAGACGACCCAACGCTCATTCGCCAGCTTTATGACGGCACTGTCGTACCTGGGAACTACCCCATCGCTGCCGAGGAGCGCGAGAGGCGGCTCGACGGGTTCTACCGACCCTATCACGACGCCGTCGGCGCCATGATCGCCTCGGTCGCACAGGCTTCCGCCCAGGCGCCCTTCATCTTTTCGGTGCATTCCTTCACCCCTGCCATGCAAGGAATCCAGCGTCCTTGGCACGTCGGCATCCTGTGGGACCTCGACGACCGCGTGGCGCGGCCGTTGATAGACATGCTGGCGCAGGACAAGAACCTCGTCGTCGGCGACAACGAACCCTATGACGGCGCGCTGCGCGGCGACACCATGTACAAGCACGCCATCGTCAACGGCTTCGCCCATGCGCTGATCGAGATCCGACAGGATCTGATATCGGACCAGAAGGGCGCGCTCGCCTGGGCCGAACGGTTGGCGCCAATCGTTGACGCGATCGATCGCCGTCCCGATATACATGTGGTGAAGATGTTTGGCTCGCGCACCGGGCCGCTATGACGGAGGTTTCGATGACCGAACTCAGCGACGAGCAGCAACGCGATTTCGAAGCGGCCGCCTTCCGCCGGCTGGTCGAGCATCTGCGCGAGCGCAACGATGTGCAGAACATCGACCTGATGAATCTCGCCGGCTTCTGCCGCAACTGCCTGTCGAACTGGTATCGGGAGGCAGCCAATGCCGAGGGCGTCGATCTCACCAAGGATCAGTCGCGCGAGATCGTCTACGGCATGCCTTATGGGGAATGGCAGACGCTGAACCAGACCGAGGCCTCCGACGCCAAGAAGGCCGAATTCGAGGCAAGGCGCCCCCAGGACCATTGACGCCGTCGTCCCCGCGATCGCTTAAGGCTATGTTGGCCCAAAATGCTTCCTGAAAGAGCCTTGACTGAAAATTGAATCGATCTAATTTGCCGCGCGAAGCCATTTTCAGCGGGATTCGCCTCATGAACGCATCAACTGCCAAGCTGACTGCCATTCGCGGACGATGGGCGCTCGCGGCCATTTTCCTGGCCAACGGCTTCCTGACGGGCAGCTGGGCGCCGCAGATTCCGGTGTTCCTGACCCGGCTGGAGATCTCGAAGTTCACGCTCGGTCTGCTGATACTCTTATTCGGCGTCGGTGCCGTCGTCGCGATGACCTGGTGCGGCCATTTGATTTCCAGACATGGCTCGCGCACCGTACTGCGCTGGTTCGCCCTGTGCGGCAGCCTCGGTCTGATGGTCGTGGCGCTGGCGCCCAACGTACCGCTGGCGGCCGCGGCCATGATCATCTTCGGCGGCTCGATCGGTGGCATGGACGTTGCCATGAATGCCAATGCCGTGGTGGTCGAACGGCGGCTCTCCCGCGCCGTCATGTCGTCCTCGCACGGCTTCTGGAGTCTCGGCGGCTTCGCCGGCGGCGGCCTCGGCGGCTTTGCCATCCAGCACTACGGCCACCTCGCCCACGCGGCGGCGGTAACGGTGTTTGCCTTCGCGGTGATCGCGGTGGCCGTTCGCCATCTCCTCACCGAAGACAGACCGCAGGCAGCCGAGCACCACAAATTCGCACTGCCGGCAAACCCGCTGGTTTATCTGATCGGACTGATGGCGCTGCTGGCGATGATCTCCGAAGGCGCGGTGCTCGACTGGGCAGCCCTGTATCTGCGCCAGGAACTCGGCGCCGATCTCGCCGTTGCCGGCCTCGCCTACGCCGGATTTTCGGGCGTCATGGCGGTTACGCGGTTCTTCGGCGACGGCATACGCAATCGCTTCGGCGCGGTGACGACGCTGCGCGTGTCGGCCCTCGTAGCCGCGGTCGGCATGCTGGTGGCTGGCCTGGCGCCCTCGCCCTGGCTCGCTATTGCAGCCTTTGCCTTTTGCGGCTTCGGCATCGCCAATATGGTGCCAATCATCTTTTCGGCCGGCGGCAACCAGGAAGGCATGTCTTCCGGCACCGGCATGAGCGTGGTCACCACTATCGGATACTGCGGCATACTGGTGGCGCCGTCGGCGATCGGCTTCGTTGCCGAGCATTCCAGCTTCGGCCCGATCTTCATCACCATGTCGGGACTGCTGATCATCGTGTTGCTGATGGCCGGGCTCGCTCACCGCGCCGAATTCGCGCCAGCACCCGCCGAATAGCGTTTCAGCTCCTCATGCAGAAAATCCACCACCCGGCGGATGCGCACGCTGGTACGCACATCGCGATGCATCGCCAGCCACACCGGCAGAACTGGCAGCGGCAGGTCAGGCAGCACCTTCTCTATCAAAGGATCCCTGTCGGCCAGCGGCTCCTGACCGAGGCCGATGCCGTTTCCCGCCCGCACCGCTTCCCACAAAACGATCTGGTTGTCGGCCCTGAAGCGGAAGCTGCTCCGGGTGACGGGGATGCCATACTGGGTAAAGCCCCTGATGATCTCGTCGCCGCGGTCGAAGCCGACCAGGTCGTGGCCGACAAGATCGGCAGGCTTCAGCGGACGGCCGCGCCTGTCGAGATAGGATTTGGCCGCGCAGGCGCAGAGCTCGATATCGCAGACCCTGCGTGCCATCAGCTCGTTCTGCGCCGGCTTGACCATGCGGATGGCGATGTCGGCATCTCGACGCAGCAGGTTCTCGACCTGGTTGGAAGCAACGATCTCGACCTCGATGCCGGGCTCCTCGATCCCCAGCCGCATCGTCATCTCAGGCAGGACATAGGCCGCCACCACCTCGCTGGCGGCGATGCGCACCGTGCCTTCGATGGCCTCGACCGAACCCAGCGCCAGGAGTGAGAAGGCGCTTGCCTGCTCGCTGACCGCCTTGCCGCGTTCGAACAGCGTGCTGCCGGCCTCCGTCAGTTCGTAACCGTGCCGTCCTCGACGGAACAGTGTGACGCCGAGTGCCCGTTCCAACTCGCCGATGTGACGGCCAAGCGTCGGCTGGCTGGCCGAAAGCTTTCGCGCGGCGGCCGACAGGCTGCCGGATTCCGCCACGGCGACAAAGCTCTTGATCAGGTTCCAGTCGATTTCTGTCATTCATTTATGAATATCAGAACGCCATATGTAGTCAATTTCCATTCGCGTTCGGAGCGACCATATTCCGGCTGCAGACACCAACACGGACTGCAAACACCAACCAGGAGAACTCAGATGACCAAGATCGCTCTCACCACCGCCGCCATCCTCATTTCCGTCAGCGCCGCCTTTGCCGGCAGCGACAAGTTTGGCTCGAACGACGCCAGCCAGCCGGCTGTCACCAGCACCGACAACACGACCACCGCTTCGATCCACAACCCGGATGCGGCCGTCCGGCAGCCGGTCACGCAAGGCAGCAACCGCGACCTCTTCGGCAACCGCTGATCTCGATCGCGCTTGTCGCTGATCCCGATCGCGCGTCCAGACCGACCACGCAAATCCCAACCCAGGAGTGCTTCCAATGACCAGTATCGCAATTCTCGGTGCCAATGGCCGGCTCGGCCGCGTGGTCGCCAAGGCCTTCATCGACGCGGGCTACGAGGTCCGCGCCGTCACCCGCAACGGCAAACTGCCAACTGAACTTGAAGGCGCTACGGCCGTTGCCGGTGACGCGCTCGACCGGGAAGCGCTGATCCGCGCCACGGAAGGTGTCGACATCATCTTCAACGGCCTCAACCCGATCTACACCGAATGGGTCAAGTGCCTGCCGATCGCCGAGAATGTCATGACCGCTTGCCATGCCAACAACGCACTGCATCTCTTTCCCGGGACCGTATACAATTACGGATCGCCGATGCCGGAGGTGATCACGGAAGACACGCCGTTCCGCCCGACGACCGACAAGGGGCGCATCCGCGTCGCCATGGAGGACCTGTTTCACCGCGAGGCCGAAGCACGCCGCGTCCGCACCATCATTTTGCGGGCCGGCGACTTCTTCGGCGGCACCGGCAGCGGCTCGTGGTTCGACTTGGTCGTCGCTGCCAAGATCAACAAGGGTATCTATACGGCGCCCGGCCCGGTCGACCTCGTACATGAATGGGCCTACCTACCGGATCTGGCCAGGGCTTTCGTCGGACTGGCGCAGAACCTGGACAAGCTCGGCGCTTATGAAGCCTTCAACTTCCCCGGCCATCCCGTCACCGACCTGGAGATCAAGGCAGCCGCAGAGAAGGCGCTTGGGCGTCCGCTCAAGATGACCTCGATGGCCTGGTGGGTGCTGCGCGCCGGTAGCCCGTTCGTGGCGATGTGGCGTGAGATCGTGTCGATGTCCTATCTGCGCTTCGAACCGCACCAACTGGCGTCGGCAAGGCTGGAAGGCATCATCGGCGCGATCCCGCACACGCCGCTGGATCAGGCCGTCACTGAAGCTCTCGGGGATATCGGCATTGCCACCGTGACCGGCGTTGCGAAAGCTGCCTGACGTCCGCGATGGCGGGCGATGCTCCTCCGCACATTGACAATCTCCGCGGACTGAGAGGGCGCCTCAGAGCCGTCCCATCAACAGCAGCACCATAAGCACCACCAGCACCACGCCGACAATACCCGAGGGCCCATAGCCCCAGGAGCGCGAATGTGGCCAGGCCGGCACCGCGCCGATGAGGATAAGGACCAGGACGATGATGACGATGGTGGTGATCGGCATGAGAACCCCGCAATTCGACGTTTCGCCCAAGAACAATGCAAAAGGCCGCCCGGTTGTTCCGGGCGGCCTTTTGCGGTCAAATCGGCATTGGTCTATTCGGCGGCTTTCGGAAAGGCGATATCCGGCTCGGCTCCGGTATCCTGCCCCTGCGCATCGGTCGAGGAAATCTCGCCCTTGCCACGCCGGAACAGCCGGCTGAACCAACCGCGCCGTGCGCCCGGCTTGACCTTGGCGCGGGTGAACACGATCAGCATCGACGGCGTCACCACCAGCGTCAGCACGGTGGCGAAGGACAGGCCGAAGACGATCGCCGAGGACAGCGAAATCCACCATTGCGTCGACGGCGCGTTGATCGTCGTCTCGTGATGGAAGATTTCCAACCCGAGGCCGAAGGCGATCGGCAGCACGCCGAGAATGGCCGAAACAGCCGTCAGCACCACCGGACGGGCGCGCTCGCGGCAAGTCTGCAGCACCGCCTCGACCTTGTCCCAGCCTTCTTCACGCAGCCGGTCATAGGTGTCGATCAGCACGATGTTGTTGTTCACCACCACGCCGGCCAGAGCGATGACGCCGATGCCCGACATGACGATGCCGAACGTCTCGCCTGTTATCAGCAGGCCGAGGAACACGCCGATCGTCGCCATGACCACGCAGGACAGCACCAGCCAGACGCTGGTGAACTTGTTGAACTGCGCCAAGAGCACCAGGAAGATCAGGAAGATCGCCGCCCCGAAGGCCTTGCTAAGAAAGGCGCTGGCTTCGGCGCTGTCCTCGTTCGAGCCGGCCAGCTTCCAGCGGATGCCGCTGCCGAGATCCATGTCGGAGACGGCTTTGGTGACCTGCTCCTGCACAGCCGCGACCTGAGCGCCGGCGGCGACGTTGGCCTGGACGACCACCGTACGCGCGCCGTCGATGCGGTTGAGGATGCCGACCGTCGGCTCGGGCTTGCGCACGACGAAGTTCGAGATCGGCACCGAGCCTTGTGAGGTCTGCACCCTGAGTTCGTCGAGCGTCGACAGCGTGCGCCGGTCTTCGGGCAGCCGCAGCCTTATGTCGACCGCGTCGTCGGCTCCGGCAGGCCGGTATTCCGAGAGCTTCAGCCCGTTGGTCACCAGTTGCACCACCGTCCCGACCGAGGTTGGGCTGATGCCGTACTGCGCCGCCTTGGCACGGTCGACCTCGAGCGCCCAGTCGACACCGGGCGGCGGCAGGCCGTCGGAAATATCAATGACGCCGGGCACCTTGCCGATGCGCGCCGCAACCTCACGGGCCTTGTCGTCGAGCCCCTTGGGGTCGACGGCCGAAAGCCTGATCTGGATCGGCTTGCCGGTCGGCGGACCGGCTTCCGGCACGCGCACCTCGACATCGACGCCGGGAATGCCGGCCATGACGCCGCGCAGATCGTCCAGGATGTGGTTCGCCGCCTTGCGCTCGCGCCAGTCGATGAATTCGTACTGGATGACGCCGACGACGTCTTCGGGGATATCCTGGCCGCCGCCTTGCGTCTTGCCGACGCGGGTGTAGACCGACTTCACGCCCGGCCAGCCGAGCAGCCTGTCTTCCGCGATCTTGGTCGCGGTATCCATTTCGGCCAGCGAAAGATTGCCGCGCGCATGCACGTAGAGCAGGCCGTAATCCGGTTCGACATTCGGGAAGAACTCGACGCCGGCGCCGTATTTCGAATAGGCAAAGCCGACGCCGAACAAGAGCGCGACGGTCAGCACCAGCACGGTGATGGGGAAGCGCACCGCCTGCTTGACGATCGCCATGTACCAGCCGTCGCGATTGTCATCCTCATGATGCGGCGGCGCCTTGGCGAAGATCGCACCCAGCGTCGGCGCGAAGACAAGCGCATAGAGCATCGAGGCCGATAGCGTGACGATCAGCGTGATCGGCATGTACTTCATGAAGTCGCCGATGATGCCCGGCCAGAACAGCAGCGGTGAGAAGGCGGCGATGCGCGTCATCGTCGCGGCGATGACCGGACCGGCCATGCGCTTGGCTGCGAGCGCGAAGGCTTCCTCCTTCGGCATGCCTTCGCTCATCCGCCGTTCGGCGAACTCGGTGACGATGATGGCGTCGTCGACCAGCATGCCGACGGCCAGGATCAGGCTGAACAGCACGATCATGTTGATCGTGTAGCCCATCATCGCCAGCAGCAGGATGCCGATCAGGAACGACGACGGAATCGCAAGCCCGATGAGCAGCGAGGCGCGGCCGGACAGCGCGTAGAGGATGACGATGAACACCAGGATGACGGCGATCATCACATGGTTCTGCAGGTCGCCGAGCAGCTGGTTGACGAAGACCGACTTGTCCTGCGTGTAGGTGACGTTCATGCCCTCGGGCATCGACTTGACGAACTCGTCGGACACCGTTCGCACCTTGGCGATGGTGTCGATCAGGTTGGAGCCGATGCGCTTCTTGACTTCGATGGCGATGGCCGGCTTGCCGTTGAGACGGGTCACCGTCTCGGCATCCTTGAAGGTCGAACGGATCGTCGCGATGTCCTTGGCCTGCACCACGGCATTGGGGCCGGCGACCACAGGCAGTGCGGCGACATCCTCCGGCGTTTCGATCAGCGACGGCACCTTGACGGCGTATTTGCCCTCCGAGCCTTCGATATTGCCGGCGGCGACCAGGCTGTTGGAGTTGCCGACCGCACCGATCAACTGATCGAGCTGCAATCCATAGGAAGACAGCTTCATCGGATCGATGACGACCTCGACGAGATCGTCGCGCGCACCCTGCAGCGAGCCTTCGAGAACACCGGGAACCTCCTCGATACGGTCGCGTAGTTCGCGCGCGGCGGCGGTCAGCACGCGTTCGGGCAGATTTCCCGAGAGCGTGACGACGAGCACGGGAAATTCGGAAATGTTGACTTCGGTAACGACGGGTTCTTCCGCCGCCTGCGGCAGGTCGGCCTTGGCGTCCTGCACCTTGCTGCGCGTGTCCTGCAGCGCGGTGGCCAGATTGGTCTGCGGCTGGAATTCGACCAGCACGTAGCCGCCGCCCTGGAAGGCGGCCGAACGCATCTCCTTGAGGCCCTTCAGGCTTTTCAGCTTGCTTTCCATCGGCCGCAGCAGAAGCCGCTCCGAATCCTCGGGCGAAATGCCCTGATAGATCAGGCTGACATACATCATCGGAATCGGAACGTCGGGCTCCGCTTCCTTTGGCGTCGCCTGATAGGCGACCCAGCCCGCCAGCAGAAGGAAGACGAGGACCGAAATGGTCAGGCGGGCATTGTTGATTGCGAGTCTGACGATATCCATGGCTAACGCCTGTTCTTGAATTTCCACGAGCTGCGTCGCAGCCGATTGTCCCCGCCCAGGGCTAGTCCGTCGCGACTTGTGCTACGCTACTGGGTGCCGGTCGTCGCCTCGCCGAGCAGCTTCTTGATGATCGCCTGGTCGGCCTCGACCGGATTGACCAGATCGCCTTCCTTCACCAGTTCCTGGCCGGCGACGATGATGCGGGCGTCGGCCGGTATGCCGCCGAGGACGAGGCCGGTCGGCGTGTCGTCAACGAGGTCGATCGGGAAGAACGCCACCTTGTTGTCCTTGCCGACGGCACGGATGCCGAGGTCGCCCTTGTCGCCGAGCGTCACAACCGAGCGCGGCAGCAGCACCGCGTCGGTCGGCTGTGCGTTGAGCGCGATTTCCGCCGTCATGCCGGCCGGCACGGAGCCGTCGGCATTGGGGACGGCAACCTCGACGCGGAAGGTGCGGGTCGCCGACGAGGCGTCGCGGCTGATGTAGCGCACGGTGCCTTCGACCGTCTGGCCGCTGACCAGCCGTATGGTGGCCTTGTCGCCGAGCTTGAGATAGCCGAGATCGCGCTCGCTGACTTCGCCACGGGCAATCACCGGATCAAGCTTGAGGATGGTTGCCACCTCGCCGCCTTGCATGACGGAACTGCCAAGTTCCACCGGCACCCGGTCGATAACGCCGTCGAAAGGCGCCTTCACCTCGTTGCGGTCGAGTTCGGCCTGTGCCGTTTCCAGCAGCGACTGCGCCGAGGTCAGGTTCGAGCGCGCGGTGTCGAGCTGCAGCTTCGGCAGATTGCCGGTCTTCATCAGCCGCAAGGCTGCGTCCAGCTCGGCCTGGCGCTGCACCACCAACTGCTTGGCGTTGTCGACCATCGAGATCTTTTCTTCCGCCGCAAGCATCAGCACCAGATCCCCCGTCTTGACGTGATCGCCTTGCTTGACAGGTAGCTTGTCGATGACACCGGCGACGCGCGTCGCCAGCACCGCCCGCTTGTCGGCTTCGGTCAGCCCGGAAATGCGGATGGCGCGTGCATAGGTCTTGCGTGGCGGCGTCACCACCGCGACGGTGCGCAGCGGTGCCTTAGGCTCGGCTTCCGCCGTCTTCGGCTTGCTTGCGTCCGGCGCCTTGGCCTGTTCGGCTTCGGCTGCCTTGGCTTTGTTGGCGGCTACGCTGCCGACCGACGAAAACTCGCCTGTCGCCATCCACGCCGCGAAACCAATGAGCACAACAACGGCTGCAAGCTTGTGAAACCTGATTCTCATCGTCGTTTTTTCCACTGCGGGTTCGGCCAGCGTCCTCATAACGCGGGCGCGTCGCCGATATGGGTGCGCGCCGAGCCGTGTTCAATTTGCCGTGATCGGCGAAGCGCGCTTCTACATCAAAGTTGCACCGCAATATAGTCTGAAAGTTGCAAGATCATTGCGCCGGCGGACAAGATGCGCCGGCCGCTGCCCAGTTTTCGATCGCTTGATAGGTTGCTTCGGCGGAGCCCGGGGCTGGTTCACGACCCGATCCTGGCGCCCAGCCCCAGGCGACCAATCTGTCGTCGCGAACATGCAGCGCGATATCCTTCAAGCTACGGTTGCCGTTGCGCAGGGGATCCTTGATCTGGGCGCAGATTTCGGCCGAGGATTTGCCGAACCAGGCCATCTCGGCTGGCGCCAGATGCCAGTTCTCGGCCCCGGGCGGACCGTGCAATGCCTTGGAATTGCTGGCGAAATGGCAAGTCGTGCAGCGCAGGCCCGGATTGCCGAAGCCCGACCCGTCAGCACCCCGCTGGACATTGAAGGCGTGAACGCGCGTACCGCCGTAATGCGCACCCGACCAGCGCGGCCGCTCGTCCGCGACATGACAGTCGGCGCAGCGCGGATGCGAGAACACCGCATAGACCTTGTCCCATTCGGACAGGCCTTTCGCCGCGTCGACGGTCGCCGGCGCCGGCATCTGGCTCTCTTGCGCGATCGCAAACGGCGCTGCGAGCACGAGCATGGCAGCAGGCGTCAGCATGATGAGGAGCTTCTTCATGCGAAGGCCACCGTTTTCGACAGCGGCAGCGTGCGGACGCGCTTTCCGGTGAGCGCGAAGATGGCGTTGGCGAGCGCCGGAGCCGCCGGCGGTGTGCCGACCTCGCCGACGCCGCCCATCTTGTGGAAGTTTTCCAGGATGGCGACTTCGAAGACCGGGCACTGGAAGATCCGCATGGCGTCGAAATCGTGGAAGTTCGACTGTTCGACCATGCCGTCGGCGAAGGTGATTTCCTGACCCATAGCTGCGGAGAGTCCGTAGATGGCGGCCGAAATCAGCTGCGCCTCGATGATGCCGGGATCGAGCGCGGTGCCGACATCGGCGGCGATCCACACCTTCTCGATGCGGATGCCGGCCGGCGTGTCCGCCACCTGGACGATCTCGCCGACCCAACTGCCGAAGGACAGCGTGAAGGCGATACCCCTGGCCTTGCCGGCGGGCAGCGCCTCGCCCCATTTCGCCATCGCGGCGACTTTCTCCACCACCTTCACCGCCGAGGGATAAGCGGCCATCAGTCTCTTGCGCATCTCGACCGGATCGATTTTTCCGGCAATGGCGATCTCGTCCATGAAACCCTCATGGAAGAAGCCGTTGACCGAACTGCCGACCGAGCGCCAGGAGCCGACAGGGATGGAGACCGGCGCCGCGATACCGCTGACCCGGTAGTTCGGAATGGTGTAGGGCTGGTCATAGGCACCGTCGACGATGCTCTTGTCGGGACCGAGCGGCGATATCGAAGGAAACAGCCGGCGCAGCATGCCGGCAATCACCGATGGCGAGGCCATCCTCATGTCGACGGCGACCGGCATGCCATCGTCGCCGAGCCGCGCCTGGAACTTGCCGATAGCGGCCGGCCGGTAGGCGTCGTGGCGCATGTCTTCTTCACGCGTCCAGGTCACCTTGATCGGGCGCCCGCCCGTCTCCTTCGCCATCAGCGCGGCGCACAGCGCGTAGTCAACCTCGACGCGCCGGCCGAAACCGCCGCCCATGAAGGTGGTGTGCACAGTGATCTTGTCCTGCTCGATGCCGACCGCGTTGGCGCAAAGCTGCCGCACCAGGGTCGGCGCCTGGTTGCCGCACCAGATGTCGAGCGCGCCGTCCCTGAGCTGCGCCGTGGCGTTCATCGGCTCCATCGTCGCATGCGCCAGATAGGGCACCGCATAGTCGGCCTCGACGATCCTTTCACGCGGCGCGTCGGCAAAGGCGGTGTCGACGTCGCCATTGTCGCGCATCACCGACCCCTTGGTGCCGAGCGCCTGCTTCAGGACATCTGAAATAGCGGCGCTGCTGAGCGGGTATTCGGGATCGGACCACTGGGCATCGATCGCCTCGGCCGCCTTGAATGCCGCCCATGTGTTGTCGGCGATGATGCCGAAGCCATGGCCGTAATTCGTCTCCAGCGGCACGATCTTGATCACACCGGGCATTTTCTCGGCTTTCGAGAGGTCCGCCTTGATCGGCGCCGACCAGAAGCGCGGGCTCATCTTGACCGTGCCGTAGACCATGTCCGGCAGCCTGACATCGATGCCGAAGATCGGCGCCCCGGTCACCTTGGCCAGCATGTCGATGCGCTTTTGCGGCTTTCCCAGCAGTTTCCAGTCGGCCCGGTCCTTGAGCCTGACTTCGGCCGGCGGCGCCATCGCGGCGGCGGCCGCGGCGACCGCGCCATAGGTCAGCGACTTGCCGGACGCTTTGTGCAGGATCGAACCGTCGGCCGTTTCCAGATCGGCGGCGGCGACACCGAGTTTTTGCGCCGCAGCCGCGATCAGCATCTGCCGGGCGACTGCACCCGCTTGCCGCATCTTGTCAAAACCGTCGCGTGTCGAAGCCGAACCACCGGTGCCCTGCAGGGCAAGGAACTTGCCGACCACACCGAGACCCGAGCGCACCGCCTGCGCGGTCATGCTCTCGTCGAAGAAGGCGAACGGACCGCCCTCTTCGAGGATCGCGGCGTTGTAATAGGCATGGGAGGCGGGGCCGTGCTCGACCTTGACCCGGTCGAGGCTCACATTGAGTTCTTCGGCGACCATGACGGCGAGCGTCGTCGAAATGCCTTGCCCCATCTCGGCCCGCGGCGCGACGATGGTGAGGGTGTTGTCGGCGCCGATCTTCACATAGGGGTTGAAGGTCGCCTCGCCCTTGCCGAGCTCGGCCTCGAGCGGGTTCGGAAAAGGCTTGCGATAATAGTAGTAGCCGACGGCAACGCCGCCCGCGACGGCGGCAGCGCCGATCAGAAACGTGCGGCGGGCGATCTTTCCGACACTGGCCATGGTCAGAGCCCCGCCGTCTTGAGCGCCGCGGCCTTCTTGATGGCCGAGCGGATTTTGGGATAGGTGCCGCAGCGGCAGAGATTGCCGCCCATGGCGTTGTCGATATCGGCGTCGCTTGGGTTGGCGACTTCGTCGAGCAGCGCCACCGCGCTCATGATCTGGCCGGGCTGGCAGTAGCCGCATTGCGCGACCTGTTCCTCCAGCCATACCTGCTGCACCGCATGCAGTCTGCCTGCTGTGCCGATGCCTTCAATGGTCGTGACAGCGCCACTGACCTGCCCAACCGGGAGTGAGCAGGAACGCATCGGCTGACCGTCCACATGCACCGTGCAGGCGCCGCAGGCGGCGATACCGCAGCCGAATTTCGGCCCGGTCTTGCCAATGAGATCGCGCAGCGCCCACAGCAGCGGCATGTCAGGATCGGCATCGATATCGAAAGACTGACCGTCGACGGTAAGGCGCATGGGGATACCCTTTGTTGTCGTCCACTGCCAAGGGCGAAGCGTCCCCTCGGCCGTTTGGCCCAATACAGATTGACAAATTTCGTCATTTTGTCAAATAGGATTTTGCAGGATAGAATTGCTCCATGAACCAGATCGAAGACATCGCCGCCACAGATCCCAAACGCGTCCGTATCCTGGATGGCGCGATGAAGGTGTTTTTGGCCTATGGCTTCACCCGCACCACCATGGACGACATCGCCCGCGCCGCAGACATGTCGCGCCCGGCGCTCTATCTCTTGTTCAAGAACAAGACCGACATTTTCCGCGCCATCGCCATGATGATCCTGTCGCGCTCGGTCGAGGCGGCAAAGATTGCCCTATCCGGCGATGGCCCTTTCATCGAGCGCATGATCCGCGCCATCGACGAGGCGTTCATCTCGATGATGGGCGCCGTTGTTGCCTCGCCGCACGGCGCCGAACTGCTGGACATGAAATCGAGCCTTGGCGATCTGGTCGGCTGCTGGCGCGGCGGGCTTGGCGAACATATTGCCGCCGCGATCCAGGGCGAGGCAGCCAGGAACGGCGTCGACTTGGCGGCCAGGGGCCTGTCGACACAACTGCTCGCCGACATGCTGCTCGACGGGTTGGAAGGCATGAAGGCGCGGATCAGAGATCCGGAGGGACAGCGGCAGGCGGCCGCTGCCCTGATCAGGGTGATCGACCTAACCTTGAAAGCTCGATGAAACCAGCTGTATCGGGTTTCAGTTCAGGCCCGACGGCGAACCACCTCCGGATTTTTGCGCACAGCGAGGAATTCCTTGACCCGCCGGCCGGGTGCCGGACCGCGCACCGGCTTGAAGCCGTCATCGAGTTCACCGGAGAGATCGAGCGTCGGTCGCTTGCCGACGGCGTCGTAATTCTCTTCCAGCCAGTCGCTGGCGGCTGTGCGGCCGAGGTCTCTGAGATACGTCAGGAACGCCCATTCGGCATTGACCTTTGATGACGCCGACAGGTCCTTGAACGCCTCGTCGGCATCGATGCGGTGCATGCGGATGTCGCGATATTCGCCATGCGGCAGACGGCCGGCGGCGATCAGTTCCTTGACGAAGGCGATCGAGCGGAATTCTCGCAGCAGCCCGGCGTTGAAGGTGATCTCGTCGATGCGGTTCTGGATCTCGTTGGCGCTCCTTGGCGTTCCCTCCCGCACCACCGGATTGATCTGCACCAGGAGCACATCCTCGGTCGCCGCGGTCTTGAAGAACGGATAGAGCGCCGGGTTGCCGCCATAGCCGCCGTCCCAGTAGGGCACGCCCTTGATCTCGACGGCGCGGAACAATTGCGGCAGACAGGCCGAAGCCATCACCACGTCGAGGTCGATCTCGCCGTCGGAAAAAACGCGCAACTGTCCGGTCTCGACATTGGTCGCCGAGATGAACAGTTCCATCGACTTGCAGGCGCGGACATTGTCGAAATCGATCTCCTGCTCCACCACGTCGCGCAGCGGGTTAAGGCCGAGCGGATTGGCGACGTAAGGCGAGAACACCCGCGACATGGTGTCGAAGAAGACATAGCCAGGCGTATTCTCGATCGACCAGTTGCCCCAGGCGACATCCCACGGCATGCGCTGCACTGGGCTGAACCGGCCCTTGGCCGCCACCGCGCGCCAGAAATCCTCAAGTTTTTGCCGCGCTCCCTCGACACCGCCGCGCACATATCCGTCGGCCAGCGCCACCGCGTTCATGGCGCCGGCGCTGGTGCCGGACACTGCTGATATCTCCAGCCTGCCGTCCTCCAGCAGCCGGTCGAGCACACCCCAGGAAAAGGCCCCGTGCGAGCCGCCGCCCTGAAGTGCGACGTTTATCTTCTTCGTCTCCTCCGCCTTGCCGTTTTTGGTCATGGCGTCGTCCTTGGTTCGTTTTGGGTAGATGAGAAGATTTCGCGCCTCACGCGGCGGTCCAGCCGCCATCTACCGAGAGATGCGTGCCGTTGATCTGCGCTGCCGCGTCCGAGCACAGGAACACCGCCGCTGCCGCGATCTGCTCCACCGTGACGAATTCCTTGGTCGGCTGCTTGTCCAGCATGACCTCACGGATGACGGTCTCGCGGTCCATCTGATGGGCCTTCATCTGATCGGGGATCTGCGCCTCGACCAGCGGCGTCAGCACATAGCCCGGGCAGATGGCGTTGCAGGTGATTTTTTCGCGCGCCAGTTCGAGCGCGACGGTCTTCGTCAATCCCATGATGCCGTGCTTGGCCGAGACATAGGCCGACTTGAACGGCGACGCGACCAGGCCGTGTGCCGAGGCGATGTTGACGATCCGCCCGCCGCCGGCCTTTTTCATCAGCGGAATGGCGGCTGCAATGGTGTGGAATGCCGACGACAGGTTGATGGCGATGATGGCGTCCCATTTCTCGATCGGGAATTCTTCCACCGGCGCGACATGCTGGATGCCGGCATTGTTGACCAGGATATTGACCGAACCGAATGTTGCGGCCGCCTTGGCGACAAGCGCCCGGCATTCCGCCGGTTTCGACATATCGGCCTTGATGTAGGCGGTCTTCACTCCATACTGTTTGGCAATCGCGTCGGCCATGGCGTGGTCGGCGGTCGTGTCGGAGAAAGAGTTGACGACGACGTTGCGGCCTTCGGCCGCCAGCGCCTGGGCGATGGCCAGGCCAATGCCCGATGTGGAGCCGGTGATGACTGCGGTTTTTCTGGCGGCCAAGGGCGGAATCCTCTGGTTACGGCAAGAATGCATCTATGTTGCAGTGCAGCATATATGCTCAATACGACGCAATAACAGCGGCCAGATTTGTGGGCGAGATGAAATTTTCGTCATAAGCGGCCACACGGCCGCTCACCAGGAGGATATCGTTTGGATCGCCGGTCGCTCGCCAGGCGCCGATAAGCCTCAGGCAGCCAGCTCCGGCACAGGCCCGACATAGCGCGACTGCGGGCGGATCAGCCGCCCGATCGTCTGCTGCTCGCGCGCATGCGCGATCCAGCCGGCGACGCGCCCGGTGGCAAAGACATTGCTGAAAGCTTGTGGCGGAAAGCCCGCCGCCTCCAGCAGCAGCGCGGTGTAGAACTCCACATTGGTCTGCAGCGAGCGCGACGGCTTGGCGATCCGCAGCACGTCGAGCGCTAGCTGTTCCACTGTCTCCGCGAATGCCAGCCGGCGGCCGGTTTCGCCCTCGCCGCCGAGTTGCCGCACGACGGACTTCAGCACATCGGCGCGCGGATCGCGCACGCGGTAGATGCGGTGGCCGAAGCCCATGATGCGCCTGCCGTGCGCGATCTCGTCGCGAAGCCAGCCGGCGGCATCGCCATGCGCCTGGATCGCATCCAGCATCTCGATCACCGGACCGGGCGCCCCGCCATGCAGCGGCCCCTTGAGTGCGCCGAGCCCGGCCAGCACGGACGATGTCAGGCCGGCCAGTGTCGAAGCGACCACGCGGGTGGCGAAGGTCGATGCGTTGAGGCCGTGGTCGCAGACGGTCACCAGATAGGTGTCGAGCGCCTTCGCCAGCGCCGGCGAGGCGACGCTGCCGTTCAGCATCCTCAACATGTCGGCGGCATGATCGGCCCGGCTGTCCGGCGCGATCGGCTCCTCGCCGCGCTGCAGGCGCAGCAGGGCCGGCGTCAGCACGGCGGGCGCTGCGATGAGCAGCAAGGCGTTCGTCGATGTGTCGCCGTCCGGCAGCAGCGCCATGCCGGCGCGCATGGCGCTGTAGACATCGAGCGACGCCAGCCGGGGCAACGAGGGCAATAGTCGCTCGAACACCTCAGCACGTGCCTGGCCCAGCGCACCCGTCAGCTTCGCATCGCCGGGAAGATTGTCGAAGAAGCCGTCGAGCAGCAGGCGCATCACCTGAGCATAGTCCCAGCGGCCGGCCAGCTCGGGCAGCGAATGACCTCGGATCGTCAGACGGCCGCCAAGACCATCCACATCGGAAAGCACGGTTTCCGCCGCCACCACGTCATCGAGCCCATTCGCCATAGCCTGTCTCCTTGAAGCATTTCCAGATCGGAGATAGAGATGGGCAACGTTTCCATCAATCTTGATCAATAGAATCAATATTGGGGTTCGATATGTCGGAGTGGTTGTCCAGGGAAGAAGCGCTGGAGAGGCTCAAGGTGCGGGCGCAGACGCTGTACGCCTATGTCAGCCGTGGGCGCATCGGCATGCGGCCCGACCGCGCCGATCCGCGCCGCAGCCAGTATCGTGCCGACGATATAGAAGCGCTGGCAACGCGGAGGGCGCGCGGACGGAGCCCATCAGCCATCGCTGAAAGCGCCATTGCCTGGGGCGAGCCCTCGATCGCAACGGCGATCTCGACCGTCTCGCACGGTCGGCTCATCTATCGCGGGCAGGACGCCGCGGTGCTCTCCGGGCACGCCACACTGGAAGAAGCCGCCGCCGTTCTCTGGGCTCTGCCGGAACCGGCGGCTTTCGAAGCACCATCGCCGGACGCACCCCATCAAGCTGGCCGGGCTGCGGCCTTTGCGCGACTTGCCGTGCTTGCCGGCCAGGGGCGCCCATCGCTTGGGCGCAGCGCCGCCTCGCTGCATGCCGACGCCGCGCACGCGGTCGGCGTGCTGGCCGCCGCGCTGGGCGCACCGGCGGGGCCGGATCCGGTCCATCAGCGGCTTGCGCAGGACTGGTCGGTGGATGCCGGCGGCGCAGATGCGATCCGCCGCGCGCTTGTCCTGCTTGCCGATCATGAGCTGAATGCATCGACCTTCGCCGCGCGCGTCGCAGCCTCCACCGGCGCGCCGCTGGCCGCTTGCCTGCTGGCCGGGCTCGCGACGCTGTCAGGCCCTCGCCATGGCGGCGCCGGCGAGGCGGTGATGCAACTGGCCGAGGATGCTGCGCGGCATGGCACCGATGCGGCGATTCGGCGCTGGCTCAGCCATGACCGGCCGCTGCCGGGGTTCGGTCATCAGCTCTATCCCGACGGCGACCCCCGAGGGGCAGCGCTTCTGTCGGTGATCGAGGTTGACGGCACACTATCGTCGCTGCGCGACGCTGCCTTTGCGGCGACCGGCGCGCTTCCCAACATCGACTTTGGGCTGGCCGCGCTGACGCGCAGTCTTGGCTTGCCGCGCGATACGCCGTTCCGCCTGTTTGCGCTCGCACGCAGCGTCGGCTGGGCAGCGCACACGGTCGAACAGATAACAGGCGGAGGCCTTATCCGGCCGCGCGGCCGCTACGAGGGAATACTGCCGTAAGATCGCGAGAGCGCCAGGCGCTCACGACATCGTGTCGAGTTTGCGCTGCATGGCCGCGATCTGGTCCTTCAGCTCCTGAAGGTCGTCGGGCTTGTCAGCCGTTTCCTTCCTGGCCGGCTCGGGCGTTGGCGCAGCCGCCGGCGTAGAGCCAGCGGGCGGGAACGGCGTGAACAGCCGCATCGCATTCTGGAACATTTCCATGTTGCGGCGTGTCTGTTCCTCCAGCGCCTTGATCGGCGTAGTGATCTTCATCATGTCGAGCGGCGACTTGCCGATCGCCCCCTTCATCTGCTCGCGAAAGCGCTCCTGCTCCTTGGAAAAGGCGAGCATCGACTGTTCGAGGAAGCTCGGCACGATCATCTGCATCTGGTCGCCGTAATAAGCGATGAGCTGGCGCAGGAACGGGATCGGCAGCATGTTTTGCCCGTCCTTGTTCTCCAGTTCGAAGATGATCTGGGTCAGCACCGGATGCGTGATGTCGTCGCCGGTCTTGGCGTCCTGGACGGTGAACTCCTCGCCCTTCTTGACCATCTCGGCGAGGTCCTCGAGCGTCACATAGGTGCTGGTGCCGGTGTTGTAGAGGCGGCGATTGGCGTATTTCTTGATGATGATCGGATCGTCTTTAGCGGCCATCTACATCCTCCCGGGGACACCGGCGCGCCTCTGAGCAAGCCGCCGATAACGATTGTGCCTTTTTTTTGAGGATATGCGCAAAAGCTTCACAATTCCAAGCAGTTTGTGCAGTGCGGGATCACTAAATGCTGCATAGCAGGCAAAATATGCTGCGCAGCAATGGACGAATGGCCGCCATGGCAAGGCACGACCTGCTTGCGGCGCATGGGCGCCCTGCCTATTTCCGGTTTGACTTGGGGTTGGGAAAGGGCAAGAAAAGTCCCTAACGACAGAACGACACCCTTGAAGTCTGGAGAAGAAAATGTCCGCTTCCATCGTCATTGCCAGCGCGGCGCGCACGCCGGTCGGCTCCTTCAACGGCGCCTTTGCCGCCACCCCGGCGCATGAGCTCGGTGCCGTTGTCATCAGGGAATTGCTGTCACGTGCCGGTGTCGAACCAGGCGAGGTCGACGAGGTCATCCTCGGCCAGGTGCTGACCGCCGCGCAAGGCCAGAACCCGGCCCGCCAGGCATCGATCAATGCTGGCTTGCCCAAGGAAACCACAGCCTGGGGCCTCAATCAGGTTTGCGGCTCGGGCCTGCGTGCCATTGCGCTCGGCATGCAGCAGATCGCCACCGGCGATGCCAAGGTCATCGTCGCCGGCGGCCAGGAATCGATGTCGCTTTCGACCCATGCCCAGCACCTGCGCGCCGGCGTCAAGATGGGCGACTTCAAGTTGATCGACACCATGATCAAGGACGGGCTGTGGGATGCCTTCAACGGTTATCACATGGGCAACACCGCCGAAAACGTGGCACGTCAGTTCCAGATCACCCGCGAAGACCAGGATCAGTTTGCGCTGGCTTCGCAGAACAAGGCCGAGGCCGCGCAAAAGGCCGGCAAGTTCAAGGACGAGATCGTCGCCGTCACACTCAAGGGCAAGAAGGGCGACACCATTGTCGACCAGGACGAATACATCCGCCATGGCGCCACGCTCGACGCCATGACCAAGCTGAAGCCGGCCTTTGACAAGGACGGCACGGTGACCGCCGCCAACGCCTCCGGCATCAATGACGGTGCCGCCGGCGCGCTGCTGATGAGCGAGGCGGAAGCGGTGAGGCGCGGCATCACCCCGCTGGCACGCATCGTGTCCTGGGCAACCGCCGGCGTCGATCCGCAGATCATGGGCACCGGCCCGATCCCAGCATCGCGCAAGGCCTTGGAAAAGGCCGGCTGGTCGGTCGGCGATCTCGACCTGGTCGAGGCCAACGAGGCCTTTGCCGCGCAGGCCTGCGCCGTCAACAAGGACATGGGCTGGGACCCCTCGATCGTCAACGTCAATGGCGGCGCCATCGCCATCGGCCACCCGATCGGTGCTTCCGGCGCCCGTGTCTTCAACACGCTGGTCTTCGAGATGCGCCGGCGCGGCGCCAAGAAGGGTCTCGCTACCCTGTGCATCGGCGGCGGCATGGGCGTCGCCATGTGTATCGAAGCACTCTGAAGAACTCACCAACCGGGCGGCGCGAGCCGCCCGTTCTGTATCCAGTGCCTGCCAAGCCCGACAACAGGGCGGTATCAAAAAAAGGGGAAATGCATGACCAAGGTAGCAATCGTCACAGGCGGATCGCGCGGCATCGGGGCGGCGATCTCGATCGCATTGAAGACCGTCGGCTATTCGGTTGCCGCGAACTACGCCGGCAATGACGCCGCAGCGGCGAAATTCAAGGCCGAGACCGGCATTCCGGTCTACAAATGGTCGGTCGCCGACTATGATTCCTGCGCGGCCGGCATCAAGCAGGTCGAGGCCGATCTCGGCCCGGTCTCGGTGCTAGTCAACAATGCCGGCATCACCCGCGACGCCATGTTCCACAAGATCACGCGCGAGCAGTGGAAAGAGGTCATCGACACCAACCTGTCCGGCGTCTTCAACATGACGCATCCGCTGTGGAGCGGCATGCGCGACCGCAAGTTCGGCCGCGTCATCACCATCTCGTCGATCAACGGCCAGAAAGGCCAGGCCGGCCAGGTCAACTATTCCGCCGCGAAGGCTGGCGACATCGGTTTCAGCAAAGCCCTCGCTCAAGAGGGAGCTCGCGCGGGCATCACCGTCAACGTCATCTGCCCTGGCTACATCGCCACCGAGATGGTCAAGGCGATCGACGAGAGGGTGCTCAACGACCGCATCATCCCGCAAATCCCCGTCGGCCGCCTCGGCGAACCGGAAGAGATCGCGCGCTGCGTCGTCTTCCTCGCATCCGAAGATGCCGGCTTCATCACCGGCTCGACCATCACGGCCAACGGTGGCCAATACTTCGCCTGATGACGTGGCGATGTAGGAGATCGACGGGCCGGCACACCGGCCCGTTTCCGGCACGGTCCCTTTGACGTGCTCGCGACCGTAGCTGACCCAATTCGGCACGCGAAGGTTAACAGCCGGCAGCCGCCCTGTGCAAAAGCTCCCTGGCAACCTGTGGATTCTCGGTGGATAAACTGTTCACAACACAAGATATTGGGGTGAACAAATCGGGAAAATTACGCCATCGCCGATTCGTCGCCGATTCGTTCCGGCTATGAGCTGAACGTTAACGACGACAGCCGGAATCGCCTGCCCAACTGCTTAACGCAGGTTAAGAAAGATCAACAATTTCATAATGTTGGTCGAGGCGCGCCAAGCCACCGTGATTGTTTCCAGGCAAAGGTTAACGGCAACGCCCTCTTAGCATCAAACGGGCCAGTTCAGCGATTCAGCATGTGGTGCGACTCGCGGTCGCGAAATCCACATGTAGCCGTGAACAAAAGCTGAATCTGCAGGAGTCACTGATTCGTCGCCGATTCGTTCCAGACTCGTTCTATCCGTTAATCCGCAGCCGATTGAAAGCTTGACAAAACCACCTTCTCGCCGCCGACGGAACATTCCGCTTTCGCTTCGCGCCCGAAATCCCTATGTGTCGCCTGTCATACGCGCCATTTGAGGCACGCTCCCGACAACCAGAGGCCAAGAAGCCTTATTTCCAGGTCCCAGAAGCCTTATTCTAGGTTGATGAACATCCAGCCCAAACACACCGAGCCGCTGATCCTGTCGGGCCGCGACGTGACCGCCGTGCTCGGGCCGACCAACACCGGCAAGACCCATCTCGCAATCGAGCGCATGGTGGCGCATGAGAGTGGTATCATCGGCCTGCCGCTCAGGCTGCTGGCGCGCGAGGTCTACGCCCGTGTCTGCGAAAAGGTCGGCGCCCACAAAGTGGCGCTGATCACCGGCGAGGAAAAGATCCAGCCGCCGGGCGCCAGATATTCGGTCTGCACTGTCGAGGCCATGCCGCGCGAGACCGACGCCGCCTTCGTCGCCATCGACGAAGTGCAGCTCGCCGGCGACCTCGAGCGTGGCCACATCTTCACCGACCGCATCCTGCATCTGCGCGGCCGCCAGGAAACGCTGCTGCTCGGTGCAGCCACCATGCATGGCATTCTGCAGCGCCTGCTGAGGGGTGTCTCGGTGGTGACGCGGCCGAGGCTGTCGCATCTTGCCTATGCCGGCTCCAAGAAGCTGACCCGCCTGCCGCGGCGCACGGCGATCGTCGCCTTCTCGGCCGACGAGGTCTACGCCATCGCCGAGCTGATCCGCCGCCAGCAGGGCGGTGCCGCCGTTGTGCTCGGCGCGCTCTCGCCGCGCACCCGCAACGCCCAGGTGGCGCTGTTCCAGTCCGGCGATGTCGATTATCTCATCGCCACCGATGCCATCGGCATGGGTCTCAACCTCGATCTCGACCACGTCGCCTTCGCCCAGAACCGCAAGTTCGACGGCTTCCAGTATCGCAACCTGACCGCGGCCGAGCTCGGCCAGATCGCCGGCCGCGCCGGCCGGCATCTGCGTGACGGTACGTTCGGTGTCACCGGCCAGGTCGACCCGCTGGACGAAGAGCTGATCAAGAAGATCGAAGGCCATGATTTCGATCCGGTGAAGGTGCTGCAGTGGCGCACCGCGCATTTCGACTTTGCCAGCCTCGACGCGCTGAAGCGCTCGATCGAGACCAACGCCCCCGTCGAGGGACTGACGCGGGCATTGCCTGCCGTCGATGCACAGGCGCTCGAGCATCTATCGCGCGACGAGGACATTCGCGCACTCACCACCAATGCCAAGCGCGTGGCGCTGCTGTGGGAAGCCTGCGCGCTGCCCGACTACCGCAGGATCGCGCCGGCGCAGCATGCCGACCTCATCGCTTCCATTTACACGGACCTCGCACGCTACGGCCATGTCGACGAGAATTACATGGCCGAGCAGGTGCGCCGCGCCGATACCACCGAGGGCGATATCGACACGCTGTCGCATCGCATTGCCCAGATCCGCACCTGGACATTCGTGTCGAACCGGCCCGGCTGGCTGGCCGATCAGGCACACTGGCAGGAAAAGACGCGCGAAATCGAAGACAGATTGTCGGATGCGCTGCATGAGCGGTTGACGAAACGCTTCGTAGACCGCAGGACTTCCGTCCTCATGCGGCGCCTTAGAGAAAATACCATGCCCGAAGCCGAAATTAGTCCTACCGGAACCGTCCTTGTCGAAGGCCACCATGTCGGCGAGTTGCAAGGGTTCCGCTTCACCGCCGACCAGACCGCCGGCGGCGAAGACGCCAAGGCGGTGCGCACCGCCGCCCAGAAGGCGCTGGCCGCCGAGTTCGAAGCGCGCGCCGAACGCTTCGGCGCCTCGGCCAATGGCGACATCGCGCTTGGCTCGGATGGTACGCTGCGCTGGATCGGCGCGCCGATCGGCACGCTGGTATCAGGCGAAGACGCGCTGAAGCCGCGCCTGGTGCTGCTGGCCGACGAACAGCTGACCGGCCCGGCGCGCGACAAGGTCGCCGCGCGTGCAGAGCGATTCGTCAATTTCCAGATCGAGTCGCTGCTGAAGCCGCTGGTCGACCTCAGGAACGCCGACCAGATTTCTGGCATCGGCCGCGGCATCGCCTTCCAGCTGGTCGAGAATTTCGGCCTCATCAACCGCCGCGACATCGCCGAGGAGATGAAGTCGCTCGACCAGGAAGGCCGCGCCGCCCTTCGCCGGCTTGGCGTGCGCTTCGGCGCCTACCATGTCTTCGTGCCGGCGCTGATCAAGCCGGCGCCTGCCGGGCTGGTGACATTGCTGTGGGCGCTGAAGAACGACGGCAAGGACAAGCCGGGCTTTGGCGACGTGGTCCATGCGCTCGCCTCGGGTCGCACCTCGGTGGTGATCGATCCTGCTTTCGACAAGACGTTCTACAAGCTTGCCGGCTACCGCAATCTCGGCCGTCGCGCCGTGCGCATCGACATACTGGAACGGCTGGCGGATCTGATCCGTCCGGCGACCAACTGGAAGCCCGGCCTCGGTCAGCGCCCGGACGGCGCCTATGACGGCCAGTCCTTCATGGTGACGCCGCCGATGATGTCGATCCTCGGCGCCACCGCCGACGACATGGAAGAAATCCTCAAGGGTCTCGGCTATCGTGCCGAGCCGAAGCCGGCCGTCGAGGTCAAGGCGCGGCTCGAAGCACAGGACAATGCCGCGCGCGAAGCGGCGGTGGCGAAGCTTGCGACGGAAGAAGCTGCACGAGCCGAGCAGGCCGAAGCGGCGGAAGCCGCGGCAACGGATGCCGCAGCAGAGGCAGCAATCGAAGGGTCGGAGCCGGCATCGGACGCAGTGGCCGTTTCGGAAACCGCGGCCGAAATTCCCGCCGAAATCACCCCCGACGCCGCGGCTGAACCTGCTGCGCCTGCCGTGGAAGAACAGGCGGACGCTCCTGTCGAAACCGTGCAAGACGAAGCGCCTGTAGCCGAGGCTGCGCCCGACGTCGCCGAACCGGCGCCGATTGAACCGCAGGCAGAGACTGAGACTGCCGAGATCGAAGTTGCAGCGGCAGAAGAAGCCGCAACGGCCGAGTTGGTGTCAAATGCCGCGCCGGCAACGGACGCCGCGCCGGACGAACCTGTGGCGGTGACTGAAGCAGCCGCCGGCGAACCCGCTCCGGAAGCCGAAGCGCCAAAACCCATCCTGTTGTGGCGTCAGGGCCGGTTCGAACAGCGTCCGCGCAACCGCGACGACAACCGAAGGAACAATCGCCCACGCAACGGACAAGCGCGCGGTCGAAGCGATGCACCCGTGGATACCGCCGGCGCACCGGCCGTAGCTGCACCCGGAGAACGGCCTGCCCATGAAGGCCGGCGCGATGGAGCCGGCAAGCCGCGCTTCGACCGCTCGAAATTCAAACCCAAGCCGCAGGCCGAAGGCGAACAGCGGCGTGACGGCAGGCCGCAAGGCGAGCGTCCCGACCGCCGTGAGGGCCGTCCCGACTGGAAGGGTGGCAGGCCGGATGCCAAAGGTGGTCCGCAAGGCGGCAAGCCGGCCTTCCAGCCCAAGCCGCGCGAGGAGCGCCCGGTGCGCTTCGACCCGGATTCGCCCTTCGCCAAGCTCGCCGCATTGCGCGACCAGTTGAAGAAGTAGAACCCGGCTCGCTTCGATGGTTGCCGAAGGCCGCCAGCGCATCGACAAATGGCTGTTCTTCTCACGCGCCGTGAAATCGCGCTCGCTGGCGGCAAAACTGGTCGTCGCCGGCCGCGTTCGCATCAATCGCGACAAAGCAGCGCAGGCCTCCGATCAGGTCAAGCCAGGCGACGTCCTGACCATCACGCTCGAGCGCCGCATCTTCATCTGGAAGGTGCTCGGCGCCGGTACGCGGCGCGGCCCGGCCGAGGAGGCCCGTACGCTTTACGAGGACATGTCGCCACCGCCCGCACCGAAGGGCGAAGCCCCTCCCGATGCAATTCCGGGGCTGCGCGAGGCCGGCAGCGGCCGCCCGACCAAGAAGGAACGTCGCCAGACCGACCGATTGCTCGGCGAAGACTGATGCCTGGCGTCCAAAAACACGCAGCGGTTTTGGGACAACGGCACGCCTGAGGCGAGAACTGAGCCCGGCAAACAGACGCTCTGCGGGACATGACTGACTTCCGCCGGGCCTTCAGTCTGGAATTCCATTCCGGAAACACCGGCACCGTCCGCAATGGCTACCCTTGCAAGCGGTCGACAAAGGCGTTACCTGACGGAAAAAGCCCAACAAAATGGGACGTCCCGGAGCCGACCGATGACCTATGTCGTGACCGACAATTGCATCAAATGCAAATACATGGACTGCATCGAAGTCTGTCCGGTCGACTGTTTCTACGAAGGCGAGAACATGCTCGTCATCCATCCCGACGAGTGCATCGACTGCGGCGTTTGCGAGCCGGAATGCCCGGCCGACGCGATCAAGCCTGACACCGAACCCGGCCTCGACAAATGGCTGCAGGTCAACACCGAATACGCCGACAAATGGCCCAACATCACCGCCAAGAAGGAACCGCCGGCCGACGCCAAATCCTTCGACGGCGAGGCCGGCAAGTTCGAGAAATACTTCTCGGCAGAGCCCGGCGAAGGCGATTGACAACACGGCCGCAAAGGCCGGTATTACGCTGGGTAAGAGGCACGTCGCATTAACCGGCTTGACAGGCGGCGCTGGCCTGTGGCCTTCGCTTGTGCAGCAAAACCTTGATTCTTCCGACTTTTTGTGTTACATCAGCGAAACATGCCGGTGACACAACGTCGATTTATGGCGCAGACGCCCCAAATCACTGAAAGGTGAAAATCCCATTCGGACCAGAGCGATCTGGGCCAGGCGGTCGCAATGTCGCGTTTGCCGGTCCGGCTTTTCCGATGGGTTCATCTGTTGTGCGGCTAACGATCGGCTTCCCCGATCGCGCGAGTTCGGACCGGCAGGACGCCGGTGCCACAACAAGGAGTTCAGGGCGTAATGGCAACGATCACCCCGCAGAAGAAGTCCACCGCTGCGCGTCACGGTTTCAAGACCGGCGAATACATCGTCTACCCGGCGCACGGCGTCGGCCAGATCGTCTCGATCGACGAGCAGGAAGTTGCTGGACACAAGCTGGAACTGTTCGTCATCGACTTCTCGAAGGACAAGATGCGCCTGAAGGTTCCGGTTGCCAAGGCGACCTCCATCGGCATGCGCAAGCTGTCGGAAGAGGATTATGTCGAGCGCGCGCTGAAGGTCGTGCAGGGCCGCGCCCGCGTCAAGCGCACCATGTGGTCGCGCCGCGCCCAGGAATATGATGCGAAGATCAATTCGGGCGACCTGATCTCGATCTCGGAAGTCGTGCGCGACCTCTACCGCGCCGACAACCAGCCGGAGCAGTCCTATTCCGAGCGCCAGCTCTATGAGGCGGCGCTCGACCGCATGGCCCGCGAGATCGCGGCCGTCAACCGCATGTCGGAAACCGAAGCCGTGCGCTTGATCGAGGTCAACCTCAACAAGGGCCCTAAGCGTGGCGCCAAGGCCGACAATGAAGAGGCCGAGCAGGAAGAAGCTGCCTGATCCTTCTCGCCTTTGATTCGAGAGATCCTGCCTGAAACGATTGGAGGCTCCGGTTTGACCGGGGCCTCTTTTGCTTTCGGGCGGCGGCTTCGATGTTGATGATGTACTGCGCACCAGCGTGCTGCATCGCGGCTTGCTGGCGCGCTCCGGGCCGTCCAGCGCGCGTTTTCGGTTAACGTTTGTCCCCACTTGTCGCCTTGCCAGCAAAGCAGACCGCAGCAATGGTTTCGCGCAATTCCTCGTCGGCGATCGGCTTGTGCAGGATGCGGCTGCCGCTGGCGCTGATCTCCTTGAGGCGCGAAGGCGAGGTATCGCCGGTGATGATGATGGTCGGGACAACGCGGCCGATATGGGCGTGAAGCGCACGGATCGCGTCGGTGCCGGTGGTGTCATTCTCGAGACGGTAGTCTGCGATGATCAGGTCGACCGGCGCATCGCCGGCAGCCAGCGCCGCCGCATGGGCCTTCCGCGCCTCTCCGGCGGAGCGGCCGGGATAGACACGATGTCCCTCCAGGCCGAGCAAGCGCACCATGGCATCGAGAACATCGCCCTCGTCCTCGACCACGATGATGCCTGCGGTACTGCTGGCCGGCGATGTCGTGTCGACCGCTAAGCGAGCTTGCACCGCGCCGGCCTTCGCGACGGTGATGGAAAACAGGGAACCGCGTCCGGATGTCGAAGCCAATTTCAGGGGGTGCCGCAACAGTTCGGCGGTGCGGCGAACGATGGCGAGCCCGAGTCCCAGGCCTTGCGTGCGGTCCCGCGCCGGGTTCTGCAACTGCACGAACTCCTCGAAGACCATCCCCTGCTGATCGGCGGGGATGCCGGGGCCGCTGTCCAGGACCTGTATCTCCACACATGCGCCGCGCCGGCGACAGCCCAGCAGGACACCACCTTGCTTGGTGTAGCGAAAGGCATTCGACACCAGGTTGTTGAGAATGCGCTTCAGCATCATCGGGTCGCTGTCGACGTAGAGGCCGCTGTCGACCACGCGCCACCTAAGTCCGCGCTGTTTCGCCTCGGCGGCGAATTCATTGCGAAGATCACCAAAGAGGTCGCGCAGCGGCACCGCCTCGCTCGCGACCGTGACGATGCCCGCATCGAGCCGGGAGATATCGAGCAAAGCGTTGAGCAGCCCACTGAAGTTGCTGACAACCGATTTCGCTCGGCTGGCCAGCTCGCGCGCCTCGCCGGAGGGTACGTCGCCGCGCTGCCCCAAAACGGCAAGCGTCGAGACCAGCAGGCTCAGGGCATGGATCGGTTGGCGCAGATCGTGACTCGCCGCCGCCAGAAAACGCGTCTTGGCACGGTCGGCGGTCTGCGCCCTGTCGCGTTCCTCTTGCAGATGCTCGACCAGCGTTTCGTTCTCCAATCGCAGGCTGACGGTTTCGCGCAGCATGCGGTAGGTGATACGGCAGTAGTAGAAATTGATCGCCACCAGCGATGCGAGCAGGAACAGGAAGGCGCCGGAAATATCGCTTTGGGTGGTCAGGCAGCGCAGGGCGACCGGCACCACCGTTGCCAGGATGGAACCAACCAGCGCCGGTGGAAAGGCCGACAGAGACGGCACCGTGCCGCAGACGAGACCAGTCAGGACAATGACCGTGAAGGACAGCACGATCGGCGCCTCGGGCATGAAGCCGACCCAGCCAAGCACACCCCACAGAAGGCCCGACATGCAGGAAAACGCCGTAGCCAGCCATGCCCAGCGCAAGATCGAGTGGCGATCCCGGGCGCGGCTGAAAAAACGGCGCGACGCCAGCACCCGGATAGCCGTCAGCAGATACAGCGCCGCTAGCCAGCCGATCAGCCAATTGGTGGAAACGGCCGTTCTCAGCACATAGACCGCCGCCATCGAGATCACGATGTTGGAGATGACCACGCCGTAGGAATTGCGATACAAGAGTTCGATCAGGGCCTGGCGTATCTTGTCTTCCTGCATCGAAGCCCTCCAATTGCCCCAAGTATTCTCCGGGCGGTCTTCCCCGGTACCGTTGATCTACCGGCAACCTGTTTCGCATAGATTGGCGATCGATCCATATACGCCGCTGCAGTCCTGGATGGTGCCCTGATGAATCGCCCGCTCACCGCCATACTCGCCGACGACCATGCCATCGTGCGCGAGGGGCTGAAGCTGCTCATCTCGGCAATGGACAATGTCTCGGTCGTCGCCGAGGCTGCGGATGGCGAGGCGCTGCTTGGCCAGCTGCGAAGCACGCGCGCCGACCTTTTGATCCTCGACCTCGGCATGCCAGGTGTCGCCGGGATGCAGTTCATCGCCACCATCAGGACCTTGGCGCCACGCCTGCGGATCGTGGTGCTGACGGCCAATATCGAGCCGAGGACGGTGCGCGCCGCGCTCAGTGCCGGGGCCAACGCCTACCTGACCAAGGACGGCGATCCCGAGGAACTTGGCGCCGCCATCGAAGCGGTCAAGAACGGAGGCACATATCTGGCGAAAACCGTTCGCTTCGCCGTCAGCGATATGGGCAGGGGCAGCGAGCCGATAGCCGCACAGGAAATCCTCTCCCCGGTGCCGCTGACGCGGCGCGAACGGCAGATCCTTCAACTGGTGGCGCAAGGCATGATCACGCGCGACATCGCCGAACGGTTGGGGATCAGCCTGCCGACCGCTCGCAAGCATCGCGAAAACCTGATGGGCAAGCTCAATCTCCACAACACCGCCGAACTGACCGCCTACGCGGTTCGTCTGGGATTGCCCGCCGGCTGACATCGCAGCCGCGACGATGGGCAACCCCGCAACGTCCCCTTAACCATCGGCAGATTAGCCAAGCCCGATCACGATCCAAATACGGCATCTGCCGTATGTTTTCGGCCTGACCCCCAGCCTACTCCTCCCACGGCTTGATCACATGGGAGGAGCCGTCATGCCGTCGCTGGATCTTTGGATTCCGTTCGCCCTCGCAACGCTCGCCTTCGCCTGCATGCCAGGGCCGGCGATTCTCTACATGACCGCGCAAACGCTGGCCCATGGCCGTCAGGCGGGATTGATGGCGGCACTGGGTGTTCATCTCGGCTGTTACGTGCACATCCTGGCCGCGGCGGTCGGACTCGCCGCACTGATGGAACACGCGCCGGTCGCTTTCTCGATGATCCGATTGGCGGGCGCCACATATCTCATTTCGCTGGGCCTTGCCATGTTCCTGGGCTGGAACCGGATGGGCGAGGACGGTGCCAGGCCGGCCCCGAACACATTTCGCGACAGCATGGTCGTCGAGATCCTCAATCCCAAGACGGCACTGTTCTTCCTGACCTTCCTGCCGCAGTTCGTGGATCCGTCAGCCGCCCTTGCCGTAGGGTTGCAATTCCTCATCCTCGGCATCGTCGTCAATCTCATCTTCTCGATGGCCGACCTGGCGGCGGTCGGCATCGCCTCGCTCGCCGTTGGCCGGTTCACTGGCGGCGGCGCCGGACGGGTGATCCCCAAGACATGCGGTTCGATCCTCATCGGACTTGGCGTGGCGCTCGTCAGCCATCATATCTGAACCTGCAAATGAAAAGCCGCGGCTTCAGGGGAGAGCCGACTGTGAAATTTTAGCGGCTGCCGACAGCAAGGGCAGTATGCCGGAGGGCGGCTGACGGCCTGCTCGCGCATCCGGCAACATATCCCGGAAACCGGCGCCCCTTCAGGGGCCATCACCCGAATTCAACACACTCTGGGCCGCGCGCTTACGCGCCGCCGCCTTCCTTCTCAGCCTCCTGCTTCAGCGTCGCAATGAAGCGCTTGGTCCGCTGCTGCTCCGGATTGTTGAACAGCACCGCGGCCGGTCCCTTCTCGACGACGACACCGGCATCGAGGAACACCACTTCCTGGGCGATCTTGGAGGCGAGGCGCAGATCATGCGTCGCCATCACCATGGTCGTGCCTTCGCTGGCGAGCTTGCCGAGCACGTCGACCACCTCTTGCGCCAGCTCCGGGTCGAGCGCCGAAGTCGGCTCGTCGCAGAGCAGCACTTTCGGTGACGGCGCCAACGCGCGGGCGATCGCCACGCGCTGCTGCTGGCCGCCGGACAAGGTCGCTGGCCAAGCATCGGCCTTGTGCGCCATCCCCACCTTCTCCAGCAAAGCCAGCGCCCGCTCGCGTGCCCTCTCAGGCGGCCATCTCAGCACCGTCACCAGCCCTTCCATGACATTCTCGATCGCGGTGCGATGCGGAAACAGTTGAAAATTCTGAAACACCATGCCGGTCTGCAGCCGCAGGCGCTGGATATCCCTGGCCGGAACCCTGCCGCCGGGGTGGAATTCGAGCGTCTCGTCGCCGATCCGCACCGTGCCCGAAGTCGGAATCTCCAGGAGGTTGATGCAGCGCAGCAGGGTGCTCTTCCCCCCGCCCGAAGGTCCGACCAGCGCCGTGACGCTGCCTTCGGCAATGGTGACTGTCACGCCCTTCAACACGAGATTGTCGCCGAAGCGCTTTTCGATGTTGCTGAGGCCGATCATGAGCGTGCCTCCAGGAAGCCGCCATAGCGGTTGAGCCGGATCTCCAGCCGCGTCTGCAAGGCCGACAGCACCGAACTCAGCGCCAGATAAAGGATCGCCGCCTCGACATAGAGGATCAGCGGCTCATAGGTGGTGGCGACGATGCGCTGCGCCGCCTGGAACATCTCCGGCACGGTGATGGCGGCGGCCAGCGACGTGTCCTTGACCAGCGAGATGAAGGTGTTGGAGAGCGGCGGCACCGCGACCCGGCCGGCTTGCGGCAGAATGGTGCGCCGCATCGCCTGGCCCCAGGTCATGCCGATCGAATAGGCGGCTTCCCACTGGCCTTTCGGCACCGAGCCTATGGCCGCGCGGATGATTTCCGACGTGTAGGCGCCGATGTTCAAGGTAAAGCCGATCAGCGCCGCCGTGAAGGCGTCGAGCAGGATCCCGACCGACGGCAGGCCGTAGAAGATGAGGAACAGCTGCACCAGGAGCGGCGTACCGCGGAAGATCCAGACATAGAAGCGCACCAGCGCGACCAGCGGCTTGGGGCCGAACAGCCGGGCGAGTGCAGCACCCAGGCCGACCGTCAAGCCGAGAGCAAAGGACAATAGCGTCAGCGGCACGGTGAAGATCAGCGCCGCCCACAGGAGCGAAGGCAGCGACTCCAGCATCAGTTGCAGCCAGTGCGGCACGTAAGACCCTCCAGATTGGTCGAAGCAGCTTGGTCAAAGCAAGAATGCGTCGGCCATATCACGACAAAAGCGGCGGGCCGTCAAAGACGGCTCGCCGCTCGATAGTCTCATGGGCGGCGGACCGGCCCGCCTCCCGGATTACTTCGAAACGTCCTGGCCGAAATAGGTGTCGGAGATCTTCTTGTAGGTGCCGTCGGCCTTGATATCGGCCAGCGCCTTGTTGATCGCGGCGACCAGCTCCGGGTCGCCCTTGCGCACGATGACGCCGGAATAGTCGGCGTTTTCCTCTTGCGCGGCGATCCTCACATTGGCGTCGGGCTTGTGCTTCTTGAAGTCGAGGAACGACAGACTGTCATTGATCGTGGCGTCGGCGCGGCCGGTCAGAAGCAGCTGGATCGACTGGTCGAAGCCATCGGTGCCGACCAGTTCGGCGCCGTTCGTTTCGGCCAGCTTGCCGAAATTCGAGGTCAGCGACTGCGCCGACTTCTTGCCCTTGAGATCGGCGAAGCTCTTGATGTCGGTGTTGTCGCCGCGCACGATCAGCACCGCCTTGGAGGCGATGTAGGGATCGGAGAAGTCGTACTTTGCCTTGCGGGCGTCGGTGATGCCGACCTGATTGATAACGGCATCGTAGCGATTGGCGTCGAGGCCGGCGATCAGTCCATCCCACTTGCCTTCGAGGAACTCGGCCTTGACGCCAAGCTTGTCGGCGATCGCCTTGGCGATTTCGACGTCGAAGCCGACCAGTGCACCGGACGTGTCATGGTAGGTGAACGGCGCATAGGTGCCTTCCGTGCCGACCTTGATGACACCGGCGTGCTTGATCTGGTCGAGATTGGCGCCGGCATGGCCTGCAGTGACAGCCAGGGCCTGCAGCGTTCCGGCGATGATGAGCGACTTGAGCCATTTCATTTTTCTGTGATCCCGTCCTTGGCCGGCTGGCCGGCATATTTGTGAGCGCTGGAAGCTGACAGATGCAAGCCGAAAAAATAAGGAACAGAATTTCAAAAATAACCGGTTTATGAAACCTAATTCTCCAAATGGCACTTTCTGCTCGTCATCCCAGCCATCACGAACCGTCCTGGAAATCCTTCAGGCAACACAATCCGGCCGCCACGGTCGCGGAACCTTTCCCGCGCATGGCAGTTCTGGCTGTTGTAGGGCACGACGCCGCCATTTCAACCCGGGCGCCAGCCAAGTTTGCAAAGTCATCCGCACCACCCAGGGAGCGCCTCATGATGGAAGACACGGCAGGACGGATCATGGTCCGCGCGGCAATGAAGGCTCCCTACCTCGAGCGTGACGAAGAGCATCGGCTTGCATTGCTCTGGAAAGAGGACAACGACCAGAACGCGCTGCACAGCATCACCGTCGCCCATATGCGGCTGGTCATTTCCATGGCCTCCAAATTCCGCCATTACGGCCTGCCGCTCGGCGACCTGGTTCAGGAGGGTCATGTCGGACTGCTCGAGGCCGCCGCCCGCTTCGAGCCGGAGCGCGAGGTGCGGTTCTCGACCTATGCGACATGGTGGATTCGCGCCTCGATGCAGGACTATATCCTGCGCAACTGGTCTATCGTGCGTGGTGGCACCAGCTCGGCCCAGAAGGCGCTGTTCTTCAATTTGCGACGCCTGCGCGCGCGGTTGGCGAATGGCACGGAGCCGCTCTCCAACGCCACGCTCTATCGCGAGGTGTCGGAGGCGCTTGGCGTCTCCGAAGCCGATGTGGCGATGATGGATTCGCGGCTCTCGGCGCCCGACTCCTCGCTCAACATGCCTATTGCCGACGATGCGGGTTCGACCGAGCGCATGGATTTCCTGATTTCGGACGATCCGCTGCCCGACGAGATCGTCGGCGACAAGATCGATGTCGCGCGCCGCTCGCTCTGGCTGAGGGAGGCGCTTCGCGCGCTCAACGCACGGGAACTGAGGATCATCGAGGAACGGCGGCTGAACGACGAGGGCGCCACACTCGAAGCGCTCGGCGAAACGCTCGGCATCTCCAAGGAACGCGTCCGCCAGATCGAGGCCCGCGCCATGGAAAAGCTCAAGGTCGCATTGGTGAAGCAGAATCCGGAGTTCATGGCGACTGCCGCCTGAACGGCGGCAGGCGTCCAGCGGCGCCTACTTGTCGGTGACGATCTTGACCTTGTCGCCGGCCGAAACGGCGGCACCCGGCGACAGCGCATTGAGCACGCGGAACAGGTCGAGCTTGCGGTCGACGCCGACCATCTGCGCCGAAAGCGAACCCATCGTCTGCCCAGGCTGGACGGTGACGACGCGGATGTGCAGCGGCTTCAGCGCCGCCTTTTCGGCAGCGCTCAAAATCCGGAACGAGCCGCTGACCGAGCGGGCGATCGTGTCCAGCGACGTGCTGGCGGAAGGGGCCGCGGTCAGCAGCCGGTAGACCTGGCCGCCGGCGCGGATCACCGCAATGTCGAACTGCCAGCCTTCGGCGCCGGCATGCGCGGTCGCCGCCTCATTGCCGTTGATGGTTTCCTGCTTGACGCTGCTGTCGACGAGACCAGCCACCCAGCCGCTGCGGATATAGTCCGTCAGCGCCCGGTTCTTGTCGATGGAAACGCCATCGAAACGGATCGCTATGTCGCCGGGGCCGGTGGCCGTCACCGCTGCCGCCGAATTGTCGATGATGAAGCCGTCCGGCACCGTGAACGACACGCCAAGGCCCGGGTGCAGGAAGGTTTCGCCGCGCACATAGCCTTCCTCGGGTGTGTCGCCATAGAGCAGGCCGTCTATGCCGGCGAGGAAGGAATCGCGGTCGCGCGTGCCGACGCCCGGCGCGCCGAACTGGCGGGCATGGCGCTGCGCCAGATCGATGCGCTGCGGCGTGTTGGGGTGCGTGGCCAGGAAGTCCAGGCTGGCATCGGTGGCGCCGCTGATCGAGCGGAAATCGGTATAGGCCGACATCGATTGAAGGAAGCGGCCTGCGGCGAAAGGATCGTAGCCGGCCTCGCCGATCGATTTGATGCCGATGGCGTCGGCTTCCAGCTCCTGGTTGCGCGAAAATTGCGCCAGCCTCAGCTTGCCACGGATCAACGCCGCCTTGGCGGTCGGGCTGTCGCCGAGCACGTCCGAAACCACCTTGGTGGCCAGGCCTTCCTCGGCCTCCAGTTGCTGGCGCTGCAGGCCGTGATTGGCGGTGACGTGGCCCATCTCATGCGCGATGACGGCGGCAAGCTCGGCCGAATCATTGGCCAGCGCCAGGAGGCCGCGGGTGATGTAGAGATAGCCGCCCGGCAGCGCGAATGCGTTGACGTTGGGCGAATTTAAAATGGTGATGCGATAGGTCTGTGTCGGGTTGGCGGACACCACCGTCAAACTACCGACCACCTTGGCGACCATGCGTTCGAGCTTGGAGTCGGAATATTCACCGCCATAAGTCGCCAGGATGCGCGGGTGCTGCGCCTTGGCCAATTCGGCGAGCTTGTTGTTGGCGCCGACATTGTCCACCGTGATCGGCTTGTCGGAAGGCTGGAAGCCGGATTCCTGAACTTCAGGCGGCGTGAACATCTGGCAGCTTGCCAACGCCACGGCAAAGCCAGCCAGCGCGAGAAAGCGCGCCAGCGGTTTCATTCCCAATGTGTTAGCGCCGATCGCCAGAACGGCTTCCTTTCGGGTCCCGGCGCATGATCACGAAAATCGGGGGCGATCTTCGGAACGTGTCATGCGCTATCTCAAACTGCTGCAGCATCCGTGCCCGTCCCTTAGGGCGGCGGCGGATACTGCAGGCAAATCACGGCCTGTGCAGGACCGGTAGGGCGACCTAGCCACACTCCCCCGGTCATGGCAAGCAAACGCCACATCGCCTGGAGCCGGTTTGACCGTAAATTATGTCCGCTTCCGGGCAACATCGCGTGATGTGGAATATCCAGCACCCGCGCCGATATAGCGCCGGAACGCCTCCGGACCAGCCCCGGTAAAGAAATCATCAGCCTTGCCGGTTGCGGCCACCAACCCATTGTCGACAAACACCATGTGCTCGCCGATGCGGCGTGCATCCTCGGGCTGGTGGGTGACAAATAGCACCGTCATGGCGCGTTCGGCATGAACGGCAGCAACCAGATCCAGCATCTCGTCGCGCAAAGCGGGTCCGAGCGAAGCAAAGGGCTCGTCGAGCAGCAACACCGGTCGGTCGCGCACCAGCACGCGGGCCAGTGCGACGCGCTGGCGTTCGCCCCCGGAGAGCTCGCGCGGTAGGCGTTTCTCCTTGCCCGCGAGACCGGTGCGCGCAAGCGCCTCGGCGACCGCGGCGCGGTCCGCCTCGGTCAGTCCCAGGGAGGGCGAGCGGCCGAGCCCGACATTCTGCTCGACGGAAAGATGCGCGAAGAGATTGTTCTCCTGGAACACCATCGACACCGGCCGCGCCGAGGCCGGCTCGGTGCTGACATCGGCCCCGCCGATCAGCACGCGGCCCGATTGTGGGGTCTCGAAGCCGGCGACCAGATTGAGCAGTGTCGACTTGCCCGAACCGCTCGGACCCATGATGGCGGTGATCTTCGCCGTGGCGAACTCGACGTCGAAGACAAGTGGCGCATCGCCATAGCTGCCATAACTGAACGACACATTGTCCAGCCGCACCGGCGCGCCCTTTTCGAGCCTGTTGGCCGCCCTCTCACGCATCGCGGACCTTCTCCCTTCCCAGCCAGTGCGCCGCCACGATCAACGCGAGACAGACGAAGCCGAGCAGCAGTGCCAGGCCGGCGGCATCCTCGGTGCGGTAGCTGCCCATCCGTGCCAGAAGAAGGTAGGGCAATGTCTGCACGGAATCACTGCCGAACAGGGCAATGACACCGAGATCGCCGAGCGACAGCGCCATGGCGAAAGCGAAGGCCGTGGCGAGCGGTCGCCGCAGCGACGGCCAGTCGACCAGCATCAGCCGGTTCCAGCCCGCAATGCCGAGCAGTGCGCAGAGCCGTTCGTGACGCTCGCTCGCCGCATCATAGGCGGGACGCACGGCGCGCAGGGCGAACGGCATCGCCATCACCGCATTGACGGTGACGACCATGACCGGGGCGATGGCAAAGACATCGCCGGCATGGCGCAGCAACACGAACCAGCCGGCGCCGACGACGATCGGCGGCACGACAAGGACAAAACCGGCGCCTGTATCGGTGGCGCGTTCGAGCAGTGTCTTTGCGCCGGCACGGCGGTTCAGCGCCAGTGCCCGCCGCGCCATGGTCAGCGCCAGCGACAGCATCACCGAAAGCAGCGCCGACAGAAAGGCGAGCGCCGCGCTGGTCAGCGTTGCCTGCCGGACAGTGGCCTCTCTGGCCAAACGGCCGAGGTCCGCACCCAGCCCGGCCACCACGGTTGCCGCCATCGGCCCAACGACGAACAGCAGCGCCAGGATGATGACTAGCGCGTTCAACCAGGTCTCGCTCCGATTGACCGAGAGATAGCGGCGTTGCGCGACCGGCAAATTGGTGTCGCCGACCACATTGGCGCCCAGGCGCGTTAGGGCCAGCACAACGATAAAGGTCAAGGCGATCTGCAACAGCGTCAATGTAACGGCCCGGGCGGGATCGAAATCGAAGCGCAGCGCCTGGTAGATGCCGACCTCAAGCGTCGTCGCGGCCGGCCCGCCGCCGAGCGTCAGCACGATGGTGAAGGATGTGATGCAGAGCATGAACACCAGCCCGGCGACGCCGGGCAGTGCGGCGCGCAGCGTTGGCCATTCGATTAGCCGGAACGCCGGCCGCGCCGCCATGCCGAGCTGGCTCGCCAACCGCCATTGGTCGGCCGGTATGGTCTGCAGCGCCTCGAGGAACAGCCGCGTCGCCAGCGGCAGGTTGAAGAAGACATGGGCGACGAGGATGCCGGACAGGCCATAGATGCCCGGCCAGCTTCCCCCGCCGATCACAGCAAACACGCCGGCGAAATAGCCGGCACGGCCATAAAGCGCCAGGATGCCGAGTGCTGCGACAATAGCCGGCAGCGCCAACGGCACGGCGAATATCTGCAGGATGAAGGCGCGACCGAAGAAACGTGGATGTCGCGACAGAGCGCGCGCCACGAACAGCGCCGGGATGACCGAAAGCAGCGTCGAGAGCGCCGCTTGCCAGAGCGTGAAGCGAATGACGCGAAGCAGATAGGGATCGAAGGCTGCCCAGGCGCCCGAGAAATCATGGGCGCCCTCGAAAAGCAGGCCGGCAAACGCGCCGCCGATCAGCAGCGCGATTGCAGCGAGCGCGAGGGTGCCAGCGGTGATGCGGGGGTCAGACGCGCGTTGCACGCTGGACCACCATTCTTTCCATCGCGGCAATTACAAAGGATTGCGTTCCTTGGCGCCCCCCTCTGTCCTGCCGGACATCTCCCCCTCCAGGGAGGAGATCGGCCGCCACCCATGCTTCCGCTAGTCTCCAACGTTGCCGGACTATAACCAGCAACGACACTGCCAATCTCCCCCCTTGAGGGGGAGATTGCCGGCAGGCCAGAGGGGGGTGGAGTGGCGCGAACATCAAAAGAACTCGCAAGCCTACTTGCTCATCACCGCCAGCCACTCATCGACCCAGGCCTTGCGGTTGGCGGCGACCTCGTCGGGGCTGAACAGCAAGGTCTTGGTCGGCTTGACCAATTTGTCGAAGGCCGGATTGAGCGGCTTGTCGGTCTTGCCGGCCGGGAACATCCAGTTGGTCTCGGGGATGGCATCCTGGAATTTCGGCCCGGTCATGAAGGCGATGAACTTGGCCGCCAGCGGGTTCTTGGCCCCCGCCGTGGTGATACCCGCGACTTCTATCTGCAAATACTCGCCCTCCTCGAACGACGCTGCCTGATAGCGCTCTGTCTTCTCGGCGACCATGTGGTAGGCCGGCGACGTCGTGTAGGACAGCACCATCGGCGCCTCGCCCTTGGTGAACAGCCCATAGGCCTCGCTCCAGCCCGGCGTCACGGTCAGCACTTTCGCCTTGAGCTTGGCCCAGGCCTCGGGCGCCTTGTCGCCATAGACCGACTTGACCCACAGAAGCAGACCGAGGCCCGGCGTGGAGGTGCGCGGATCCTGGATGACGATCTTGTCATCGGCACTGCCCTCGACCAGTTCTTTCAGGCTTTTCGGCGGGTTCTTCAGCTTCTCGGAGTCGTAGACGACGGCGAAATATCCGTAGTCAAAGGGGACAAAAGTATCGTCGCTCCAGCCACCCGGCACGTTGACATCAGTTACGCCGCCATGCGGCGCGAACAAGCCTGACGCCTTGGCATCGGCGGTGAGATTGGTGTCGAGGCCAAGCACGATATCGGCCTTGGTCGACGCGCCTTCCAATCTGACGCGGTTGAGCAGCGCGACGCCGTCGGCGACCGAGACGAACTCGACATCGCAGCCGCATTCGGCCTCGAACTCCTTCTTCACCACGGGACCCGGACCCCAGTCGGCGGTAAAGCTCTCATAGGTGTAGACGGTGAGTTTGTCCTTGGCCAAGGCCGGTCCGGACAGGACCACGGCCATTGCTGAGACTAGAGCGTATAAATGCGTGCGCATCGGCGCCTCCTTCGTTCGAATTAAAAGGAATTGAGGCGTCGGACTGTCCGAAACGTCTAATCCCTCCGCCGGTACAAACCGGATCAGGTTCAGCGGGTTGGCGAGACTGCCTCTCAGCCGGTCCGCGAAGATCGCGTCCGGCACCCCGTTAGAGCGTTTCGACACATAGGCCGGGCCGATCCCCCATGCAAGTGGGAGTTTGCCGCCTTCCGTTTCCCGTGCCGGGCTGGTAAGGGCCACACGATATGAGCACATTCACCATCCTGCTTGGCGGCGATCTCATCCGCACGCCACGGCTCGACCGCCAGGCCGAAGGCTCCCGCGTCATCGCCGCCGACGCCGGCATCGGGCATGCGCGGCTGCTGGGTCTCGTGCCCGAACTGTGGGTGGGCGATTTCGATTCCGTGCCAGCCAAGCTGCCTGACGATCTCGCTTCCGTGCCGCGCCGGACCTTCCCGGCGGAAAAGGACCAGACCGATGGCGAACTGGCCATTGCCGCCGCACTCGAGCGCGGCGCGACCCGCCTGGTGCTCGCCGGTGCTTTCGGCGGCAAGCGCGCCGACCACGCTTTCCTGCATCTGGCGCTTGCCCTCCGGCTGGCCGAGGCCGGGACTGATGTGCTCCTGACCAGCGGCGCCCAGGAGGGCATTCCCCTGCTGCGCGGAACGGCCGGCTTCGACTATGCCGATGGCACGCTGTTTTCGGTGCTCGGCTTTTCCGAGCTCGCCGGCCTGACCGTCACCGGCGCCAAATGGCCGCTGAACCACGTCAAGGTGGCGTTCGGTTCGTCGCTGACCATCTCCAACGAGGTCAAGGGCCGCCTCGAAATCGCACTGGACCATGGCCGCGCGATGCTGCTCGCTCATCCCTATCCCTTACCTGAAAGCTGACATGGCCCCGCCTCTTCTCAACCTCGACGGGATAAAACTGACCTTCGGCGGCACGCCGCTGCTCGACGGCGCCGCCTTGACGGCTTCGGCCGGCGACAAGATTGCACTGGTCGGCCGCAACGGGTCGGGCAAGTCGACCCTGCTGAAGATCGCCGCTGGCCTGATCGAGCCGCAGGACGGCGAGGTGTTCCGCCAGCCTTCGGCAACTATCCGCTATTTGCCGCAGATGCCGGACATGGAGGGCTTTGCCACCGTCCGCGCCTATGTCGAGGCCGGGCTTGGCCCCGCCGACGATCCCTACCGAGCCAGCTATCTGATGGAGCATCTCGGACTGTCGGGTGAGGAACGTCCGAATGATCTGTCGGGCGGCGAGGCGAGGCGTGCTGCCCTTGCCCGCGTGATGGCGCCGGAGCCAGACATCCTGCTGCTCGATGAGCCGACCAACCATCTCGACCTCTCGGTCATCGAATGGCTGGAAGAAGAACTCATCCGCACCTCCTCGGCACTGATCGTCATCTCGCACGACCGCCGCTTTCTCGAACGTGTGTCGCGCGCCACCATCTGGCTCGATCGCGGCCAGACCCGCAGGCTGGACAAGGGCTTTGGCCATTTCGAGGAATGGCGCGACCTGGTCCTGGAGGAAGAAGAGCGCGAGCAGCATAAACTCGGCCGCCAGATCGTTCGCGAAGAGCATTGGCTGCGCTACGGCGTGACGGCGCGGCGCAAGCGAAACATGCGCCGGCTCGGCGAGTTGCAGACCATGCGCCAGCGTTTTCGCGGCCATCGCGGTGCCGAAGGGTCGGCGACCATGGTGGCGAGCGACGCCGCCGAGTCCGGCAAGCTGGTGATCGAGGCGAAGAACATCGAGAAGAGCTTTGGCGATCTCACCGTGGTCAAGGGGTTTTCGACCCGCATCCAGCGCGGCGATCGCGTCGGCCTGGTCGGGCCGAACGGCGCCGGCAAGACGACGCTCTTGAAGATGCTGACCGGCGAGATGAAGCCGGACGTCGGTTCGGTGCGGCTCGGCACCAATCTGGAGATCGCCACGCTCGACCAGAAGCGCGAGGCGGTCGACCCGCAGGAGACGCTGGCGCAATATCTCACCGACGGGCGCGGCGAGAACCTCGTCATCAATGGCGAGCAGCGCCACGTCGTCTCCTACATGAAGGATTTCCTGTTCAAGCCGGAGCAGGCACGCACGCCGGTGCGCGAGTTGTCCGGCGGAGAACGGGCACGGCTCTTGCTGGCGCGGGTGCTGGCGCGGCCGGCAAACCTTCTGGTGCTCGACGAGCCGACCAACGATCTCGATATGGAGACGCTGGAACTGCTGCAGGAACTGGTCGCCGGCTTTGCCGGCACCGTCATCCTGGTCAGCCACGATCGCGATTTCCTCGACCGCACCGTGACCAGCCTGATCGCGCCGGATGGTGAAGGCCGCTGGATCGAATATGCCGGCGGCTACTCCGACATGCTGGCGCAGCGCGGCGGCACCAGGCTGGACGACCGCAAGGCGCGTGCGAAGGCCGAAAACGGCGAAGCGCCAGTGACGACCAGAAGTGAAGCGGCCGCGCCAAAGGGGCCGGCGAAGAAACTGTCGTTCAAACAGAAATTCGCGCTGGAATCGCTGCCCAAGAAAATCGAGGCTGTGACGGCTTCGATCTCAAGGCTGGAGAACAACATCGCCGATCCGGCCTATTACGAGCGCGACCCGGCCTCCTTCCAGAAAACCATCGCCGCCCTCGACAAGGAGCGCGCCACGCTGGCGGCGCTGGAGGAAGAGTGGCTGGAACTGGAGATGCTGCGCGAGGAGATGGAAGGGTAAGGGATTGTGTGTGAACTTTTATGCGCCTACATTATGCGCATAAAAGAGAGCGATTTCCATGCTTCAATCGACGTCAAAACCTCAACGGCAATCCGTCAACACGTCCATCGATTCCCAGTTGATCAGCGACGCGAAAGCGTTGGGCATCAACATTTCCCGTGCCGCCGAGGCGGGGATCGCGAAAGCGATTGCGGCGGAAAAGACGCGTCGATGGCAAGAGGAAAACAAAGAAGCCATTGAAAGCTCCAATGAATATGTCAGGCGCAACGGACTGCCATTAGCCAAATACCGGCTGTTTTGATGGCACGTTACGATCTTTATCGGAATGCTGAAGGCGGCGGCTATTTTCTCGATGTTCAGTCCGACCTTCTTGAAGGACTGAGCACAAGAGTCGTCATTCCGTTGATGCCGCCCAACATAGCACCGGTTCCGGGCCGCCGACTAAATCCGACCTTCGCTATCGATGGCAAAGATCATGTAATGGTCACGCAGTTCATGTCAGCCTTGATGGCCTCTGAATTGCCGGATGCCGAGGGAAATCTCTCCCGGCACCACGACGACATCGTCGCCGCGCTCGATATGTTGTTCCAGGGCTTCTGAGTCAACGAGGCTTCGGGCCGGCTTCCTTCTCAGCCCGCCGTCTTCGCCTGCCAGGCCTTGATTGCCTCGTCGAACACCTTCTCGCCGGGAATGCCCTTTTCCATGGTCAGCAGTGCCCGCCGTCCGGTCTTGTAGACGACCGGTACGTCGATCCAGTCCTGGCCGCGAAGCAGGGTCATGTTGGCGTCTTCGTCGGCCTTGGTATCGTTGAGCGCGACGAGGAAGAAGCCGTCGGCGATCTTGGCCGGAATGCCGATCAACGGGCTGCCGGCATCCTGCTCCGAACCCTTCATGGCGACGCGCAGGATGTTGTCGACACCGCCGCCCTCGAAACCGTCGGGCGTCAGGAAGATCATCTCGATGATATGGCTGGCCGGCAGTGTCTGGTCGGTGTTGCGGCGGATGGTCATGCGCAACTGGATGTCCTTGCCGGGAATGGTGGCCTCGGCGCGGATCGCCGGCTCCGGCGGCAGGTCGCCACCGGGCGATTCCTGCACCAGCGACCAGACGATGTTGCCGGGCTCGGCGGAACCCTGGGCAGTGCTGGTACGCTCCTCATAGAAGATCGCCTTCTGGCCGACAGGCAGAGCGGCTTCCGCAGGCGCAGCTGCCGTGGCGGGCGGCGCGGCGCCGGCCGGTGCGGTCGGCGTGCCGGCAGCATCGGCTGGCGCTGCCGGGGCAGCTCCGTTGGCAGGCGGTGTTGCGGGGGCGGCACCTGTAGCGGGGGGCGCTGCCGCGGCAGGTGTGCCTGCGGCCGGAGCGGAAATCGCCGGTGGGTTCGTCGCCGAGGGCGGCGTGGTCAGCGCGGCGACCGATTCGCCTTCGCCGATGCCGCTTTGGCCACCGGCCGGACCCGGGTCGACTTCACTGCCCTGCGGCGTCAGCCGCTGCGTGAATTTCGTGCTTTCGGCTTCCGTGCCGCCAGCCGCGGGCGCCGGAGGCGTTGCCGCGGCATCGGTTGCCGGCTTGGCAGGCGCTGGTTTCACCGGCTCGGTCTTGGCGACCTGATTGCCGCCAAACCCAAGCATTTTGCCGAAGGCATCCTTGTTCAGCCAGATTCCGTAGCCGCCGCCGGCTACGACCAGAAGAGCGACGACGGCCGCGATCAGCCCACCATAGCTGCGCTTGCGCTCGGCGGGACGCAGGCGCTGGAAGGTATCCGACACCGGCTCTTCGTCGCTGGAAAAGACATCGGCCTCGTCCTCCTCCTCGTCGGCATCCATACCTGGAAGAGGCGTGTCGGCGCGAGCCAGCTGGGAAGGCGCCGGCGTCGCCCTTTGCCAGCTCGGCTCGACCTTGGCGGCAGGTGGTGGCGCGGGCTGATAAGATTCAGGCTTTGCAGCGGGCGGTGCCGGCCAGGCTGATTCGGCCTTGGCCGGCTGCCGTGTATGGGTTGGCTGATTCTTGTTGCGATCGATCGACGAAAAGATGTGTTCCAGCTCCGCCAGCGGATCGGTCTCCGGCAGGCTCTTGGCATAGTCCCGCTCGACACTCGCGATCGCGTCTTCCAGCGAACGCATCTGCGTGGCTATGGCTTCGGCGGCCGGCGGCGGCGAATATTCCTCAAGCTTCTTCGCCAGCATGGTGCGAACGCTGGCATAGATGCGCGTACGCTTTTCCGGCGTCTCGTCACCATGCTTGCCGAGCGCCTTTTTCAGAATAGCAACGTAATCTGCCATGCTTCAGTCGACCTGTATTTTGTTTCCGCGCCGGCCCCCGCAAATCGGCCGCGATGCCCGGAAAGGCTTCAGAAACTAGTCTTGAAACGGATCGGTCACAAGTATCGTGTCGTCCCGTTCGGGGCTGGTGGAAAGGAGTGCGACCGGGGCGCCGATCAGCTCTTCGATGTAGCGGACGTATTTGACGGCCTGGGCCGGCAGATCGTTCCAGCTGCGCGCGCCGGCAGTGGTGCCTTTCCAGCCCTCGAGCGTCTCGTAGACCGGCTCGACACGTGCCTGCGCGCCCTGGCTGGCCGGCAGATAATCGATCATCTCGCCGTCGAGACGATAACCTGTGCAGACCTTGATCTCGTCCAGCCCGTCGAGCACGTCGAGCTTGGTCAGCGCGATGCCCTTGATGCCGTTGACAGCGACGGCCTGGCGTACCAGCACCGCGTCGAACCAGCCGCAGCGGCGCTTGCGGCCGGTGACGACGCCGAATTCATGGCCGCGCGTGCCGAGGAATTCGCCGACCTCGTTCTTCTGCTCGGTCGGGAACGGACCCTCGCCGACGCGTGTCGTATAGGCTTTGGTGATGCCGAGCACATAGCCGATAGCGCCTGGGCCGACGCCGGAGCCGGCGGCAGCCTGTCCGGCAACCGTGTTCGACGAGGTCACGAATGGATAGGTGCCGTGGTCTATGTCAAGCAGCGTGCCCTGCGCGCCCTCGAACAGGATACGCTCGCCAGCCCGGCGCTTGTCGTCGAGGATTTTCCAGACCCGGTCCATATAGGGCAGGATGTCGTCGGCGACCGAGGTCAGTTCCTGCATGATCGCGTCATGCGTGACTTCCGCATGGCCAAGCCCCCGACGCAGCGCATTGTGGTGCGTCAGCAGCCTGTCAACCTTCACGGGCAGTGTTTCCAAATCCGCCAAGTCCATCACCCTGACCGCGCGCCGGCCCACCTTGTCCTCGTAGGCGGGGCCGATGCCACGACGGGTCGTGCCAATCTTCGTCCCGGAATTGGATGCGGCGTCCTCACGGAATCCGTCCAGCTCCCGATGCAGGGACAGGATAAGCGCTGTGTTTTCGGCTATTTTCAGGCGATCCGGCGCCACTTCGACACCTTGAGCCTTGAGCTTGGCCACCTCGGCGACGAAAGCGTGCGGGTCAAACACGACGCCATTGCCGATGATGGACAGCTTGCCCTGGCGCACGACGCCCGACGGAAGCAACGACAGCTTGTAGACCTTGCCGTCGACGACCAACGTATGGCCGGCATTGTGGCCGCCCTGGAAACGCACCACGACATCGGCGCGCTCCGACAGCCAGTCGACGATCTTGCCCTTGCCTTCGTCACCCCACTGCGAGCCGACGACCACCACATTGGCCATGTTTCTTTTCCCTTGAGACGCCGCCAAGCGGCTTGAATATGGTTCGAAACGACAGGCCTCTATAACGTCAAGACCTCGCGAGCGCGACCTTTCTTTGCCGTCGAAAATGCCCTGAGGCACAACAATTTTCGGCTTTGACATCATTTACTTGGGCGAGCGAGGGCAATAGGCCGGCAAACACCGCAGCTCCGGCGACTGGAATCCCGCGATGCATCGAAGCGCCTACATATTCCTGCTGCTCACCACCTTGCTCTGGGGCGGAAATTCGGTGGCCGGCAAGCTGGCGGTCGATCACGTCTCGCCGATGACGCTGGTCTTCCTGCGCTGGGTTCTGGCCGTGGCGATCATGCTGCCCATCGGCTGGAAGACCATCCAGAAGGACTGGTCGGTCGTCCGCAAGCACTGGTTCGTGCTGGTCGCCCTCGGCGCCAGCGGCTTCACCCTGTTCAACACCATCTTCTACACGGCGCTCAACTACACGACAGCGATCAATGTCTCGATCGAACAGGCGGCGATGCCGATCCTGATCATGACTGCCAATTTCGTCTTCTTCCGCCTGCGCGTGAACTGGGCTCAGATTGTCGGCGTCGTGCTGACCATCGCCGGCGTGATCCTCACCGCCTGCCATGGCGACCCGCGCCGGCTGTTGACGCTGGAACTCAATTTCGGCGACGCCATCATGCTGGTCGCCGTGTTTCTCTACAGCGGCTATTCGGTCGGACTGCGGTTGAAACCGGTGATGCATTGGCAAAGCCTGATGCTGGCCCTGTCGGTTGCGGCACTCGTCACTTCGCTGCCGTTCTTCCTGTGGGAGGTCGTCGCCGGCAAGGTCATCATGCCCGACGCGCGCGGCTGGACCGTCATCGTCTATACGGCGATCGGCGCCTCCGTCGTTTCGCAGATCTTCTACATCAGAGGCAACGAACTGATCGGCGCCAACCGCGCCGGCCTGTTCATCAATCTGGTGCCGATCTTCGGCACGCTGCTTTCGGTGCTGATCGTCGGCGAGACGTTCCACCTCTATCAGGCATTGGCTTTGGTGCTCGTGCTGGGCGGCATCGGGCTTGCCGAATACAGCGGGCGCAAGATGGCGTTGGCGGACCACCGCGGATGACATGTGGCGGCTGACGCTCTCCCCGTTGCAGTGATTCACGCGAACAGCATGGATTTAGCCATTGGCCCGGAAACAGCGGCATAAACCCTGCCGCGTCCCCACTTGGAACATTTCACCTCCAGCGGAGTTTGAACGGCAGGGAGGCGACATGATGAGCCACAACCCTCGCAGCACGGCAAGCATCGCTGGTCACCCTATCCATCCCATGCTGATTCCGTTTCCGATTGCTTTTTTCGTCGGCACCTTCGTTTGCGATCTTATCTTCTGGCGAACAGCCGATCCCGGATGGGTCACCGGGTCGCTTTGGCTTCTCGGCGCAGGCCTGATCATGGCAGCCCTGGCTGCGCTTGCTGGCCTGACGGATGTTCTCGGCGATGTTCAGATCCGCAATCTCACGACGGCATGGCTTCATGCCGGCGGCAATGTACTCGTCGTGTTGATCGAGCTTTACAACTGGTACTCGCGGTATGCCGACGGAGCGGCGGCCGTGATGCCAACCGGCTTCGTCCTATCGCTGATCGTGGTTCTCATCCTGCTGTTTACGGGCTGGAAGGGTTGGGAACTGGTCTACCGACATCGCGTGGCTGTCTCCGATGGCTCGGACGAGTTGACCTGAACCGGCCGCCGCGGCGGCCGGCATCAAACGAGGGGGTGGGCGACCGCCTGTCCTCGATCACATCGCGTTGACGTCGAACTGCAGCCGCTTGGCCGAGTCGATCGACTTATGCGCCTTGACCTTTTCCAGCACGGCTTCCGGGAACGGCGCGTCGAGATAGAGCAGCGCTATGGCATCGCCGCCCGGCCGGTTGCGGCCGAGCTGGAAGTTGGCGATGTTGACGCCATTCTCGCCGCAGACAGTGCCGAGCAGCCCGATAATGCCCGGCGCGTCGGCATTGGTGGTGTAGAGCATGTGCTGGCCGACCTCGGCATCGAGGTTGATGCCCTTGATCTGGATGAAGCGTGGCTTGCCATCCGAGAAGCATGTGCCGGCGATCGAGCGCGTCATGTGCTCGGTCTTCACGGTCAGCTTGATATAGCCGTCGAACACGCCCGATTTGTCGCGCTTGACCTCGGCGACAATGATGCCGCGCTCCTTCACCATGATCGGCGCCGACACCATGTTGACGTCCGAGACCTGAGGCCGGATCAGCCCGGCAAGTGCGGCGCTGATCAGCGCGCGCGTGTTCATCGTCGCGGTGGAGCCGTCGAACAGGATCTCGACCTCCTTGATCGGATCCTCGGTGACCTGGCCGACGAAGGCGCCGAGCACTTCGGCAAGCTTGACGAAGGGCTTCAGCCGCGGCGCCTCCTCGGCGGTGATCGACGGCATGTTGATGGCGTTGGAGACAGCGCCCTTGATCAGATAGTCGGCCATCTGCTCGGCAACCTGCAGCGCGACATTCTCCTGGGCCTCCGTCGTCGAGGCGCCGAGATGCGGCGTCGCCACCACATTCTCCATGCCGAACAGTTCGTTGTTCTCGGCCGGTTCGACCTCGAAGACGTCGACGCCGGCGCCGGCCACCTTGCCGCTTTTCAGCGCCGCGATCAGGTCGGCCTCGACGATCAGACCGCCGCGTGCGCAATTGATGATGCGCACGCCCTTCTTCATCTTGGCGATCGCCGCGGCATCGATGATGTTGCGCGTCTTGTCGGTCAGCGGCGTGTGCAGGGTGATGAAATCGGCGCGGGCGAACAGTTCGTCGAGTTCGACCTTGTCGACGCCAAGCTCCTCGGCACGGCTGTCCGACAGGAACGGATCGAAGGCGATGACGTGCATCTTGAGGCCAACGCCGCGTGTCGCGACGATCGAACCGATGTTGCCGCAGCCGATGACGCCCAGCGTCTTGCCGGTGATCTCAACGCCCATGAAGCGGTTCTTTTCCCATTTGCCGGCATGGGTCGAGGCGTTGGCTTCAGGGATCTGGCGCGCCAGCGCAAAGATCATCGCCACCGCATGTTCGGCTGTGGTGATCGAGTTGCCGAAGGGCGTGTTCATCACGATAATGCCCTTGCGGCTTGCCGCCGGGATATCGACATTGTCGACGCCGATGCCGGCGCGGCCGATGACTTTGAGATTGGTAGCGGCGTTGATCAGCTTTTCGGTGACCTTGGTCGCCGAGCGGATGGCGAGGCCATCATACTGGCCGATCACTTCGGCGAGCTTTTCCTTGTCCTTGCCCAGATCGGGCAGATAGTCGACCTCGACGCCACGATCCTTGAATATCTGCACGGCGGTGGGGGAGAGTTTGTCTGAGACGAGAACGCGGGGCGCCATGGCGGCCTCCTTGAAATGGATTTGATCCTGATAGGAATGGGCGGCCCGGAGGCCGCCGCGAATGATCTCAGGCCGCCGCTTTGAGCGACGCCTTCTGCGCGGCGAAGGCCCAGTCGAGCCAGGGCAGCAGCGCCTCGAGATCCGACGTCTCGACCGTCGCGCCGCACCAGATGCGCAGGCCGGGCGGTGCGTCGCGATAGGCACCGATATCGTAGGCGACGCCTTCCTTGTCGAGCACCGACACCAGCCCCTTGGCGAAAGCCGCCTGCCCGTCGGCGTCGAGCGCGGACACGTCCGGGTCGGTGAAGGACAGGCAGACGGACGTGTTCGACCGTGTCGCCGGCTGGACGGCGAGATGACCGAGCCAGGAGGATTTGCCGACAAAGCGATCGAGGACGGCCGCATTGGCATCCGCCCTGGCGATCAGCGCGTCGAGGCCGCCGGTCGACTTCGCCCAGTTGAGCGCATCGAGGTAATCCTCGACGCACAGCATCGAGGGGGTGTTGATGGTCTCGCCCTTGAAGATGCCTTCGATCAGCTTGCCGCCCGAGGTCAGGCGGAAGATTTTCGGCAGCGGCCATGAAGGCTTGTAGGTCTCCAGCCGCTCGACGGCGCGAGGCGACAGGATCAGCATGCCGTGAGCGCCCTCGCCGCCCAGCACCTTCTGCCAGGAGAACGTGACGACATCGAGCTTTTCGAAGTCGAGCCTCTGCGCGAATGCGGCGGAAGTCGCATCGCAGACGGTCAGGCCCTTGCGGTCTGCGGGAATGAAATCGCCGTTCGGCACGCGCACGCCCGACGTGGTGCCGTTCCAGGTGAAGACCACATCGCGGTCGAAATCGATCCTGGTAAGATCAGGCAGTTCGCCGTAGCGGGCTTCGATCTTGCGCACGTCGGCGAGCTTCAACTGCTTGACCACGTCGGTGACCCAGCCGGAGCCAAAGCTCTCCCAGGCGACCATGTCGACGCCGCGCTCGCCGAGCAGCGACCACAGCGCCATCTCGACGGCGCCGGTGTCCGACGCCGGCACGATGCCGATGCGGTAACCCGCCGGGACCTGGAGAATCTCCCGCGTCAGCTCGATCGCCTGTTCGAGCTTGGTCTTGCCGATCTTGGCGCGGTGGGAACGGCCGAGCGCGGCATTGTTCAGCGCCTCGACCGACCAGCCGGGACGTTTCGCGCAGGGACCTGAGGAAAAATTGGGGTTTTCCGGACGGAGTCCGGGCTTCGTATGCGTCGTCATCGTGGTCTATCCTTCCAGATAGTGGCCCCTCGTTGGGGAGGGGTGGCCCACGGACGGCGATATGCGTTCAGGCTTCGGGCGTCAAGAGGAAAGTTTTTGTCGCTGCCGGGATACCGGCGATCCCTGATCGGGATGTCGTGACTTCAAACGCAAACGGCGGACCCCGAAGATCCGCCGTCCTGAACCTCGTGCTCGCCGCGCCTACCAGAGATCGTAGCGCAGCCCGAGCTTGACCTGATGGTTGCTGATACCTTTTTTGACCGGATAGGAGGTCAGGCTCTCAGCCGTCACATATTCAGCGTCCGGGGCGGAGAAATACTGATAGCCCAGGTCGACGGAAACGTTCTTCGATACCTGATAGGCGAGGCCCGCATTCAGCGTGTAGGCCAGCGAGTACTGGGTCTTGCTGTCACTTACGGCGAAATCGTCCGTGTCGTCGCCATTGTCGGTGAAATAGCTTGCCGACAGGCTGCGCTTGCTGCGGACGACCCCGATACCGGCGCCGAGATAGGGTGTGATGCCGACATAGGTGCCAAGATCGACATAGCCGTTGAGTATGCCCGACAAGGCGTAGTTCTTCAGGGATGCCGACGCCACGGTCGGCTCTGCCGCAGTCGCTGAATCGTCATAGCCGACGCCGATCTCGTTGCCAGGCAGATAGCCGAGATTGAGGTCGGCGCGCAGATAGTCGTTGAAATGGTAGCCGAAGCCGATGCTGGCAAAGATCGGATCTTCTTTGTCGCTGAAGCTTGCAGGTGGCGAAGGTGTGAAGGCGAAATCCTCATTTTTGAAGCTCTTCTGCGCCAGATAGGAGACGTCGCCGCGCAGGTACCAGCCGGAACCGACCTCGACCGGGACATAGTCGGGCGCCTGGTCGACATAGATCGGCGGGTCATAATCGGCCGCGTGCACCGGCGTCAGCGGCAGGAGGGCTAGTGCACCGAGCGCCAGCGCCATACGCGATGTAAGTTTCATGGTCCCCGACTCCCGAATTTGGCGCAGCCCGCAATCGCAGCGGCAGCCATCGTTTCAAGGAGCATTGTTAACCATAGTGGTTAAGTGCCGGTTAAGGCTAACAGAGCGTTAGCGGATTCATTTCCGCTGTTGATTCTAGGCGGCCAAACGAAAAACCGCCCGGCTTGAGGCCGGACGGTTTTCGAAGAATTCAAGTGATGAAGAATTCAAGTGATGTAGATGGCGTTACTTGGTGTAGATCGGCTCGGGTTCGGGCTGGTAGGCGACGACCGGCGCGGCGCAACCGTTGCTGCCGCCGAACTGATAGCGCAGGCCACCGCGCACTTCGTGGGTATTGAAGCCGTGATCGAAGCCCGGCCCCGCGCTGCTCGTATCAAATTCGAACATGCGGCCGCCCTGGATATGGGAGAAGCGGTAGCCGGCGTCGAGGATGACCTTGTCGGTCAGGCAGTACGAGGCGCCGGCCATGACCGCGTAAGCGAAGCGCCAGTTGGATGATCCGGGATTGGTCTCAGTGGTGTTCGGGTCATAGACGGTATCCCACTTGACCCGGGCACCGCCGATACCGGCGCCGACATAGGGCGTGATGCCGTGCCAGGTGCCGATATCGACATAGGCATTGGCGAGCAGCAGCAGGGCGCTCATCTTCGACACTTCGGTCGAGGTCGTGGTGGCATCCGAGGTGCCGCCGTTGAAGTTCGATTTGAACCAGTAGTCGGCGGTCAGATCGGTCCGGAAGTGGTCGTTGATCTTGTAGCCGATGCCGGCGCCGAGCGAGAAGCCGCCCTTGAGCTTGCCGTAGTCGAAGGACTTGCTGCCGGCGACTCCGACAGGAGGTCCGCAAGGGCAAGGCTCGGCTCCGTAAGTGATGTAGTCAATGTCACCTACCTTCGACTTATGATAGCCGATATCGCCACGGATATACCAGCCGCCGACCTCGACCGGCTGTTCGTAGACGGCCTGAGGCGGAGCCTCTTCAACCATCGGTTCCGGCAGGTCGGCTGCGAACAACGGTCCTGCCAGGCCCGCGAACAGTAAGGCGAGCAGGGCCTTTCGTGCTGTCTTGAACATGCTTGTCACCCCTGAGAAGCTCGGAACGGCGAACCCGCCCGAAATGCGATTGGCTTTCAGTCGTGGATAATGAATTGCAAAGGTTAAAGGGCGTTTAACCCTGTTGCTTAACCACGAATCTCGAAACTCTAGGGATTGGCGCGAGATTTACGGACACCGAAAAAAGTGGCGGCTGACAAGAAAAAGCCCGCCGAGGGGCGTAATGCAGTTCACTTAAGTTGGGCTGGATGAGGATCTGGTAAGACCTATCGAACAGGATGGAGATTCGTTTCCATCCTGTTCGTGTTTTGAGATGCCAGGTCGCATAGGACATACAGCCGATTTATC
>NZ_RZRV01000040.1:0-61975 GCF_004023085.1 Mesorhizobium sp. M7A.F.Ca.US.010.02.1.1 | reverse complement strand
TAGGGGAATAGGGGAATAGGGGAATAGGGGAATAGGGTGGGTTCGAGGGAATTCCAAACATACTCCCTTATTCCCCTACTCCCTTACTCCCTTAAATTCTAATTCCCCAGCGCCAGCTGATCCGTAATCTCAAACCGCTCGGCCTCGCCGATGCGTATCATGTTGAGGCTGCCCTCCCGAGTGAAGCGGAAATTGCCGTCCGCGTCGGAACCGGCCGGCTGGCCGGCACGGAAGGAGATGATGCGCGTGCCGCCATCGGGCCAGGTCACAGTGATGTTCGCCTTGTCGGCGGTGTGCACCACGCTGACCTTGCAGCGCTCCATTGGCTGGCCGACATAGCGGGCGCAGGGAATCTCGGGGCCAGAAGCCGGCGTCGGAACGGAATCAAGCGGGACGTCAGGCGCCGCCAGCGCCAGTACGTACGCATCCTGCATCGCGGCGCGGCCGATTTCGGCGGCGGATTTTGGCGTGCTTTCGACTGCCGGACCGGCGCCGCCAAGCCGCGCTGTCAGGTCGGGCGGTGCGACCGGCGCCCTATCGGTGGCCTGCGATTGATCCGGCGCCGAGGCCTGCCCGGCCTCATTGGCGCTGCCGGTGGAGGCAACCACCGGCGCATCGGCCGGTCTTGTCTCGCCTTCGACATAGGGGGCCGGATTGAGGGGAATGAGATAGCGCGCCGGCGCCCAGCCGCTCAGCTTCTCCTTGCCCGTGCTCTCGATCTTGCACCATTTGTAGCCGTTGATGTCGTTGCAGCCGAGATTGGTGACCATGTCGCCGCTGCTCAGCCGCGCCTCGACCGTGGCGACCGGCGATGCGGTGGTGCGGACCTTGAGAAGGTCGTCCGGCGCCAGGCCGGTGACGACGGAGATGACGAGGTCCGGCGCCTCTTGGGCCATCTCTTCAGCCATAGCGGGGGCAATCACCGGCCACGCCGTCATCAACAGCGGAGCAGCAATCAGCGCATGCAGGGTTGTTCGGAGCGTAACTGTGCGCCTCATCGTTTGGCCGTGCGCTGACATCATGCCGCGGCGGATCGAGCCCGCCGCAAGCCCGGCCGGTTTTATAAGGGACGCCGCGGCGCCATGTAAGCCCGAAAATTCGGCTCGCCGTTCCGCCGGTCCCAACCCGGCCCGCCAGGCCGTGAGCCTACTCAGCCGGGCATGAACGCAAGAGCGTTCAGCCGGGCAGGGGCATGAACCCTGTTCTGAGCGCGTGAGCCCATTCCGGCCGGCCCGCCTGTTCGGCTTGCCTGGCGGCCGCCTCGTGGTCGTAGTCGACGGCGATGGCCTCGAAGCGGTCGGACTGGCCGTTGCTGCCCAAGGTGACGATGCCGTAGCGCGCATGCGGCGAGCCCTGCTCGGAGACATGCGCCGGCGGTGTGGAATCGTCATAGGCGGGGCAGCCGATGCTGCCCGGGTTGAAAATGACGGGACCATCGGGGACGCGGATCAGTTCCGCGCGGTGGCTGTGGCCGCACAGCGCGATGCGGCAAGCCGGGTCGAGCGCCTTCAGCCGCCGCCGGATCGCCGTCAGCGGCGCACGCACCAGCTGGCCATTGACGATGGTATCGGCGAGATATTTCTCGTCATGGTCGGGACGGGCGTGGAAAGCGATGATTCCGGGTGCGATCTCCAGCGTCAGCGGCTGGGCGAAAAGCATCTGGCGCTGCGTCTCGGTCAGCCGCTCCTGCGCATAGGCGTCGGAGGGCCACATGGTGTCATCAGCGGGGTCGGCGGCGACACGGCGGTCGTGGTTGCCGCGCACTGTCGGCAGGTTCAGCGCCTCCAACCGCGCAAACGTCTCGCGCGGCCAGAGCGGGCCGGAAACGCTGTCACCCAGGTTGACGGTCAGGTCGGCGCCGCCGCGCCGGCGCAGATCATCGAGCACAGCGTCGAGTGCCAGGACGTTGCCGTGGATATCGGCCAGTACGGCAATGCGCATAGGGGGAGGCTCCGTGGGTTGGCGGCCCCGTTTTACGGCAGGGCTATCGCATATGGGAAGCCGAGGCTTCTGCTCTACGATGTACCCCACCTGACTCGCGCCTTTCCTCTCCCCCGTCGCTCTCCCCCCTCCGGAGGGAGAGGAAGGGAGCCAAGGTTGGCGAAGTCGCGCCTTCCCTCTCCTCCGTCGACGATAGAAGCTCGACGGAGTGGGGGCCATCTTCGTAAGAATTCATATGCGAGCTCTGCGTTTCGTCGTGCGAGGAAACAGCCTACGCGTGCACTTCGATGTCGTGGCCGCCGACCGCCGGCACTGCCGGATCGTCGCCGGCGGCGGCGATGACGCTGTCGAGCAGGCCGGGGAAGCGGGCGTCGAGATCGGCGCGGCGCAGTGTGATCATGCGGTTGGTGCCGACCACCTCGGCACGGGTGACGCCGGCCTCGCGCAGTTTGGCGAGGTGGTAGCTCAGATTGGTCTTCGAGCCGAAATCCAGGAACTGGCTGCAGTTCAGCGGCACGCCTTGCTTGCTGGCGAGATAGCGCACGATGGCGAGCCGGGTCGGATCGCCGAGCACGCCAAGCACGATCGGCAGGCTGATCTGGTCCGTATTGGGGTGTGGCAAGGTCATGGCTCGAAACTAAGCACAGTCGGGTCCGATTTCAACGCATCCATCATTGTTGGCCCGCACGCGGCCTTTCTCCGTCTCGCGCCGACCTGTGCTGACACAGGGCTGTCAGGAAGGTTCAGCTATTTTTCCCTGGCTTCATTGACATGATGCCCTATTATGTCCAATTGTTCAATAACTTTTGAACTAAGGACATCCCGCCATGGACAAGCGCCTTTTCTGGCTAGCGCTCGGATCGTTTACGATCTCGACCGAAGGCTTCGTCATCTCCAGCCTTCTGCCCGACATCGCGGCGGATGCCGGCATCTCCATTCCGCTGGCCGGCACGCTGATCACCGCCTTTGCGCTCGCCTATGCGATCGGCACGCCGATCCTGGCGACGCTGACAGGCGAATGGGACCGGCGCCGCGTCATCCTGTGGACGCTGGTGTTCTTCGTGCTCGGCAACATCGCCGCTGCCTTGAGTTCCTCCTTCGAACTGCTGCTGATCGCGCGCATCGTCATGGCGCTGTCGTCGGGCCTGTTCGCCGCAACCGCGCAAGGCACCGCGGTGGCGCTGGTCGATGACCATCACCGGGCGCGTGCCATCGCCGTCGTCGTCGGCGGAACCACGGTGGCCGTTGCACTGGGTGCGCCACTGGGCGCGCTCGTTGCCACCGTTGCCGGCTGGCGCGGCACCTTTTTTGCCATCGCCGGCCTTGGCGCGCTTGCAGGCGCGATCCTGTGGTACCGGCTGCCGCGGGGCATCGTTGGCACCAGGCTGCCCTTGAAGCGCAGGCTGGCGGCAGCGCTGCGTCCCGGCGTGATGCCGATCCTGTTGACGACGGTGCTGGCGCTGATCGGCGCCTTCACCGTCTTTGCCTATGTCGCGCCGCTTGCCATCGAGGGCGGCGGTCTCAGCCAGATCGCGCTGCCCGGCATGCTGCTCGCCTTCGGCGTCGGCGCCGTCATCGGCAACATTGGCGGCGGCCAGGCCGCCGACCGGTTCGGCGCGACCCGCACCGTCGGCTGGTCGTTGGCGCTGAGCGCCGGCATGCTGGTCCTGCTGTCGGTCATCCCGACCTTTCTGCCGCCGCATATTGCCGGACCGGCGCTGATGGCGATGATGGTGCCGTGGGGCATCGTCGGCTGGGCCTTCCCGCCGGCGCAGGCCAGCCGCATCATCAAGCTGGCGCCCGATGCCGCCCCGATCGTGCTGTCGCTCAATGCCTCGGCGCTCTATCTGGGCGTCGCACTCGGCGCGGTGGTGGGCGGTGCCGTGCTGCGCTACGGCGCGCCGGCCGATCTCGGCCTGATCGCCGCGATCTTCCCGATCGTCGGGCTTGGCATCGTGGTGGCCGGCCGCCGGGCGGCTCGGCCTGTAGAGATGCCTGCCGAGTAATCTCTTTGAAAGCCGTCGGCCGGCTCAGCTGGCCGGGGGCAGATCAAAATCCAGCGCGGCGATGTCATCCAGCGCCGCGCGCAGCTTTTCAGCCTTGTCCCTGCCGACGACATCCTCGCAACGCTGCTGGGCGATTTGCCACAGCTTCATCGCTGCCTCGAGCTTGGCCAACCCTTGCGGCGTCAGCCGCACACGCTTGACGCGGCGGTCCTCCGGATCGGCGAAAGTCTCGACATAGCCGTCGCGGATCAGTGGTTTCAGCGTATGGCCGAGCGCCGACAGGTCCATGATCAGCGACGTGGCGATAGCCCCCATCGCCGGCTCGGCGCCGATATGGATCTGGTAGAGCAGGCCCTGCTGCGTCGCCTTGAGGCCTGACGGCTCCACCACATCATCATAAAACTTGCCGAGCTTGCGCGCCGCACGGCGCAGCGCGGCGTTGTTGCAGAGCGTGAGGCCGGGCAAGCTGTCCTTTGACATGATGGTCCTTGGCGCCGGCGAATGAGGCCCGGCTGCTACCCTCAAATAATCCTCGTCCGTATCATTGACAAGATAGTGGCATATGCCTACTTCACGATTAGTGGCATATGCCACTAAATCAAATCAAGCGGCTTTCCGGCAGCGCGGCAGATGCCACGGCGCCGGATCAGTCGAAGCGAACCAGATCAGTCGAAGAAGGAACAGGACAATGAGTGGACAGGGCAACAAGGGCACGGCGGTCGTCACCGGTGCTTCGTCGGGCATCGGCGCGGTCTATGCCGACCGGCTGGCGGGGCAGGGCTACGATCTGGTGCTGGTGGCGCGGCGCGCCGACCGGCTGGAGGAACTGGCCGGGAAGCTGCGCCAGACCTATAGCCGCAAGGTCAGCGTGATCAGCGCCGACCTCTCCAACGACGACGACGTCCGCCGCGTCGAGCAGGCGATCGCCAGCGACGACAGCGTGACGCTGCTGGTCAACAATGCCGGCCTTGGCGGCCAGTCCGTGGTGGCAACCGCCGATGCGGACGCTGCCGAACGCATGATCAAGGTCAATGTCATCGCCCTGACGCGGCTGACCCGTGCCGTGCTGCCGGGGTTTTTGGCGCGCAACCGAGGTGCGGTCGTCAACATCGCCTCGGTGCTCGCCTATGAGACCTCGTTCGGCGGCATCTACAGCGGCACCAAGGCCTATGTCGTCAACTTCACCGAGGCTCTGCACCGCGAGGTCGCGGGTACGGAGGTGAAGGTGCAGGTGGTGCTGCCGGGCGCGACACGGACCGATTTCTGGGAGCTTGCCGGCAGCGATATCGACCAGCTTCCGAAGGAAATCATCATGACGGCCGACGATATGGTCGATGCGGCCCTTGTCGGCCTTGCCAGGGGTGAAGCCGTCACCGTGCCGGCGCTCGCCGAGCCGGCCAAGCTGGACATTTTCCTCGGTGCCCGGCAGGCCTTCTACGGCAGCCTGCACGCCGACAAGCCGGCGGCCCGCTACGCGGCTTGAGGGTTTCGAGGCCGATAGCAGAAACTGGGTTCCTCGCCCCCACGAATGTGGGGGAGAGGTGGCTCGGCGAAGCCGAGACGGAGAGGGGGACTGGCTCGACGGAGATCAAGTTTCAAGAAGTATCCGCCCTACGATGCCCCCTCTCCGACCGCTTCGCGGCCACCTCTCCCCCGCGTTGCGGGGGCGAGGAACCCAGGTTCTGCAAGGCCGCGCTTTACGCCGTCCGCCACATCGGAATGATCGAGGCGGCCAGCACCAGCGCCAGCACGATGTTGAGCGCGCGCCATTGCCATTCGGTCTTGAGCAGCCGCGCCAGCACCATTCCGGCCACGCACCACAGCGACAGCGAGGCGGCCGCCGCGAGGCCGAAAGTGGCGCCGAGCAGCAGCGCGAGCTGCATCGGCCCGCTGGCCAGCGCCGCGAACGAGGCCGCGGCGCCCAGCCCCATCGCCCAGCCCTTCGGGTTCATCCATTGAATGCCGGCGCCGCCGAGAAAGCTGTTCGGCCTGGCCATGCTCACATCCAGATTGGGCGGTCCGCTGCGGCCGATCTTGATCGCCAGCCAGAGGAGATAGAGCGAGCCGATGACCTTCATGGCCAGTTGCAGCGAAGGCATGGCAAGCAGCAGACCGGCGAGCCCGGCGGCGGCGGCACCCGTCACCGTGGCGAGGCCGGCGGCGCTGCCGACCAGCAGAGGCACGGAACGGCGAAACCCGAACTGGGCGCCGGACGCCGTAGACAGGGTTGTGGCGATGCCGGGCGTGGTGGTGGCGACGATGGCAAACAGGATGAGCGGGAGAATGGGCTCGAGCATGCGGCGTCCTCTGTCAGGGCTGCGATCGTAGCTGCGCGCGAACTTCAGTAAATGCAATGTTTGCCATGGTCGGCATTAGGATGGATAATGCCAGCCATGATCCGAAATCTCGACATGGCGCTGATCCGCACCTTCATCACCGTCGCCGACAAGGCCAGCATGACGGCGGCGGCCAATGCGCTGCACCTGACGCAAGGTGCTGTCAGCCAGCAGGTCAAGCGGCTGGAGGAGGCGCTCGGCTCCAGCCTCTTCGAGCGCGACCGGCGCGGCTTGCGGCTGACGCGCGCCGGTGAACAGCTGTTCGGCAGGGGCAAGCGGTTGCTGGCCTTGAATGACGAGATCTGGGCGGAGATGGCTGGGACACCGGTGGCCGGCCAGGTGCGGCTCGGCGTGCCCTACGACCTTGTCGGCACCTTGCTGGCGCCGGTGCTGAAGACCTATGCCGAGACCTATCCGCAGGTTGAGATATCGCTGGTCTGCGCCTCGTCGCCGGAATTGGCTGCTGCCCTTGCGGCCGGGACCATCGACCTTGCGGTGATCGAGGAACGCGTCGGCCCGTCGGCGGGCGAGTGCCTTGCCATCGACCGGCTGGTCTGGGTCGGCGCCAAGGGCGGCGTTGCCCGCGCCAAGCGGCCGCTGCCGGTGTCGATCGTCGCCGACACCTGCGCCTTCCGCCCGGCGGTGCTGGCGGCGCTCGGTGAGCATGGGCTGGAGTGGCGCACCGTGTTCGAAAACGGCAACATCGACGCGACGACGGCGACGGTGCGCTCCGACCTCGCCGTCACCGCCTGGCTAGCCTCCACGGTTCCGGCGGATCTCGACATATTGCCACCGGAGTCCGGCCTGCCGCCACTGCCGAATTTTGCCATCAACCTGCATCTGCCGAGGCATGGGGTAGGGCCGGCGGCGCAGGAATTCGCACGCCATATCCGCGATGGGCTGGCACGACGGCCGGTGGCGGCTTGAGAGACTTCTCAGAACTTGGGTTCCTCTACCCCGTCGATCGGGGGAGAGGAAAGGGTGCAAAGGCCGTCCTGCTACTTCCAGTTCTTGCGCCGTTCGAGCTCGGCGTCGGACGGCTCCCCTGTGACAAACGACCCAACCTTGATCTCGCCCGATCGTTCGTAGGTCGCCATGATGACGCCGGTGCTGGTTGCCTGCGACTTGATGAGCTTGAAGGCGGCCGGCATCGCGCTGTCGCCGAACAGCCGCTTGCCCTTGCCCAGCAATAGCGGGAAGATCATCAGCCGAATTTCGTCGATCAGCCCGTTGGCGAGCAAAGTCTGGATCAGATCGCCAGATCCCTGGATGAGCAGGTCCGGCCCATCCTCCTGCTTGAGGCGGCGCAACGTCGCGATGATATCGGCTCCGAGCGCTTGCGTGTTCTGCCAGGTGAGGGTGTCAGGCCGATGCGTCGCCACATATTTGGTCGCGGGGTTGAAGGCATCCGCGATCGGATCTTTCTGATACGGCCAGTAGGCGGCGAAGATGTCGTAGGTTCTGCGGCCGAGCAGCAGGGCGAAAGGCTTGGAGAACAGTTCATCCATCGCCGCGGCCCCCGCCTCGTCAACGTAATGGAAGGTCCAGCCGCCGAACTTGAAGCCGCCGGCCGGATCCTCTTCCGGGCCGCCGGGTGCCTGCATGACGCCGTCAAGGCTGACGAATGTCGCAGAGATGATCTTTCTCATTCCAATGCTCCCGTTCTTCGATCCACGCCGTCGTGGCCGGACTTCAGCCCAAGGACGGGCGACGAGCCACCGGTCCGACAGGACATATGAAATTTTGGCAAACCACCATCATTTGCGAGGCCCGGGGTGGAGATCTTCCGACGAGAACCAGACATCGCCCGATATGGCGGTGGCGGTGTCGTCCGGTGCCCTGTCCTGGACCAGCCAGATCGAGCGGCTGCGCGCGGCCTGCTCGCGCGTCGGGATCCTCGACGCTGAGTCTGCGAGCGAGGCGCCGACACAGGGAATGAACCACGATCGCATGAACGGATCGCAGGCGAAGCCTTTTTGCGTGCGGATCACCATCACCGCCAGTGGGACGCGCTCGGCCGGGCGCCAGGGGAAGATCATGCGGCCGCCAGGTCGCAGCGCCTTCAGCCACCCTGCTGGTGGCGCTGCGACGCCAGCATTGACATAGATGATGTCGGATGGCGGCAGGGGCGTCGTCACCGCATCGCCATGGACGACCGTTGCATTGCCATATGCTTCGAGATTTTTGCGCGCCAGATCGGCCAGTTTTTCGTCGAGTTCGAAGCCGGTGACGGTGCCGCCTGGTAAAACCAGCCTGGCCAGCACGGCGGTGTAGTAGCCGGTGCCGGCGCCGATATGAGTGACGGCCTCACCAGGTTTAGGCGCAAGCTTTCCGATCCACATGGCGTGCAGGAAGGGCTCGCCATTGTTGATGCCCTTGTCGTCGTCGAGCGTCACCAGCACGTTCTGATAGATATGAGCCGGGTCGGCGCTCGGCGTCGTGACCTTGCCGTTGCCGGCGATGACCGTCCACGGCCCGGGACCGAGAAACGCTTCGCGTGGCACCTCGGCGAAAGCCGCTTCCAGGCGTGGGTCGGGCGAGCCGGCATTGGCGACCAGCAGCCGCGCGTAGAATTTCCTGATGTCTTCGATCCGGGCCATGCTGCGGGACAACATAGCGCGGATTGCCAATTTGTCGCGAGGCTACCCTCTGCGCAGAGGGTAGTCGATTTCCCGGCGAGGCGGAGCTTAGCCGATCCCGAACAGGGTGTCGTAGAGCAGCTTGAAGTTGAGCCCCAGGATGACTGCGGCGACCACCCAGGCAAGGGCGGCGACGCCGCGCGGAATGGCGAGATTGCCCATCTTCTTCTTGTCGGAGACGAATTGCACCAGCGGGACGACTGCGAAAGGCAACTGCATCGACAGGATCACCTGGCTGAACACCAGCAGCTGGCCGGTGCCCTTTTCGCCATAGAGCGCGGTGACGACCACCACCGGGATGATGGCGAGGCCGCGCGTCAGAAGCCGACGTGCCCAGTTGGGGATGCGCAGGCGCAGAAAGCCTTCCATGATGATCTGGCCAGCAAGCGTCGCCGTCACCGTGGAGTTGAGGCCGGAAGCCAGCAGCGCCACCGCGAACAGGATCGAGGCGATGCCGAGGCCGAGCAGCGGCGACAGCAGCTCGAAGGCTTGGCCGATCTCGGCAACGTCCTGATGGCCGGTGTTATGGAAGGCGACCGCCGACACGATGAGGATCGAGGCGTTGACGAACAGCGCCAGCATCAGGGCGATGGTCGAGTCCGTCGTTGCCCATTTGATGGCATCGCGCTTGCCCTTGTCGGTGCGTTCATAGGCGCGGGTCTGCACGATCGAAGAGTGCAGATAGAGATTGTGCGGCATGACGGTGGCGCCGATGATGCCGATGGCGATGTAGAGCATCGCCGGATTGGTGACGATTTCCGACGACGGCACGAACATGGCATGCAGGATCGAGCCGGCCGGCGGGGCGGCGACGAAGATCTGGATGGCGAAGCAGCTGAAGATGATGATCAAAAGCGCGATGACGAAGGCTTCGAGATAGCGGAAGCCCTTGTTCATCAACAGCAGCACGAGGAAGGCATCGAGCGCCGTCAGCATGGCGCCGCCGATCAGCGGAATGCCGAACAGAAGTTGCAGCGCGATCGCCGTGCCGATGACTTCGGCCAGATCGCAGGCGATGATGGCCAGTTCGCAGGCGATCCACAGCACGAAATTGACTGGACGGGGATAGTAGGCGCGGCAGGCCTGGGCGAGGTCGCGGCCGGTGGCGATGCCGAGCCGTGCCGCCAGCGCCTGCAAAAGGATCGCCATCAGGTTGGACAGCATGATGATGAACAGCAGCGTGTAGCCGAACTGCGCACCGCCGGCGAGATCCGTCGCCCAGTTGCCCGGGTCCATATAGCCGACCGAGACCATGTAGCCGGGACCCATGAAGGCGAACAGGCGACGGAACCAGACGCCCGAGCTTGGCACGGCGATTGTGGAATTGACTTCGCGCAGGCTGGGCTGCTCGTCCTCGTCGGGCCTGGCGAACCGCCATGAGGAACGGGAGGCTGTGGCTTCGGCTTCAGACATGAAGGAGGGCTTTCCGCGAGACTGGACGATGTTGCCTCAAGCTATGCCATGGCTCAACATTATGCAATATGCTATATTTCATTGTCGTTGCTTTTAGGCGGCTGGCGGTCATCGGGTGAAACGGCAATCGGAAGCGCTGGTTGCACCTGTGGCGGAATGCAAATAAACGCCCTGAAGAATCAGAGCCCGTGCTATGAAAGCGTGGACGGGTGATAGCCTCGGGAGGAGCGCATATTGGCGCCGAAGAACAGACCAGTCCCGCGTGAGCCGCTGCTCGACGCCGAAATTCATTCGGAGGGATTCCGGCAGCAGCGCGAAGCGCGCCGCAGCGCGCTGGTCGAGGATTATGTCGAGCTGATCGCCGATCTGATCGAGGACGGCAACGAGGCGCGCCAGGTCGACATTGCCGCACGCCTTGGCGTTGCCCAGCCGACGGTGGCCAAGATGCTGACCAGGCTGTGCGCCGACGGGCTGGTGTCGCGAAAGCCCTATCGCGGCGTTTTCCTGACCGATGCCGGCCGCAAGGTCGCCGAGGAGAGCCGCATCCGCCACCAGACGGTGGAAGCCTTTTTGCGCTCGCTCGGTGTCAGCGCCGAGACGGCGCGCATCGACGCCGAAGGCATCGAGCACCATGTCAGCGTCGAGACGCTGGAAGCGTTTCGCAAGGCGATGACGGCGACGCGTTGAGCCGAACCCGCCGCTGGATTTCCTGAGCCGCCGGAACCGCCGTACGCCACGCACGTTGCTGCTGACACCGCGCGATGTCGCGGCAAGGGAGGAAGCGATGGGCGTTGAACGGGCACCGACCGCAAAGGGCAAGCAGGCTGCCGAGGGACTGACACAGGCGGCGGCAAGCGATGAGCGCAAAACCGAGGCCGAAACCCACCATTCGCTGAAAAAGGGCGCGGCGCGTTTCGAGGAACGTTCGAAGAGCTCCGACGGCAAGAGCGCCGGCGCCAAGCAGGAAGATTAGACGTCTGTCAGGTTGACGTCAGCTGTTCTGGGCGAACGCCGTCTGCCGGAACGTGGTGGCGGCGCTTTCAACAAACCGTTCCCTCACTCGCGGACGTCCTGCACCCAGCTGCGCGGGTGGCCGTCGACGCGGAACTGGAAGATGAAATAGGGCGGAATGCAGGTGCCTTTGCCAGCTTTCGCTTCCGCCAGATCGTCATAGCCTGCGGTGCAGATGTAGTCCTCGCGGCAGGGATGCGCCTTGTCGCAGGCTCGTAGGCCGGCGGTCTTGGTAAATTCCTTCGTGCAGAATTTGTGGTCCTTGCCCGACGCGATGCAGTCGTTGAAGCCGGTCTTGGCCAGACGCCCGCACGTTGCTTCGTCGGGAAGCTTGTCGCAGCTTGCCTTGCGCAGCATGCCACCGGGAAAGCCGCCGGTCTTCTGCTGCGGATTGTCGTAGCGCTGGCGCGCGGCGCCATAGCCGGCGAGTTTGACCAGCGGCTTCTTGTCCTTCGCGGAGTCGATGGCGCAGGCCTTGGCGGTGGCCGGCGACAGGCGGCAATACTGGTCGCTGCCCCAGCTCGACATCTTGATCTCGCCGAACTCGACGGGGTCGCCGACCACCGTGCCTGCTTCGCTGACGCAGGTGCCGAAGCCTGGATGGAAGGCGCTTTCGTGGACACCGGCGCAGCGCAGGCCCGCACCGCAGCTCCAGTCCTTGAAACTTGCATCCTCGCCGCGATAGCAGATCGAGCCCCAGCCATTGTAGAGGTCGGTGTCTTTCAGCGCCTCGGCATATCTGGCGTCCGGACGGGCGGCGAAGCTGCGCGTAAAGTCTAGCTGACTGCCGGCGGCGAACTGCTCGACGATGGCGCGGCGGCGCGGCAGGTCGGCGAAGAACACGGCCGAGCCCGGCACGAAGACGGCGTTGCGGCGCGGCTCGCTCACCGGATCTGCGCCGGTGTAGTGGAAACCGGCAATGCCACGCGTCTGATGGCAGCCGGTGCAGCTCATCTCGTTGAGCCGCAAGTTGAAGCCGGCCACCGACTTGATGGTCGAGAGTGTGTTGCCCCTGGCGATATAGTTCTTCAGCGCCTTGTCGATGTCCGCGTCGTCGACCAGCCCGTAGACGATGTTGTTCTGCGACCGGCTGAGACCGCCGGGGGCGACGGAGACGGCGCTCCTGGCCAGGAACTTTTCGTCGATCACCAGCCGGCCATGGTCGAGGTCGTAGATGTTGCGGTCGGTGAGCAGCCATTTGGCGAAGGACGGCTTGTCGGCCAGCACAATGGCGCGGTCGATCTGGTTTTCCATCTTCGCTTCATAGAAGCTGGACGCAGCCGGATCCCATTTGAAGATCTTCAGGAGATATTCGGCATGGCCGCCGAAATCGCGCCGCGTCGAGGCCGACAGCCTGAGCACCTGCATGTTGAGTTCGAGCCGCATGATCTGCGACGAATTCAGCATGGTGCCTGACAGCGGCCCTTCGTCGGAGCGCAGCCAGGCGGCAAGCTGGTCGGGTGGCAGGTCTTTTTTTCCAGCTGCCAGCCAGCGCTGGGCAACATCGGCGCAGGACACGTCAGTGGCGCTTGGCAGGTCCTTCGAGGCGCGCGCTTGTGCCTGCCTGGGTTTGGCGTTGAACACCAGGCTCATGGTCAGCGGCAGGCGCGAGGAAATGCGCTGGCCCGCCTTTCCCTTCACAGGCTTTTCCGCGACCGAATAGTGGAAACGGTAGATCAGCCGGATTTCGCCGCATTCGGTGTGGCCGAGATAGCCGCGGTCCATGCGGTTGACGACGCCGGTCAGGTCCAGCGTCGAGCCGTCGTCATCGATGTATTTCGGATTGAATTTCTGGCTGGTGTCCTTCGACTTCGCCATGGCAGCAACATAGGGATCGGGGCTGGTCTTCGGCTCGTCGGCTATCTGCCGCTTGACTGTGTCGCGCACCGTGGCCAGCGCCGGCACCGAAAACAGGCCGCGATTGTCGACCTCGCGGGTGAGGCCGAGTGCCGGGCCCAGCAGGCGGCTGATCGACAGGCCACCACGCTCCAGCGCCTGCAAGGTGGCGGGATCGGTGACGGCAACGCTGGAATCGAGCGTGGCGGCACGGGCGGACCCGATGCCGAAACAAGTCAATGCCGTCAGCAACAGCAGGAATTGGCCGATCGTCCGCAAGCGCCCCTCGCTTCCCAGAGAAACGGACATTAACGGTCTTCGATAGTCTCGGCCATGGGGACGATTGCAACGCCGAGCCGCTCGCCGCAACGAGCTTGGCCGCAAGGCGACCCGTATGGCCAAAAAGGCCATCGAAAAATGCTGTGACTTGGCGCAACCATTGGGATAATTGTTTGTTGCCCCGGAACAACGGGGAAGTTGCTGCACGAGGAGTTGCCATGCTCTGGAAGGGCCGTCGTCAGAGTGACAATATCGAGGACGACCGCAGCGACAGCGGCGGTGGCGGACTCGGCGGCGGCGGTGGCCAGTTCCGCATTCCGATCGGCGGCCGCACCGGTGGCGGCGGCAGCATCTTCCTCGTCATCCTGGTGGTGCTGGCCGGATGGTATTTCGGCTTCGATCCGTCGACGATCCTAGGTGGCGGCGACGGCGGCCTGCTGCCGGGCGGCGGCGGCCAGATCACCGACAACAGCGGACAGGACAACGGTGCCACACCGGCCAATGACGAGATGAAGCAGTTCGTGGCCACCGTGCTGGCCGAGACCGAGGACACCTGGTCCGGCATCTTCAAATCTCAGGGCCTAACCTACGAGGATCCGAAACTGGTGCTGTTTTCCGGCCAGGTCCGCTCGGCCTGCGGCTTCGCTTCCGCGGCGGCCGGACCGTTCTATTGTCCCGGCGACCACAAGGTCTATCTCGACATGACCTTCTTCCAGCAGCTCGACCAGCAGTTCGGCGCCTCGGGCGAATTCGCCCGCGCCTATGTGATTGCGCATGAGGTCGGCCACCACGTGCAGAACCTGACCGGCATCATGTCCAAGTTCAACCAGATGCGGCAAAGCATGGGCGAGGTCGAAGCCAACCAGATGTCGGTGCGAATCGAGCTTCAGGCCGACTGCTTTGCCGGCGTGTGGGCGCATTACACCGGGCAGAAAGGCATATTGGAGCAGGGCGACATCGAGAGCGCACTGAACGCCGCCAAGCAGATCGGCGACGACACGCTGCAGAAGAAGACGCAAGGCTATGTTGTGCCGGAAAGCTTCAACCACGGCACCTCGCAGCAGCGGCAGACCTGGCTGGCGCGTGGTTACAAGAGCGGCAAGCTGTCGGAGTGCAACACGCTGAGTGGGCCGATCTGACAGACCGTTTTCGAGCTTCACCTGCCGGCGATGCTGCCGTCAGGGGGTATCAGGATGAATAGAATCAGCCTGTTCTCACATTGTTCCTTGCGGCGGGCTCGCCTATAAGTGCGTCCGCCTGCGCCTGAGGGCGAGCAGAGGAGCTTGATCCTGCATGATCGACCCTAAAACCGCCAGACGGGGCCTTGCGCTCGTCTTCACCACGCTGCTGCTCGACATTATCGGCTTCGGCATGATCATGCCGGTGCTGCCGGCCTATCTCAGGGAATTGACCGGGGTCAGCATCAGCGGCGCGGCGATCGAAGGCGGCTGGCTGTTCTTCGTCTATGCGGCGATGCAGTTCGTCTTCGCGCCGATCATGGGCGGCTTGAGCGACCGGTTCGGGCGGCGGCCGATCCTGCTCGCATCGGTGCTGACCTTCTCCATCGACAATCTGATCTGCGCGGTCGCCTGGTCCTACCCGATGCTGTTCATCGGGCGTGTGCTGGCCGGCATTTCAGGCGCCAGCTATTCGACGACTTCAGCCTTCATCGCCGATATTTCGAATAATGAGAACCGGGCAAAGAATTTCGGCCTGCTCGGTATCGCGTTTGGCGTCGGCTTCGTCATCGGGCCGGTTCTCGGCGGGCTGCTCGGTACGTTCGGGCCGCGCGTGCCGTTCTATTTCGCCGCCGGGCTCGCCTTCGTGAATTTCCTCATTGCGTTGTTTTTCCTCCCGGAAACGCTCGATGACAAGCATCGCCGCCGCTTCGAGTGGAAACGCGCCAACCCGGTCGGCACGCTGCTCCAGATGCGCCAATATCAAGGCATCGGCTGGATCGGGCTTGTCTTCTTCCTGATGACGCTCGGGCACATGATGTATCCGGCGGTCTGGTCGTTCGTCTCCAGCTATCGCTATGGCTGGAGCGAGCAGCAGATCGGCTTCTCGCTCGGCGCCTTCGGCCTGTGCGGTGCGATCGTCATGGCGACGGTGCTGCCGCGCGTGATCCCGAGGCTTGGCGAGTGGAAGACGGCGGTCATCGGCCTGACATTCACGGCAGCCAGCGCCTTCGGCTATGCCTTCGCGTCGCAAGGCTGGATGATCTATGCGGTGATCGTCGTCGGCTGTCTGGAAGCGCTGGCCGATCCACCGCTGAGGAGCCTCGCCGCCGCCAAAGTGCCGCCATCGGCGCAAGGCGAATTGCAGGGGGCGATGACCTCGATCTTCTCGATCACCTCGATCATCACGCCGCTGCTCTATACGGCGATCTTTTCCTGGTTCACCGGGCCAAGCGCGCCGGTGACCTTCGGCGGTGCGCCCTATCTGGTGGGCGCATGTTTTCTGACGCTGGCGGTCATCGTCTTCGTCACCAAGGTGGCGAGGCCCGCGGCGCGCGCAAATGTCACCGCCGGCGTCGCCGAAGATGGAGCGCAGGTGTGAGTCACAGCCGCATTGCGCTGACTCGGGACGGACTGTCGCTGTCGCGGTTGGTCTTCGGCGCCTCGCGTCTGCTCGACAGCGCCGCCCGCCCGGATGCCGATCAGGTCGCACGGCTGATCGGCACCGCCGTCGATCTCGGCCTGACCAGCTTCGATCATGCCGACATCTATGGGAACTACGAGGTGGAAGCGGCCTTCGGTGCGGGATTGGCGCGCTGGGAAGGCAAGCGCGACAGCATCGAGCTGATCTCGAAATGCGATATCATGCTGAAGTCGCCAAACCGGCCGGACAACCGGCTGAAGCACTACGATACCGGTGGCGGCCATATTGTTGCGTCGGTGGAGCGGTCGCTTGCCAATCTCGGCACCGACTATATCGACCTGTTGCTGCTGCACCGGCCCGACCCGCTGACGGATGCCGACGAGACGGCGGCAGCTCTTGCCAAGCTGGTCACATCTGGCAAGGTGAGGGCGGTCGGCGTCTCCAACTTCACGCCGTCGCAGTTCGATCTGCTGGCCTCACGGTTGCCGTTCGCCCTCGCCACCAACCAGATCGAAATGTCGGTGCTGAAAACGGCCGCATTGACCGACGGCAGCCTGGACCACGCGCAGCGCCTTGCCTATGCGCCGATGATCTGGTCGCCGCTCGGGGGCGGCTCGCTGTTCACCGGCAAGGAGGGGCGCGAGGCGCGGGTGCGGGCAGCGCTTGCTGCGGTGGCCGCCGAGATCGGAGCCGGCGATCTGGCTGCCGTCGCGATCGCCTGGCTATTGCGCCATCCGGCCCGATTGGTGCCGGTGCTGGGTTCGATGAAGCCGGAACGGCTGGCCGCCATGGTCAAGGCGTTGGAGATCAGCCTCGACCGCCAGCAATGGTTCGCCATCCTGGAAGCCAGCGAAGGCCGGCCGGTGGCGTAGGACGAGATACTAGAGTCTTTGTTTGACGCAATTCCCGGACGGAAAACCGTTTCACACTTTTCCCGGGATTGCTCTAGGTTTCGATCCATTCGCCGGGGATATCCAGCGTCTTTGCCAGCATGGCACTGGTCTGCGGCGATGGTTTGCGACGATTGGATTCGAGGTCGGACAGGAAACCCTGGCTGACACCAATAGCAGTCGCCAAATCGGCTTGGGTCAGGTTGCGCCAATTGCGCAGCGCCTTGAGCCGGCTCGAGCCCCGCAGGATATCCATGGTCACGGCAGCGGGCAGGGGCTTTTCCGTTTTGAGCTCGGCCTTCCGTTCATCGTAGATCGCCACATCCGCAGCATCCATGGCTTCTTCAGCGGCATGCAGCAATGCCTCGTAGTCGGCCCTCGGGATGACGACCAGTTCTTCGCCGGTTGAGGTCTTGATGATTTGCGGGGCGTTCATGATGATGTCCTGTCCTATGGCCTGCTATAGGTCGTCGTTTCACGCTTGCCGATGTAGATCGCGAGAATCGTGGTGCGGTCTTCGTCGAATATGACGCGGTAGCGGCCGATACGCAGTCTATAACCGTTCCGGCCGGCAAGACGCTTTACATCTCCACGACCGCTGACGGCGTAAGTGATCAAACCTTCGGAAACCTGCTCGCGGACATCCGCCGGCAGGTTATCGAGATCGCGAGCCGCCGATACTGAAAGGATGATCGTCTTCACAACAAATAATATCGCACATTTATCGCTTTGCGTTAAGCGATATTATAGCTAACAGCCGATCCTCAAAGGATCAGGCCCGTTCGGCCAGCAATTCCTCGCCGCGCTTTTCGCGGATCAAATTGACGAAGCGGCGGAACAGGTAGTGCGAATCCTGCGGGCCGGGGGAGGCTTCGGGGTGATGCTGGACCGAGAACACCGGCCGGCCGGTCAGCGTGATGCCGCAGTTCGAACCATCGAACAGCGAGACGTGGGTTTCCTCGACGCCCGATGGCAGCGAGTCGGCATCGACGGCAAAGCCGTGGTTCATCGAGACGATCTCGACCTTGCCGGTGGTGTGGTCCTTGACCGGATGGTTGGCGCCGTGATGGCCCTGGTGCATCTTGGCGGTCTTGCCGCCCAGCGCCAGTGCCAGCATCTGGTGGCCGAGGCAGATGCCGAACACCGGGATGTCGGTCTTCAACAGATCCCGGATGACCGGCACGGCATAGTCACCGGTGGCTTCCGGGTCGCCGGGGCCATTGGAGAGAAAAATGCCGTCCGGCTGCATGGCAAGGATTTGTTCGGCGCCGGTCTTGGCCGGCACCACCGTGACCTTGGCGCCGAGGCCGGCGAGCAGGCGCAAGATGTTGCGTTTGACGCCATAATCGATGGCGACGACGTGCATTGTCGGTTCGGTCTGCTCGCCAAAGCCTTCGTTCCACACCCAGGGCGTCTCGCGCCAGACCGAGGACTGGCCCGACGTGACTTCCTTGGCGAGGTCAAGCCCGATCAGCCCCGACCATGCGGCGGCGCGGCGCTTCAGATCGTCGAGGTCGAACACGCCATCGGGCGCATGCGCGATGACGGCGTTGGGCATGCCCCTTTCACGGATCAGCGCGGTGAGCGCGCGGGTGTCGATGCCCGAAAGGGCGACGATGCCGCGCTTCTTCAGCCATTGGTCGAGACCAGCGCCGGCGCGGTAGTTGGACGGGTCGGTGACATCGGCCTTGAACACGGCGCCAACGGCGCCGGCGCGGGCGGCCGGATTGAGATCCTCGATGTCCTCGTCATTGGTGCCGATGTTGCCGATATGCGGGAAGGTGAAGGTGACGATCTGGCCGGCATAGGAAGGGTCAGTGAGGATTTCCTGGTAGCCGGTCAGCGCCGTGTTGAAGCAGACTTCGGCGACGGCGGAGCCGGTGGCGCCGAGGCCGCGACCTTCGATGACGGTGCCGTCGGCCAGCACCAGAAGGGCGGTCGGCTTTTCAGTGGTCCAGGCGGGCGTCGAGGCGGCGGTCATCTCGGCCATGGCGGCACTCCTATCGGGCTGCCCGCTGCAACCGGCCCGGCGGGCCATCTGCGCGGCAAACGGCGCGAAGCGGCGATTTTCGCGGCCTCCACGCAGTCAAATTTCCGTTCATGCAAGGCCCAGTACATAGGGGAAGGGGGCAGAGCGGTCAATGATCATGCGAAATGCCGCCATGTTTTATTTCGCCTAGCAAAATCAGTGGCTTGCCCCGGCATATCAGGGTTTGCCTTGGCTCGCCCCCGGCGCTATTGTCCGCGCCGATCGAAGGAGAATGTACCATGCGCGGCAAAATCGCCGAATCCCTGAAGAGCGCGATGAAGGCGCAGGACAAGCACCGGCTGCCGACATTGCGGCTGATCCAAGCGGCCATTCACGACCGCGACATCGCCAATCGCGGTTCGGGCAAGGAGCCGGCCAGCGATGAGGAGATCCTGCAGATCCTGGCCAAGATGGTGAAGCAGCGCGAGGAATCGGCCAAAGCCTTCGACGACGGCAAACGGCCGGAACTCGCCGCGCAGGAGCGCGGCGAGATGGAGATCATCCGCACCTTCCTGCCGACGCAGTTGGACGATGCGGCGGTGACGGCTGCGGCGCGCGAGGCGATCGCCGCGACCAGTGCGGCCAGCCAGAAGGACATGGGCAAGGTGATTGCCGCACTGAAGCAGAAATATGCCGGCCAGATGGATTTCGGCAAGGCGAGCGGCATCGTCAAGGGTCTGCTGCAGTAGGGTGCTGCTCATCTCGTCGCTTGGGTGGCCGACCGGGCGCTCCCGGAACCCAGATCCGTCCGGAAGTCCAGGAGTTGGAACTCGGATACCGCCGAGATGTTTATCCGTCATGCAACTGGAGAGATGTCATGACTGACAACGAAACCCGCTACGAAACCGGCGCGACGAAATATCCGGCGAAGACCGATGCCGACGCTTCCGATGAATTCGCCCAGGATGCGGCCGCCAACAAGAAGCCCGCCAGCGGAATGGGGCTCACCCGCCGGGTGGGCGAAGTGGAAGACCGAACCCGCCAGTCGGACGGACAAAACCCGCCAAGGCAAGGCACGCCGAGCGCCGCAACCGAAAAGACGTCCGGGGCCGGCCCCGCTATCGCGGAGCGTTCAAAGGACGTCAAGGCTCCGAAGAGCGGCCGCCAGCCTGGAGCGTATCACAGGAAGTGATCGCTCGACGGGACCCGAGAGGTCCTGGCATTGCACGGCCGGTCATTAATGACCGATTTCCACTGGCGCCTTTCGCGACTGGTTGGTCGGTATCTGTCCGGCGGGCCTCCTCGGCTACAATGCACGGCGCAATGTCGGCGCTTCCTGCTGGATATGATCCCACAGCCGGTTGGCGATCGGCCCATGCGGCCGGTCGCGGCGCCGCGCCACCACCAGTTCGTCGGTGCGGCCCGGCAGATGGCGGCCGGCAATGGATTGCAGGCGCCCGTCATGCAGTTCTTCCTCGATCAGGAAGCGGGGCAGGTGGCCCCAGCCAAGGCCCTGCAGGATTATCTCCTTCTTCATGCCCTGGTCGGCGACGAGGCATTGCGGCGCGCCTTCGATCAGCGAATAGTTTTGTTGTGGCGAATGGCGGGCGCTGTCGCGCATGACGCATTGGGTGAGTGCCTGCATCTGGTCCAGGGTGATCGGCTGCTCGATACGCTCGGGCAGAAAGCCCGGCGCCACCACGGGAATGAAGGACACCTTGCACAGATCGACCCATTCCACCCGCGCATCGCCCTTGTCGACCCAGTGCAGGATCAGATCGGCTTCGTCATCGAATAGACGCTCCCATGGGCCGCCGACCGCTTCGAAATGCAGATGCAGGCGCGTGCCGGGGCACTGTGCGAAGAACCGCCCGAGCATGCCCAGCACATGCGGGCGCGGGCACAGGTCGCCTATCACCACGTGGATCTCACTTTCTTCACCCATCGCCAACTGGGCGGCATGGACGCGCAAACCGTCCAGCTCGCGCAGCAGCGATAGCGCTCGGCGGTGGAACGACAGCCCTGCCTCGGTTGCACGCACGCGATAGCCGCTGCGGTCCAGGAGGCAAAGGTCGAGCTGTCGCTCCAGCTTGGCGACGGCAGCGAACACCGCCGGATGCGAGCGATGCAGCACGGCCGCCGCAGGCTGAAAGCCTCCGGTGCGAATCACCGCATCGAAGCATTGAAGGTCGTGGAGGGTAAATTCGGCCATGTCGGTTTTTATTACAGAGATTGTCCTGTCTTTGTAATATCAACAAAATTGTCCCTCGGCTACGTTTGGCCTCATTCAAAACGTTCCAGAAGGAATCTTCATCATGAATGAGCTGAATTTCGTCATAACGGGAGACGGCACGCGCATCGCCTACCGCTTCGACGGCGAGGCAAGCAAGCCGGTGCTGGTGCTATCGAATTCCATCGGCACCACGCTGCACATGTGGGACAGGCAGGTTGGCGAGTTGTCGAAGCATTTCCGTATCCTGCGCTACGATTTTCGCGGCCATGGCGGATCGAGCGTTCCTGTCGGCGCCTACTCGCTCGACCGGCTTGGCCGCGACGTCATCGAACTGCTCGACGCGCTCGACCTGCAACGCGTACATTTCCTTGGCCTGTCGCTTGGCGGGTTCGTCGCGCAGTGGCTCGGCATCCACGCGCCCGAGCGGATCGACCGGCTGATCCTGAGCAACACCTCGTCTCATCTCTCGCCGGCAAGCTATTTCGACGAGCGGATTGCCGCGGTGCGGCAGGCACCGGACATGTCGGAAACCGCCGAGACGTTCCTGAGCAACTGGTTCCCCGCGTCGATGGTTGCCGCCAACGAGCCCGTGGTCGAAGAGTTTCGCACCATGCTGCTGGCTATCGACCGGCAAGGCCTGGCGGGCCTGTTCGCGGCGGTTCGCGACGCCGATCTTCGCCGTACCGTAGCACTGATACCGCGACCGACGCTGGTGATCGCCGGTCGGCACGACACGGTGACAGCAGCCAGCCACGGCGAGATGATTGCCGCGGCGGTGCCCGGCGCGAAGCTGGTCGTGCTGCCCGCGGTCCATCTGTCGAACATTGAGTATCCGGCAGAGTTCATCCAGGCTGTGGTCGATTTCCTGCGCTGAGCTGGAGCGCGACGGAAAGGCGTCCGGCGCCAGTCCGGTGGTCGCCGAACGTTCGAAGGAGGCCATGGTTCAGAAGAGGGGCGGCGGCCTCGGTCAACGTGAGCGCCTAAGCCGAACCGAGCCCATCTGGCGAAAAGCGTCTTCAACGCTTTTCGGAACGATCCCGTCACCTTGCCATTATCAGCACGAGGGCAGGCTCGGACCCGACCTTAGAGGTGGCCGGTGACTTTCGAGCGCCAACACGAACACGCCGGAGGAAGCGATGACTGGACGCAAAACCCACGATCAACAAATTCGCATCATTGAAGAGCGGGAAAACACAAAGAACGCCGGCAAGGATTTCGATTCAGAGGCGGATCTGAAACGATCAGCGGCGGAACGCGAAGCGCTGCGCAAGGGATCGGACATGAGAACCGACACACCGGACCTCGTCGATCCGGACGACCGCAACATCCTTCGCGGCAAAAATCAGGAAAGCGTCCATCACAAAAACCGTCCTGACGACTAGATGAGCACCGATCCTGGAACATTTGTCATAGATTGGAGGCAGCCCATGGCACGCGGGAGCAAGAAACACATCGGAGCAGGTTCGCAGGGAAAGGGTTCTGGCACAGGCGCCATGACCGTAACGCCAAAGGACAAGCTCGAAGAAAACAAGGTTCTGTCCAATCGCGACAAGGCACAGCATTCCAAAGAACGCGGTTTGGACTCCAGGCAGGTCGCGACAGAGCAGCATCAGGATCATGCCGCCAACCGTTTACGGGACTGACGCCCTGCTGGACGCCAGCCTCGGCGCGCCGCTCGGAGGCCGTCAGAGTCGTTGCCGTCGCTATTTGACGCCGAGGCTCTCGGGCCAGAGCGCCTGGATTTCCTTCGGCAGCGCATCGCGCACCTTGGCCGACTGGCCCAGATCAATATGCCGTGCAAGAACTCGGAACACCGAGCGTGCCGCCTCCTCGGGATCGACGGGGCGGATCGATTTCAATTCCTCGCCGATGTGCTGCGAGAAGTTTTCAAGGGAGCGCGTTTTGTCCGGCTCGGCTGCGGGCCGGTAGTGGTCGTAATAGGCGCCGCGCACCAGGATCGGCAGTTCCGCCCCAAGTTTGGCCGCAAGCCCGATCTGCAGCCTGTCCCTTACGGTCCGTAAGACCGCGCCCAATATGTGCCATGCAATCCGCCGATCCGGACCATGATCGTCCATGATCTCGTCGAGCCAAATGTTGGTCGTCTGCAGCGTCCTGTCAAAAACATCCAAACCGGTAGCGCTCATCATCGCCTCCTCATCAAATTCATGTCTGGTTTCGAATCGATGCTTGGGGACAATCGTTTCGCTATCTGTCTACAAAATTGGCTCGGTCTGTGATCCGGCTCTGCTCCGGGATCACGGAACCGCTCTTGGTTGCGCTGGAACCCCTTCCGAAGCAGTTCGTTCCTTGGGTGGGCGGCTTTGAGGAGTTGATTGGGTGGGGGGAGCGCGTCCCGCAACAGGTTTTTTGCGATGCCTGCAAGGAAGACAAAAACCGATGAAGGCGAGAACCGGCAGCAACTCCTGCAGATGATGACCACGGAGCATTTGGTGCTGGGGACCGCCAGGGCGGCGACGATTCAGGAGGCGAATCAGCGCGCAAATTTGTTCCTGACTTCGGTATCCAGCGCCACGATCGCCCTTGCCTTCGTCGCCCAGGTGACAAGGATGGGGCTTCCTTTCATGCTGTTCAGCCTGATCCTGTTGCCATGCCTCTACTTCATCGGGCTGGTGACATTCGTCAGGGCTGTACAGGTGGCCATCGAAGACATGGTCCACGCCCGCGGCATGGCACGCATCAGGCACTACTACACCGAGCTTACTCCCTCGATGGCGCGCTATCTGGTTCACTCCACTCATGACAACCAAACGGCTCTGCTGGCCGATGTCGGCCTCAAGCCAAGGCCCTGGCAAGCGTTCGCCGGAACCGCAGGAATGGTGAATGTCGTCAACGGTGCCATCGCCGGTGTCTTTGCCGGCGTGATGCTCAAGGTTGTCATTTGCTCGACAGTCAGTCTTGCCGTGACTGTTGGCATTCTAGCCTTTGCGGTGAGCAATTGGTGCCTCTGGCAACATCACACGCGCAGTTGGGCAAGCGCGGAGCACAAGCTGAAGGTGCTGTTTCCGAACCTGCCGGACAGCGACGGCGAGGCGCGGATCGGATAACCCGTTCGAGAGGGACTGCAGAAGCACCAACTCGCTAGGCGGAAACCTCAAGCACGATCTTGCCACGCACATGCTCATTTTCCAGCCGTTCTTCCGCTTTGGCGACCTCTCCAAGAGGGTAGGTGGCTAGCACGAAGGGGGTGACCTTGCCGGCGTCGATGAGGCGGCCGATCTCGGCAAGGTGCGCCGCATTCGGCTCGGCCAGATAGGAGACGCCACGCGCCCGACGCAAGTTTGCCTTTTCCTGCGACGGTTGGGAAAGAGTGGAAACGAGCGTCCCGCCTGGCTTGAGCACATCCCAGGAACGGTCCTGCGTGTCGCCCGCGATAAGGTCGAACACCAGGTCGACCGCATTGACGACCTCTTCGAAACGCTGATTCTTGTAGTCGACCGTCTGATCGGCGCCAAGCTCACGCACGAAAACGACGTCCTCGGCGGAAACGGTTGTCGCGACGAACGCGCCCGCGGCCTTGGCCAGTTGGATCGCCAGATGACCGACGCCGCCGGCGCCGCCATGGATGAGAACCCGTTGCCCGGATTTGAGGCCGCCATGGTCGAAAAGGCCCTGCCATGCAGTGATGCCGGCAAGCGGCACCGCCGCGGCTTCGACATGGCTTAGACGATCCGGTTTCGCAGCCGCCTCCGTCGCCTTGACCACGACATATTCGGCATTGCCGCCCCGGTCATGACCAAGCATCGCAAATAACGGGTCGCCCTTCTTCAACGTATGCGCCCGCGTACCGCATATTTCCACCGTGCCGGACACGTCGCGCCCGAGCGTGATCGGCAGGGTTTCGCTCACCGACCCTTCGCGGGTCTTGTAGTCGATCGGATTGACGCTTGCGGCGCGGACCCTGAGCACAACCTCGTCGTCAAGCGGCTGAGGCGAGGGGACTTGATCGATCGAAAGGACCTCAGGTCCGCCAAAAGCGTGGATGCGGACTGCTTTCATGTCGGCATACCTCCTATTGTTTGGCTGTCGGCGACGGTGTCTGCATGTCGTCAGCGGCTGTGCAGCCCAGGTTGCGGAGGCAGCCACACCGGCTTCCCAGCCGGGCAACGCCGCCGCAAGGACGGCATCCTGCTAGGCCGTAGACTGCGTCGGCGGGTTCTGATTCATATGGCGGCAAGGCTGCAACCAGACTTGCTGGCCTTCTAACTGGGTAGCAGGCCGTTGGTTCCAACCACCACAATCGGCTGAACGTGGTGCCGGAAATTCTTTCCTCGGCCAGAGCATTCAGCCAGTCTTGATCCATCCGGCCTTATGCACACAGCTGTTTCGAGTTGCGACATCGAGGAGGAGAGGCGGGGCACCGGAGCTACCGGCGCGCTGGCCTGGAGATCGGATTGAAATCATTGATGGTGGGTCGCAGGGCTGCCGATCAATGCGGTTCGCACGCCGAACATAAAGCGGCGCGGCGGTGCGATGCGGACTTCAAGACGCTTCGCAGATCGGCAGCGGCTGCGGCGGCGGTGCCGGGTGATCCTTCCTGTATTGGGCGATGATCGGCTCGAGGGTCTTTCGCGGCCAGAATTTAGGTGTGCCGATTTCCTTTAGGCAGGACGCGTTCCAGTAGGCGCCCGGCTGTGAATGGTTGGCTGCGACCGCGGCGATGTCGCGCGATTCCGGGTAGATATAGAGCGTCGTCGGATTGTCCTTGACCATCGGGATAATCTGCTGCGCATCCGCCGGCGACCAGCTGGTGCAGCCATTGCTGCGGCCGCCGGCATAGTCGACCAGTTTGCCGAACGGCACGAAGCCGTCATGGTCGGCATGCGAACTTTTCGGGTTTTTGCGCAGGCATAGGCCGTGCAGCACCTGGGCGGCATGGCCGCCGATCACCCGCTGCCTGGCGTTCGCGGCCTCGCCTTCGCCGTCGAACTGGATGAAGGTGCGCTGGAAAACCGCGTCCTGTTTCGCAGCGGTGCGGTAATAGCCCTTGAACGAGGTTTTTGCCTCGCGGGTGATATAGCCGCCGCCGGCCGTCAACGACGAATCCATCGCATTGCCGAAATTCTTCGCGCACCGCTTGCTGTTCGAAAAATCGACAACGCCTTTCAAATTCCGGCCGCTGCCATGACCCGACGAAATCGCGCGAAACGACTGGCTGGCTTCGCAGATGACGTAATAGCGGCGCCCCAGAACGCCATCGCCCAGATCGCTGGGGCGCGTCGCATCCATGGCGAAGTAGCAGGGGTTCTTGACTGCACCTTGCGCGACCTTCTTCCGGTAAAGCGCGCGGGCTCGTTCGAGGACAATTTGTGAGATCTGGCCGTCGCTGTTGCCGATGTGAGCCTGCAGCCAGGCCGGAACGTCAGATGGTGCGGCAAAGGATCGAGCCGACATCGTCAAGGCAATGGCGGCGACGAGGAGGCTGAGGATCGGGACGATACCCAGAGGGACGAATCTCAACCGCACCGGATCAACTCCTGCCAAAGCCGTTTCCTTGCGGTGTTGCCGCCGGGAATCGATCATAAAGGGTCTCGCATTATCAGGCGAAACACATCTTGTTTAGCGCACCCTTTGTTAACGCGTGCCCTCCGCAAGTCCGCACGAAGAGCCATGAAGGAGATCGACGCGCGCAAATGCTCCTACGCCGGGATGCTGGCTCGAGGCTTGCAGCGGGCTCCCCGCATCTTTGAATGTCTGCGATTTTCGATACGCAGGGATTGAGCTATCATCTGATTCTGGCGCAGCCCACGCCTCCTCCCTCCGCCGGGAAAGCATCGTTCATGCAGGGCACTCTCATCACCGAACCGACTGTTCGAGCGCCAGGCATAAGGAGGGATTGCGGAAACTGCTCGCACCAGGAGGTTTTGCAATGAAGCTGTCCGCGCCCGTTTACCATCTGAAGCGTCAAGCCAAGCTGTTGTCCCGCGAGGCCAAAATTCCGCTCCACGAAGCGCTTGATCGTGTTGCAGCACAGGAAGGCTTCGCCAGCTGGAGTCTGCTTGCAGCCAAGGCAGCCGAGGCGGCGCCTGCCGGCATACTGTTTGCGCAACTTGCGCCCGGCGATCTTGTTCTGGTGGGTGCACGACCCGGCCACGGCAAGACGCTGATGTGCCTCGAACTCGCGGTCGAAGCCATGAAATCAGGCCATCGCGGTGTGTTCTTCACGCTGGAGTATACGCAGCGGGATGTGCTGGGCCGGTTTCGCGCCATCGGGGCGGACCCTGCACGGTTCAACGACCGGTTCGTGTTCGACAATTCCGACGCCATCAGCGCCGACTACATCGTCAGAACGCTGGCGGCGGCGGCGCGCGGTACGCTGGTGGTCATAGACTATCTGCAACTGCTCGATCAGAAGCGGGAAAACCCGGACCTGATGGCGCAAGTCCGCACGCTGAAGGCCTTTGCCCGCGACAGGGGATTGATCCTCGTTTTCATCTCGCAGATCGATCGCTCATACGATCCGGCGAGGAAGCCGGTTCCCGATATCAGCGACGTGCGGTTACCAAACCCTCTGGACCTGTCGCTGTTCGACAAGACCTGCTTCCTGAACAAGGGCGAAATCCGGTTCCACGCGGCAGGCTGACGATCCGGTCAGCCAGCCTTCATTGGGCCGTTGCCGGTAGATTCAGAGGCTGTGCAACCGATGCCGAACTGTGCTGCGCGCGCAATGCTTCGGCCGCCTGGCGAACCACTTCGGATATAAGCAGCAGCTGTTTGGCGATCGGGCTTGTCTTGCGCCAGATCATGCCGATCGTCCGCGATGGTTGGGGATTGGCGAAGTGGGCGATAGAGACTGCCGCGGAGCGCGTCTCCACCGGCACGGCCATTTCGGGGATCAAGGTGACGCCGACGCCGGCGCCGACCATCTGCACCAGGGTCGACAGCGAGCTGCCGTCCAGCAACTCGCGCGGCCGTGCCGAATGCATGTTGCAGAACGACAGCGCCTGATCGCGAAAACAATGGCCCTCCTCGAGCAGGAGCAGCCGCATCTCGCGCAGCATTTCGCGGTTGGGCACCGGCTTTCCCTCATCCTCGCCGGGCCGGACCAGCACGAAGTTCTCGGCAAACAGCACGATTTCCGTCAGCGAGGGTTCCGACACCGGCAAGGCAACGATGGCCGCATCGAGCCGGCCGTCGGCCAGTTCCTGGATCAGCTTCTGCGTCTGCGTTTCGCGCACGTGGATATCGAGCCCGTCATGCATGCGGGCGAGGTTGCCGATGATGGCAGGCAGAAGATAGGGTGCGATCGTCGGGATCACGCCGATGCGCAACCGTCCCACCAGCCGGTCGCGCGAGGCGCGGGCCAGATCCGTCAGCTCGTCCACCGAGCGCAGGATGTCGCGGACGCGCAAGGCGAATTCCTCGCCGAAATTGGTCAGCCGGACCTGGCGTGGGCCTCTTTGGAAAAGCGCCGTGCCAAGCGTTTCCTCCAACTCCCGGATCTGCACCGAGATGGCGGGCTGCGAGATGGCGCAGGCATCCGCCGCGCGTCCGAAATGGTTGTGCCGCGCCAGTGCCTCGAAATAACGCAACTGCTTCAGCGTCAGGTTTGTCATAATGTCATCTTATCGCTGTAATCAGGAAATCCAACTTAAATTAATCAGACGGCTTTGCTATACGAGTCGCAACGAAGATGAGGAGCAGCCGGGACCGCCTGGTGAGGCGCATGCCCGCAGCAACAGGACATCCAACATATTCGGTCGCGTATCGGGCATATGGTCATCGCGCCAGCCATGAAACGGACCGCCTCCAGGGACATTTCTATGTCCCTGTCACCCAGCAGTTGAACAGCTCAACACAGCCACGATCGGAGAAGAACATGGACGCACAGACCGATGATCCCAGCGCCGGCAAATGCCCCGTTGCACACGGATCCTCCAGCAGGAGCAACCGTGACTGGTGGCCCAACCAACTCGATCTTGGCGTTCTCCATCAGCAATCGAACCTTTCGGATCCGATGGGCGAAGAGTTCGACTATGCCGAGGAATTCAAGTCGCTCGATCTCGATGCGGTGATCAAGGACCTGCACCAGGTGATGACGGATTCGCAGGATTGGTGGCCGGCCGACTTCGGCCATTACGGGCCGCTGTTCATCCGCATGGCCTGGCACAGTGCCGGCACCTACCGCATCGGCGATGGCCGTGGTGGCGCCGGGGCAGGCCAGCAGCGTTTCGCACCGCTCAACAGCTGGCCGGACAATGCCAATCTCGACAAGGCGCGCCGGCTGCTGTGGCCGGTCAAGCAGAAATATGGCCGCAAGATTTCCTGGGCCGACCTTCTGATCCTCACCGGCAACGTCGCGCTGGAATCGATGGGTTTCAAGACCTTCGGCTTCGCCGGCGGCCGCGCTGACGTCTGGGAGCCCGAGCAGGACGTCGACTGGGGTTCGGAAACCAAGTGGCTCGACGACAAGCGCTATTCCGGCGACCGTGAACTTCGCGGCCATCTCGGCGCCGTGCAGATGGGGCTGATCTACGTCAATCCGGAAGGGCCGAACGGCACGCCGGATCCGCTGGCCTCGGCCCGCGACATTCGCGAGACCTTCGCCCGCATGGCCATGAATGACGAGGAGACCGTGGCGCTGATCGCCGGTGGTCACACCTTCGGCAAGACGCACGGTGCCGGCGATGCGTCGTTGGTTGGCGCGGAGCCAGAGGGCTCGATCATCGAGGCGCAAGGCCTCGGCTGGTCGAGCAAGCATGCTTCCGGCATTGCCGGCGACGCCATCACCTCGGGCCTCGAAGTGACCTGGACCACGACGCCGACCAAGTGGAGCAATAATTTCTTCGACAATCTGTTCGGCTTCGACTGGGAACTGACCAAGAGCCCGGCCGGCGCCCATCAGTGGACGCCAAGGGGTGGCGCCGGGGCCGGCACCGTTCCGGATGCGCACGATCCGTCAAAGCGCCGCGCGCCGGCGATGCTGACCACCGATCTCGCGCTGCGGGTAGATCCTGCCTACGAAAAGGTGTCGCGGCGCTTCCACGAGCATCCGGAGCAATTCGCCGACGCCTTCGCCCGCGCCTGGTACAAGCTGACCCATCGCGACATGGGTCCGGTCGCCCGCTATCTCGGCCCGCTCGTGCCGAAGGAAGAGCTGATCTGGCAGGATCCGATCCCGGCCATCGACCACGAGCTGGTCAGCGAGCAGGACATCGCCTCGCTGAAGGCGAAGATCCTGGCATCGGGCCTTTCAGTCTCCGAATTGGTCTCGACTGCGTGGGCCTCGGCCTCGACGTTCCGCAATTCCGACAAGCGCGGTGGCGCCAACGGGGCACGTATCCGACTGGCGCCGCAGAAGGATTGGGACGTCAACCAGCCGGCGGAACTGTCGAAGGTGCTTGCCAAGCTCGAAGCCATTCAGAAGGAGTTCAACGCGGGCAGCAAGAAAGTCTCTCTTGCCGACCTGATTGTGCTTGGCGGCGTTGCCGCGGTCGAGAAAGCCGCGAAGGACGGAGGCCATGAGGTGAAGGTGCCGTTCACGCCAGGCCGCATGGACGCCTCGCAGGAGCAAACGGACGTGCATTCCTTTGCCGCGCTCGAGCCAAAGGTCGACGGCTTCCGCAATTACGTCAGGGGCAAGCAGCCGATGTCGGTCGAGGCCATGCTGGTCGACCGGGCGCAGTTGCTGGCGTTGACCGCGCCGGAATTGACGGTGCTGGTCGGCGGTCTGCGCGTGCTCGGCGCCAATACCGGCGGATCGAAGCACGGCGTGTTCACCGACAGGCCGGGCACTTTGACCAACGACTTCTTCGTCAATCTGCTCAGCATGAACACGGTCTGGGATCCGGCCGCCGGCTCTGTTCCGGGTTCGGAAGAGGTGTACGAGGCGCGCGACCGCAAGACCAAGGCGGTCAGGTGGACCGGCACCCGTGCCGATCTGATCTTCGGCTCGCACGCCCAGTTGCGTGCGCTTGCCGAGGTCTATGGCTCCGCGGATGCAAGCCAGAAATTCGCCAGGGATTTCGTGGCGGCATGGACAAAGGTGATGAACGCCGACCGCTTCGACATCGCCTGACTTCGCATAAGGGTACTCCCGCGCGCCTGCGCCGGAGCTCCAGTCCTCCCAAGGACATAAGATCGGGGCCGCGTTTCCAGCGATGGAAACGCGGCCTTGTCGTAAGAGGCTGCTCCTTGGTGGACCGTGCCTTGCCGGGCAATGCTGCTATTTATCGGCGTAGCGTCTCCGCCGATGCACCATGATCGAAATCGTCAAACCCGCGCTTGAACATCTGCCATCCTACAAGGTGGCGCTCGAGCGCGGCTGGTCACCGGACAATGTGCGGCTGATGGAAGCGACGCGCGAGCAGCTCGCGGCCATCGAAAAGGATCCCGTGGCCTTTCTTGCCGACCTCGACAATCCCCAGGCCAAGGGCGGCCCGATCAGCTTGCCCGACGGCAAAAAAGTGCCGCGCCTGCCGGGCTTCCGCCGCTGGATCTGGGATGGCGAGGCGTCGGGCTCGATCGGCTTTCGCTGGCAGAAGGGCACGGCGGGACTGCCGCCGCATGTGCTCGGCCATATCGGCTATTCGGTGGTGCCGTGGAAGCGGCGGCGCGGCTACGCCACCGAGGCGCTGCGGCTGATGCTGGACGAGGCGAGGGCGGTCGGCCTGGCTCACGTCGAGATCACCGCCAAGCCGGGCAATCCGGCCTCGCACAAGGTGATCCTGGCCAATGGCGGCAAGCTCGTCGAACGCTTCTTCGAGGACGCCGCCTATGGCGGGGCGGAAAGCTTGCGGTTCCGGATCGAGCTGTAGGATGTGTCTCAACCATGCTCATCGGCGCACAGCGCATGATCCGACAGCGCGCGGATGACGTAGCAGTCGCCGACCGTCTGGCCATTGCAGCACGTGGCGATGCGTTCGAGCTCGGCCTCGAGTCGCTTCAACTGGGCAATCTTTTCCCGCACCGAGATCAGTTGCTCCTCGGCGATCTTGTCGGCGTGGCCGCAGGGCTGCTCGGGGTGGCCGCTCAAGTCGATCAGGGAGCGGATGTCGTCGACGGCGAAGCCGAGGTCGCGGGCGTGGCGGATGAAGGCCAACCGCTCCAGCTCCTGCCTGGAATAGCGGCGCTGGTTGCCTTCCGAACGCTCGGGCGCGGCGACAAGGCCCATCTGCTCATAATAGCGGATTGTCGGCACCTTGACCCCGGTGCGACGCGAGAGATCACCGATCGAAAACATGAAATTTTCCCTTGAAGCTCTAGTGACTAGAGCAATTATAGTGCCTGACATCAGCATTCAAGACCCATGCGGCGACGCCGCGCGGGCAAGACAGGCAGGTAATGTGATGACGACGCCGCTCAAGCAGGAAACGATCGGGCAGACACGGTTCAAGATCGGCGGCATGGACTGCGCCTCTTGCGCGGCCAAGATCGATACGGCGGTGCGTCGTCTCGACGGCGTCGCCGATGTCTCGGTTTCGGTGACCGGCGCCAGCATGACGGTCAGCCACAGCGGTTGGCTCAACGACGACAAGGTGCTGCGGCAGGTGGCGCGGCTGGGCTACGGCATCGTCAAGGCGGAAGGCGGGGCCGATGGGCGTGCTTCAGTGGCCAAGGATCATGATCATGCTGATCATGATCACAGCGATGCGGCGCCGGGGCAGGCGTGGTGGCGCTCCCGCCGTGCCGTGCTGACGCTGGCCTGCGCGGCAGCGCTTCTCGCCGCCTACGGCATCGGCCATCTTCTTCCTGCGGCCGAGCGCTGGGTCTTCCTTGCCGCCCTGCTGGTCGGCCTAGTGCCGATCGCACGGCGAGCGCTGATGGCGGCATTGGCCGGCACGCCGTTCTCGATCGAGATGCTGATGACCATCGCGGCGATAGGCGCCGTGATGATCGGGGCTACGGAAGAAGCCGCCGCCGTGGTGGTGCTGTTCCTGATCGGTGAACTTCTGGAAGGTGTCGCAGCCGGCCGGGCGCGGGCGAGCATCCAGGGACTTGCCGATCTGGTGCCGAAGACGGCCTTGGTCGAACGCGCGAGCGGCACATCGGAAGTTCCTGCCGAACAGCTCGGCGTCGGCGACATCATCCTGGTGCGGCCGGGCGACCGCATTCCGGCCGATGGCGAGATCATCGAGGGGTCGAGCGAAATCGACGAGGCGCCGGTGACCGGCGAGAGCACGCCCAAGCGCAAGGGCGTTGCGGACGTCGTCTTTGCCGGCACGATCAGCACCGACGGCGTGCTCAAGGTGCGGGTGACGGCTGCCGCGTCTGACAACACCATCGCCCGGGTCGTGCGGCTTGTGGAGGAGGCGCAGGAAGCCAAGGCGCCGACTGAACGCTTCATCGACCGCTTCTCAAGATACTACACCCCGGCGGTGCTGGCGGTCGGCGCGCTGGTTGCCCTGTTGCCGCCGCTGCTCATTGGCGGCGACTGGAACGAATGGATCTACAAGGGCCTGGCGATCCTGCTGATCGGCTGCCCCTGCGCGCTGGTCATCTCGACGCCGGCGGCAATCGCCGCGGGCCTTGCGGCCGGGGCGAGGCGCGGCCTGTTGATGAAGGGCGGCGCGGTGCTGGAAGGCTTTCGCCGGATCACGGCGGTCGCCTTCGACAAGACCGGCACGCTGACGGCAGGCAAGCCCGTGGTCACCGACATTGTGGCGTATGGAAGGGATGAACGCACCGTGCTGGCGCTGGCGGCAGCGCTGGAGCAGGGCTCCAGCCATCCGTTGGCGATGGCGATCCTGGACCGGGCCAAGGCCGACAAGGCACCGGTGCCGCCGGCTCTGGCGGCCAAGGCGATCTCGGGCAAAGGTGTCGAGGGCAGCGTCGGTGGCGTCGCCGTCTTCCTCGGCTCCGGTCCGGCGGCGGGCGAACGCGCCGACATGACGCAAGTGCAGCGCCTTGCCGTCGACAGCCTCAACGGGCAGGGCAAGACCGTCTCGGTGCTGGTCGCCGACGGCGTGGTGGCAGGGCTGATCGCCATGCGTGACGTGCCGCGACCGGATGCGGCGGCCGGCATTGCGGCGCTGAAGGCCGAAGGCATCCGCACGATCATGCTGACCGGCGACAATCGCCGCACGGCGCAAGCCATTGCCGCTTCGCTCGGCATCGAGGCGCGGGCGGAGCTGTTGCCTCAGGACAAGCAGCGCATCATCGGCGAATTGCAACGCGAAGGGCTCAAGGTCGCCAAGATCGGTGACGGCATCAACGACGCGCCGGCGCTCGCCGCCGCCGACATCGGCATCGCCATGGGTGGCGGCACCGATGTGGCGCTGGAGACCGCGGACGCGGCGATCCTGCATGGCCGGGTCATGGACGTCGTGCGCATGGTAAAACTGTCGCGGGCGGTGATGGCCAATATCGGCCAGAACATCACCGTGGCGCTCGGGCTGAAGGCGGTGTTCCTGGTCACCACCATTGCCGGCATCACCGGCCTTTGGCCGGCGATCCTGGCCGACACCGGCGCCACCGTGCTGGTCACCGCCAACGCCATGCGCCTGCTGCGCTGGCGCGGGTGAAGTGTTTTTGGTTGATCACGATCTTTTCGGAAAACCGGCGTCCCCTTTTCCGGATCGTGACCTACTCCGCTGGGGCCGTCAGCGGCGGCGTGGCGTTGCTGCGCCCTTCCCAGACATAGGAGGCGAGCGCCACCGCGATAGCGACCAGCATGGCGATGGCGCCCAGCAGCGGCAGGCTGCGGTAGCCATAGCCGCTGTTCAGCATCGCGGCGCCCAACGACGCGGCCAGCGCGATGCCGACATTGAAGCCGGACGGAATGAGCGACGAGGCGAGGTTTGAGGCGTCCGCCGTCCAGGCCAGGATGCGGGTCTGGATCGGTGTGCCGATGGCGAAGTTGAGGCCGCCCCAGACGACGATCGCCACAACCATCGGCAAGGGATAGGGGCTGACGGCGTAGATGACGGCCAGCGTCACCGCCTGCAGGGCCAGCATGGTGATCAATGACGGCATCAGCTTCCAGTCGGAGAGCTTGCCGCCGAGGAAGACGCCGAGCGTTGCGCCAACGCCATTGAGCAGCAGCACCCACGGCACCAGGTTCTCGTCGAGCCCGGTGACCTCCAGCAGTGTCGGGGTGATGTAGGTGAACAGGCCGAACTGGCCGATCATCAGCATCAGCATCAGGATCAGCGAGGTCCAGACCTGCTGGCGGGCCAGCACACGGACCTCGCGGGCGAAACCGGCGGGCCTGACCGACGATCCGGTGGTGCGCGGCAACAGGGCTGCCATGGCCAGCGTTGCCGCCACGCCGAGCGCGCACATCACCCAGAAGGTCGCGCGCCAGCCCCAGATGTTGCCGATCGCGGTGCCCGCCGGCACGCCGATGACGTTGGAGACGGTGAGGCCGGACAGGATGACGGCGACAGCCATGCCGCGCTGGTCCTCGCGCACGAGACCGACGGCGACGACCATGGCAACGCCGAAATAGGCGCCATGCGCGACCGCCACGGCAATGCGCAACAGTAGCATCGAGGTGAAGTCGGGCGCCAGCGCGCAAGCCGCCTGGCCGATGGTGAAGGCGATGGCGAGGCCGAGCAGCAGGCTCTTGCGTGACAGCGACTTGGTGGCGAGCGCCAGCAGCGGGCCGCCGATGGCGATGCCGCCTGCATAGCCGGAGACGAGGTAGCCGGCCGAGGGGACCGAAACGCCAAGACCTTGCGCCACCTGCGGCAGCACGCCGGCAATGACGAATTCGGTGGTGCCGAAGGCAAAAGCGGCAATGAACAGGGCTATGAGCGGAAGCGACATGGCAAGGCCTTAGCTGGAACGGCCTCAAACCACGGATGGGCTTTGCGGGCAATGAAGAAATTTTTGTCGCGAGTTTAGGTTTTCTTCAGTGAGCGAGGCGGTGAAGCGCCAATCTCCCCCACGAGGGGGGAGCTCGGCTGCTTCTCAGCTCGCCTTCAACCGCGACCCAGTGAGCAGACCGCGCTCTTCGAGCACCGGATAAGCCATCGAGGCCAGCAGCGAATTGATCTGCTTCAGGTCGCGGATGGTATCGAGATGAATCGAACTGGTCTCGACGCTTTTGGCGGTGCCGTCGCGCAGCCGCACGAAATGGCTGGCGCTGGTTTCCTTCTCGCGGTCACGCAGCTGGTCCTTTTCCAGCACCAACTGGCGGGCAGTCTCGGGATCGCGCGACACCAGCACATTGAAGGCAAGCCGCGCATTGGCCAGCACCGAGCCATGGAAGGCGCACAGCTCGGCCCAGCCCTCGTCGGTGAATTCCAACCCGCGCTCGAATTTCTTCTTCACATGCACCAGCATGTTGCGCACGATGATGTCGCCGACCTGCTCGAGCTTGACGCAGGCGCCGATCAGTTCCTGGCAGCGCAGCGCTTCGTCCTCGGTCAGCGGGTTCCTGGTCAACTTGGCGAGGTAGAGCTTGATCGCGGCGTGCTTGCGGTCGACGCGGTCGTCGAGTGCGGCCAGCGCCTTGATCTTGTCGGCATCGGCACTTTCATAGAGTTCGATGATGCGCTTGAGCATGATCTCGATCGTCTCGCAGACCCGCACCACCTCGCGGGTGGCATTGGCCAGCGCCTGGCTCGGCACGTCGAGCGCGCTTTCGTTGAGCGCGGACAGTTCGACGACGTCAAGCGAGGCGGCCGGCACCGGCTTGGTGCCAAGTGCGACGATCTTCTCCGAAGCGCGGTAGACGAACCCTGCCAGCGGCAGGCCGGCGAGCAGGATCAGCACGTTGAACAGGATGTGGGCATTGACGATCTGGTCCGCCGCCGTCGAACCGAGAAAGGCGAAGTGCGGCCTGAAGATCATGACCAGGATCAGCATGACCAGCGAGCCAAGCCCGCGCATCAGGAGGTTGCCGATCGGCACGACGCGCACTTCGGGGCTCGACGAGCGGGTCAGCATCGGCGCGATGATCGAGGAGCCGAGGTTGACGCCAAGGATGAGAACGACGCCGAGTTCGGGCGTGATCAGGCCGCGGCCTGCCAGCGTCGCCATCAACAGCACCGCCGCGATGCTCGATTGGAACAGCCAGGTGATCAGCGCCGCCAGCAGATAGGCGGTGATGGAATCGGTCGAGAAGTAGTTGATGATGACCGGCATGAGCTGGCTGTTGCGCAGCGGCTCAGACGCCTGGCCGATCATCTCCAGCGACAGGATCAAAAGGCCGATGCCGACCAGAATGCGGCCGGTCTGGCGCCAGTCGCGCCGCTCGGTGGCCATGAACATGACCGTGCCGGTGATCAGGCACAGCGGCACCAGCAAGGTGAGGTCGAAGGTCAGCAGCTTGACCACCAGCGCAGAGCCGATCTCGGCGCCGCGCACTGCCAATTGGCCCGCGGCGCCCGAGACGATGCCAGAGCCGGCGAAGGAGCCGACCAGCAGCGTGACGGCTGTGGAACTCTGCAGGGCGATGGCAAGGCCGGTGCCGGCCAGCACCGCCATGATCGGATTGCGCATGGTGGCGCGCAGGCGGTGGCGCAGCACGTCGCCATAGGCGCGTTCAACGCCGGTCTTCACCATGCGGGTGGCAAACAGCATCAGCGCCACGGCGCCGGCCAGATGCAGAAGGACGACGGACCCGCTCATTTCGCCCCCCGCATGCAAACAGGATGCGCGTCCTGTTTGGCGTGGCGATCAGAAGGGAAAACGAGGGTACGAATCATGTTCATGGCGGTGACTTATAATAACTCGAATATTTTAGCCGGATAATAAAATCTTGTCGATTTCAAGGGCCGTTGCAGCGCGACGGGCGGTGTCGGAAAATGGACGGGCGCGCAAATGGTTGCATTGCGGGGCGGGCTCGAAGCAACGGATAGGCAGAGTTAGCAGCGCGACCGGCTCCTGCCTTTGCGATTATGTTCAGCTCTATTGGGTAAATAAAGGAAATCATTACACAATTGTAATGCAGGCGTTCAGCTTCGGTTCATCGGTGGCCCGCTATTCCTCTGGCATCGACAACCAAGGAGACTTCTTTTGAAACGCATTGTCCTTTCCGCACTCGCTTTCTCGATGCTGGCCGCTACGTCGCTCACCGGCCAAGCCGCACCGCTGAATGCACCGAACGCTCCGCAGTCGAATTACAGCCAGGTCGACTGGCAAAAGCCCACCAACAGGGATGTCAAGAAGCGCTTCATCCAGAAGCGCGTCATCCATAAGAAGGTCATCGTGAAGCGCAACAACTGGCGCAACGGCCATAAATATTCAGGCTGGAGACAGCACCAGCCGATCCGCGACTACGGCCGCTACGGCCTGCATCGTCCCGGCCGCGGCCAGGAATGGATCCGCGTCGGCAACGACTATGTGTTGGTCGGTGTGCTCTCCGGCGTCATTTTCGGCGCGCTTGCCGCGCATTAAGCGGTCCCCAGGCGGATATTGGAAAGAGGCGGCCCGCAACGGCCGCCTCTTTTGCCTGTGGAAACCGGGTATGGCCCGCATTAAGGGTCGTCGGATTTCGCGGGTATGATTATATAATCGGGAAACGAGTTCCCCGATGCGCTTTCCACCCGCCTTCCTCGACGAGATACGCGACCGCGTGCCGATTTCATCGGTTATCGGCCAGCGCGTTGCGTGGGACAGGAAGAAAACCAACGCGCCGCGCGGCGACTATTGGGCCTGTTGTCCGTTCCACGGCGAGAAGAGCCCCTCCTTCCACTGCGAGGACAAAAAGGGCCGCTACCATTGTTTCGGTTGCTCGGTCTCGGGCGATCATTTCAAGTTCCTCACCGAACTCGACGGGATGAGCTTTCCCGAAGCGGTCGAAAAGATCGCCGATATGGCCGGCGTGCCGATGCCGGTTCGCGATGCGCAGGAGGAGCGGCGCGAAAAGGAACGCGCCAGCCTGACCGACGTCATGGAGATGGCGACCGCCTTCTTCCAGGAACGGCTGCAGGGGCCGGAAGGCGCCAAAGCCCGCGCCTATCTCAGAGACCGCGGGCTGACGCCGGCGACGCAGCAATCGTTCCGGCTCGGTTTTGCGCCCGACAGCCGCAATGCGCTGAAGGAGCATCTCGCCGCCAAGGGCGTGCCCAAGGCCGACATCGAGGCTTGTGGACTGGTGCGCCACGGCGACGACATCCCGGTTTCCTATGACTGGTTCCGCGACCGCATCATGTTCCCGATTCCGGATTCCCGGGGCAAGATCATCGCGTTCGGCGGCCGTGCGCTGCAGCCGGACGCGCTGGCCAAATACATGAACTCGCCTGACACCGAACTCTTCCACAAGGGCAATGTGCTCTATAATTTCGCCCGCGCCCGCACGGCCTTGGCCAAGGGCGGCACGGTCATCGCCGTCGAAGGCTACATGGACGTCATCGCACTGGCGCAGGCCGGCTTCGAGAACGTCGTGGCGCCGCTCGGCACCGCGCTTACCGAGAACCAGCTCGAACTGCTCTGGCGCATGGCGCCGGAGCCGATGCTGTGCTTCGACGGCGACAAGGCCGGGCTGAAGGCAGCGTGGCGGGCCGCCGATATGGCGCTGCCGTCTGTGCAGGCCGGGCGCTCGGCGCGCTTCGCGCTGCTGCCGGAAGGCAAGGATCCCGATGATCTGGTCAAGGCCGAAGGACCGGATGCGTTTCGTCGCGTTCTGGCCGAGGCGCGGCCGCTGGTCGACCTTTTATGGATGCGTGAGACGGCGGGCGGCGTCTTCGATACGCCGGAGCGGCGGGCCGAGCTCGAGAAGACGCTGCGCGAACTGACCAGCCGCATCCGCGACGAAAGCCTGCGCTACCACTACCAGCAGGAGATGCGCGAGCGTGTGCTGAGCTTCTTCGGCTCGCAGCGCGGCACCAGGCAAAGTCGGCAAGACTGGAAACAGGGCCAAGGCAAGACGGCCGCGCCCGGCGGGCAGTTCGCCAAGGCCGGCAGCGGCCGCATGGCGATCACCGAAAGCCTCGGCCAGTCGGCTTTGGTCAAACGCGGCGGCGAAGGGATGTCGGTGCGCGAGGCGACGATCATCGTCGCATTGGTCAACCATCCGGCGCTGATCGACGAGAATTTCGCTCATATCGAGTTCCTCGATCTCGCCAACTCCGATCTGAGGCGGCTGCATGGAGCGATTCTCGACGCGATGGCGCACGACATGGCCAATGACCGGCAGGCGGTGATTGCGACGATCGAACGCGCCGGCTGCGCCGAGATCTGGGAGCGGGCCGTCGGGCTGATCCGGCGGATGCGGCAATGGCCGGCGCTGGAGACCGCCGCCCTTGAAGATGCCCGCGATGCTTTCAGCCAGGCGCTGCACTTGCAGCGCAGCGCGCGCACCTTACATAAGGAGCTGAAACAGGCGGAAGCGGCGCTCGCCACCGATCCCACAGACGAAAACTATCGGCATCTGATCGAAATTCAGGCGCAATTCCAGGATGTGCAGGCCACGGAAGCGCTAATCGAAGGGTTTGGCGTCTCCTCGGGCAGGGCGGGGCGAGCTTAGTTGGAAGCGAGTGAATTGAGAAAGCGTCGTTGCGCGTCCAAATGGCGCGTAACGGGCTAAGTCGGGTAATTGATTCGCTTTTTTCATGCGAATCATGCGAGAGGCGCTTGACCTTCTGGCAGATTGGCGGAATCAGGACGATTCGAAACGTTAACCCGAACCCGCGTCGACGGGAAATAAGCGATGTGAGGTACTGGTCACTGGACAGGCAGCCCGCCTGCCACAGATATCAGGGTTAATCTGGACTTAATGCATGTCGCCCAAAAGGGGAAACCCGATTTGGGCAACGACATACACCAAACGAAACGAGTTGATGCAGTTACTGGCCCGGTGAAGCGCGTTTCATAAGCGAGCGCATCCGATTTGACTGGTCCGACAGCTTACGCGGCTTTGAAGTTCGGCCGCTAGGAGAAGATAAAGACTATGGCGACAAAGGAAAAGGAAGAGGTCGAAACCGAACGCGAAGGCGCCACCGATGGCCCTCTGCTCGACCTTTCCGATGATGCTGTCAAGAAGATGATCAAGGCCGCCAAGAAGCGCGGCTATGTCACCATGGACGAGCTGAATTCGGTGCTGCCCTCGGAGGAAGTGACCTCCGAGCAGATCGAGGACACGATGGCGATGCTGTCCGACATGGGCATCAACGTGGTCGAGGACGACGAGCAGGGCGAGGAGCCCGAGGCCACCGACACCGCGGCCGATGCCGAGGAAGACGCCAACGAGCTGGCCGAGCAGACCGGCACCGCGGTCGCCGCCACCACCACCAAGAAAGAACCGACCGATCGCACCGACGATCCGGTGCGCATGTATCTGCGCGAGATGGGCTCGGTGGAGCTCTTGTCGCGCGAGGGCGAAATTGCCATCGCCAAGCGCATCGAGGCCGGCCGCGAGACGATGATCGCCGGCCTGTGCGAAAGCCCGCTGACTTTCCAGGCCATCATCATCTGGCGCGATGAACTCAACGAATCCAAGATCCTGCTGCGCGAGATCATCGATCTCGAAGCCACCTATGCTGGCCCCGAGGCCAAGCAGGCGCCGGTGGTCGAGCGCGTCGAGGAAGCCAAGGTCGAGGACAAGCCGCGCCGTTCGCGCGACGACGAAGACGACATCACCAATGTCGGCGCCGATACGCGTGGGCTGACGGATGACGACGACGAAGACGAGGACGAAGCCAGCCTGTCGCTGGCCGCGATGGAAGCGGAACTCCGCCCGCAGGTGATGGAGACGCTCGACGTTATCGCCGACACCTACAAAAAGCTGCGCAAGCTGCAGGACCAGCAGGTCGAGAACCGTCTGGCCGCCGCCGGCACGCTGTCGCCCAGCCAGGACCGCCGGCTGAAGGAGCTCAAGGACCAGCTGATCAAGGCGGTGAAGTCGCTGTCGCTCAACACGGCGCGCATCGAGGCGCTGGTCGAGCAGCTCTACGACATCAACAAGCGCCTGGTGCAGAACGAAGGCAAGCTGCTCAGGCTGGCCGAAAGCTACGGCGTGCGCCGCGAAGAGTTCCTGAAGGAATATCAGGGTTCCGAGCTCGACCCGAACTGGACGCGCTCGATCGGCAATCTGACATCGCGCGGCTGGAAGGAATTCACCAAGAACGAGAAGGATGCGATCAAGGACCTGCGCGCCGAGATCCAGAACCTCGCCACCGAAACGGCGATCTCGATCCTGGAATTCCGCAAGATCGTCAACCAGGTGCAGAAGGGCGAGCGCGAAGCGGCGATCGCCAAGAAGGAAATGGTCGAAGCCAATCTGCGCCTCGTCATCTCCATCGCCAAGAAGTACACCAATCGCGGCCTGCAGTTCCTCGACCTGATCCAGGAAGGCAATATCGGCCTGATGAAGGCGGTCGATAAGTTCGAATATCGCCGCGGCTACAAGTTCTCGACCTACGCGACATGGTGGATCCGACAGGCGATCACGCGTTCGATCGCCGATCAGGCGCGTACCATCCGCATTCCGGTGCACATGATCGAGACGATCAACAAGATCGTGCGCACCTCGCGCCAGATGCTGCACGAGATCGGCCGCGAGCCGACGCCGGAGGAACTGGCCGAAAAGCTTGCCATGCCGCTCGAAAAGGTGCGCAAGGTCTTGAAGATCGCCAAGGAGCCGATCTCGCTCGAAACGCCGGTCGGCGACGAGGAGGATTCGCATCTGGGCGATTTCATCGAGGACAAGATGGCGATCCTGCCGATCGACGCGGCGATCCAGGCCAATCTGCGCGAGACCACCACGCGCGTGCTGGCCTCGCTGACGCCGCGCGAGGAGCGTGTGCTCAGAATGCGCTTCGGTATCGGCATGAACACCGACCACACGCTGGAAGAAGTCGGCCAGCAGTTCTCTGTTACCCGCGAGCGCATTCGTCAGATCGAAGCCAAGGCGCTGCGCAAGCTCAAGCACCCGAGCAGGTCGCGCAAGCTGCGCAGCTTCCTGGATAGCTGAGACTTACCGATGCAAAGAGTTCAAGGGCGCCGATGGCGCCCTTTTTTGTTGCGGGACGCACTCTTGCGCTGCAGGCCCTTCAGGAGGATAATTTCCGTGTCGGATGCATTTTCTGGGCGACAACCCGGATGCCCGCCCCGGCGAAGCCGCCGTGCTCCGTGGCCCCGGAGGGAGGTGTGCCATGACAAGCTACATCGTGCTGATGAACTGGACGGAGCAGGGTGCCAGGAACGTACGCGAGTCACCGAAGCGGCTCGACGCCGCCAGGAAGCAACTGGGAGACATGGGCGGATCGTTCAAGGCGTTCTACCTGACCATGGGCGAATACGATATGGTGGCTGTGGTCGAAGCCCCCGACGACGCGGTGCTGGCGCGCTTCTCGCTGATGCTGGCGGCAGCGGGCAATGTCAGGACGCGGACGCTGAAGGCCTTTCCCGAATTAGCCTACCGCGAGATTATCACCTCGCTCGGGTGAAGGAATCGGCAGGGTTTCTCGAAGTCGCTGGTTGGTGCCGGCCTGGTGGCGCTTTGCCGCAAGACGGGGCGCTTCGCCGTGATAGAATGCGGCCGGGGAGATCGCGATGAAGAAGGTTTCGATATTGGTCGCCAGCTTTGCCGCTTTGTCGTCGCTGCCGTTTTCCGTCGGCGCCAGTGCGCAAAAACCGGTCGGCATGGCCAATCCGGCATCCGTCCATTGTGGCGATATCGGCGGGCGCCTGGTGATCAGGAAGGACAAGGCCGGTAATGAATATGGATTCTGCGGCTTGCCCAATGGGCGCCTTTGCGAGGAGTGGGCGCTGTTTCGCGACAACAAGTGCGTCGGGCCGAAGGCGGCCATGCGCCGCAAGTGACACACCTGCCATCATAGGGTGAGATCATGTCCGAACCGCATTCCCATTCGCATCTGTGGCCCGGCGTGCCACTCGCACTTGGCTCGGCCGCCCTGTTCGGGGCGACCCCGCCGCTCAGCAAGCTGCTGCTCAATGGCGTCAATCCCTTCATGCTGGCCGGGCTGCTCTATCTCGGTGCCGGTGTCGGGCTGGCTTTGTATCGCCTGCTTCGGGGCAGGCAGGCCGCGGCCGGGGAGGCGCAACTGACCGCTGGGGATATTCCCTGGCTGGCGCTGGCGATCGGCATGGGCGGCATCATCGCGCCGGTGCTGCTGATGTTCGGCTTGACCCTCAACACGGCGTCCAGTTCGGCGCTGCTGCTCAACCTGGAAGGGCTGGCGACGATGGCGATCGCCTGGCTCGTCTATCGCGAGAATGTCGACCGGCGCCTGCTTTTCGGCGCGTTCGCCATTCTGGCGGGCGCCGTTCTTCTGTCGTGGCAAGGTGAGGGCGTCGCCTTCAACCGTGGCGCCCTGCTGGTGGCGGGGGCTTGTCTGGCCTGGGGTATCGACAACAATTTCACGCGCAGGATCTCCGCCACCGACCCGGTGGTGATCGCCATGCTCAAGGGGCTGGTGGCGGGTGTCGTCAATGTCGGGTTGGCGCTTGCCGGCGGTGCCTTGTTTCCCCCGGGGTCGGTCATTGCAGCGACCGCGGCAGTCGGTTTCTTCGGCATCGGGGTCAGCCTGGTGATGTTCATCGTGGCGCTGCGTCATCTGGGCACCGCGCGGACAGGGGCCTATTACTCGCTCGCTCCCTTTATCGGCGCGTTGCTGGCAATCGCCATCCTGGGTGACGCCGTGACGCTCAAGCTTGCGGCCGCCGGACTTCTGATGGGTGTTGGCCTGTGGCTGCATCTGTCGGAGCGCCATGAGCATGAGCACGACCATGAGGAACTGGAGCACGAGCACAGCCATGTGCATGACGAGCACCACCAGCACCATCATGACGGGCCGGTAAGCGAGCCGCATTCTCATTGGCACCGGCATGCCCCAATGCGACACCGGCATCCGCATTATCCCGACCTGCACCACAGGCATGGCCACGGATAAATGCTGACCGTCTGGTACAACACGCGCTGCCCGGTCTGCGATGCCGGCATAAGCAGGCAGAAGCGGCGGCTGATCGAAGCGGTCAAGGCCGGGCGGATCGAGTTCCGAGACATCAATTTTGAACCGGCAGCGCTTGCCGGGCATGGCGCGTCGCTTGAGGATATCCGCCGCCGGCTGCACGCCACCGACGTGGCGGGCAGGCTGCTGGTCGGCGCCGACGTTGCCATCGCCGTGTGGAAGGTCACGCCGGGCGAGGGCTGGCTGGCGATGGTGTTCGGCAATCCGGTTGTCTTGCCGCTGACACGCTTTGCCTATGATCGTTTCGCCGACCTTCTCTATGCCTGGAACCGGCGCAAGGGTCGCTGGTAGCGCTTCGTGATTAATGACCAGAAGCGCAAAGGTCCGGAGGACATCTCCGGACCTTTTTTCGTGCGAGTTATCGGCTGGCCGGCTCGCAGAGCGCGCCGACGATGCGGCGTACCACCGGCAGCACCAGCAGCAGCGTCGGAAACGCCACCAGCCAGGACAGCCCCCAGGCGGTCAGCCAGATGGACGGCAGCTCGGGGTGGAAGCCAAGGCTTTTCAACGTCGAGATGAACGAGACGATGAAGGTCATCAACAGCGACAGCACCAGCGGGCTAAGAACAGCGGCATAGCGCGCAGGCAGCTTCCTGCGCTGATGTCTTGCAGTCATTTTGAGAGTTCCCTGAAGTATCCGGTCCGTCGCTTTTGGCATCCATTCGCCGGTGACCGGCAAAATTGCCCGGAAAGACCGGGGTTGGATGCGTTGCTTGACGTCAGACGCTTACGGAGCAGCCGAGGCGCTCGCGGGACTTCTAGCGGTACGTTCCGGTGAAAGCAAGCCTCTGGCGCCGCATTCAGATACATCGTAAGATATATCTTGACTCTCTCGATTGGCTCGCATAATTAAGATATATCGTAAGATACAACTCAAAGAGCAATCAATGCACAAACATTTTGGGAACAATCATTTCGGCGAGCGCATGTTCATGCACATGGCCGGCAAATTCGGCGGCAAATTTGGTAGCAGAGGGGGCGGCGGTTTTGGCCCGTTCGGGCACGGCGGTCGCGGTGGCGGGCGGGGCGGCCCGGGCGACATGTTCCGCGCCGGGCGCATGTTGGCCGACGGCGACCTCAAGCTGATCACGCTGTCGCTGCTGGCCGAGGCCCCGCGCCACGGCTACGACATCATCAAGGCGTTGGAGGAACGCACCAGCGGCATCTACAGCCCGAGCCCCGGCGTGGTCTACCCGACGCTGACCTTCCTGGAAGAGGCCGGCTATGCCGCCTCCGCCGCCGACGGCAACAAGAAGGTGTTTTCGATCACCGAAGCTGGCCAGGCGCATCTCGCCGACAACCGCGAGATGATCGATGGCGTGCTCGACCATCTCGAGCGCTTCGGCCGTAAAATGGCCAAGGCGCGCGACTGGTTCGGCTGGAACGACGAGAGCGAAGAGGGCGGGCGTCGTGGCGGCCGGGGTGGCCGCGGGGATCGTTCGGAAGCGCGCGACGAATTCCGCGCAGTCCGCCACCGGCTGCGCGCGGCTCTGGGTGACTTCGTCGACGCCCCGGCCGACAAGCAGGCCGAGGCGATCGCCATCCTCGAAGCCGCCGCCGAGGCCCTGGAAGCGCTGTCGCACAAGTAAGCTCGTCCAGCCGACCGGACGCAGCCCTTGCCCGCTGGGCCAAGGACCGATAGTGAAATTCATCCCGCGTCACTCTACATGGTGCGGGATGAATGCTGTTGGAGGAAGCCCGATGTCTTTTCTGAAGCGTCTTTTCGGCGGTGGCGCCAGCGGAGCCGAAACGGCTGGGCCAACGAGCGCAGCGCCGGCCAAGCAGGTCGAGCACAAGGGCTTCCTGATCAGCGCCACGCCCTACAAGGCGGATGGCCAGTACCAGACGTGCGGCGTCGTCTCCAAGGAGATCGACGGCGTGGTGAAGGAACACAAATTCATCCGCGCCGACCGCTTCGCCGGGCTCGACGACGCCGTCGACATCTCGATCAAGAAGGGCATCCAACTGGTCGACGAGCAGGGCGACGGGATTTTTGGGTAGATCACCGCCAGCAGGTCACTGCCTAACCATGCGGGCCTTTGCGCCACGATGGACCTCTCGGTCCGGGTTGACGTACGACCGCCGGCGGATCAACTCGTCCTGGCGGGATCAATCGTCATCAGGCGGGTCCTGGCCTCGATCAGATGCCTTCTCGCGGCCCTTATCCGGCCGCACAATGCCAAGTTAAGAGCGACGCCGCCTTCCTCGTCCAGCAAGTCATTCGCGCGCTTCAGAGAGCGCTCGGCTCTCCTTATGCGCAGTCTGGCGTTGGCCGCTTCGATGCTGTGAATTTCAATCATTGTGCCGCGTCCTTTGCGGTTCCGGTCCCTTCATGGACTAAACCGCCGCTGATCCTATTGGTTCCGGCGCTGTGACTATGGCTGCGGTTCCGGCTATTTCGTTGTGGTGTTGAATTCACGGTTTGCCGCATAATCGATAACGAAGGTGCCCTCGGGAGCGCGAACGCCTTGCCTCACATTTGAGATGGTCACCGTCGTGGTAAGTCCCTTCTCGTCGGTGAGGCTCCATCTGCGCAGATCGAGCGATTTTCTGTCGAACACCATGGAGATGTTCGAATTGCCGAAAGCCGATCTGTCGGCCAGCTTGACGGTTACTTGAGCGCCGTCTTCTCTGATGCTTTTGACGCGACTGCCGGAGAAGTCGACCTTGTTGTCGAGCAGCAGCTTAAGCGGCGTCTTCGAGAGAGCATAAAGCCGCGATGTCTTCAGTCTCCTGTTATAAACCACCAGGGATTTGCCATCCGCGATCACGCTGACCCCAGATTGGCCTGCATAGTTGAACCGGATCTTGCCTGGGCGTTGGAGAAAAAACCTGCCGTGTTTTCTTTCCGCTTTCGGGCCTGATTGCACGAAATCCCCTGACATGGATTTCACCGATGAGAAGTGATCGGCAATCGTCTTTGCTTCAACCGGCGCGGCCGAAGCCCCGGCATTCACCGCGGCAACGCCGATAACGGCACACAAGAAACCCAGCAGCTTTTTGATCCGATAGGCCATTCGATTAACCCCCAGCAAACGCGTGATCGAAGGAGATCACGCGTTGAGATCAGTAGCCGTTCGGGCACCGCGCGACGTAAACCCGGCCGTACCGATCGCGATATCTGCACTGGCCGGCTTCGCTGGCGTGGCCGATGACGGCCCCTGCTATCGCACCACCCGCACCGCCAACAACCGCCCCTTCCACAGGGTCTCCGGCCACCGCGGCGCCTACGGCCGCGCCACCCAAGCCGCCGACGGCGGCGCCTTGTTCGGTACGGGAGCACGCCGAGAGCGGAATGAGCAGGCTCAAAATGAGCAGCGTCTTTTTCATTGGTTCTCTCCTGGGGCTACTATTAGCCAAAGCTTAAATGCTCAAGAGAGCTTTTCGATCCATCGACCGTTGCCTGCCATTCAAGCCTGGCCGTGGCGGAGCCACGCGCCTTCGGCTCAAATGCCTGCGATCGCCAAAAGCCAGGCCAGGATGTCGAGCAGCAGAAACAGCAGCGCAATCTGCAGCGCCACCCGCAGCCGCTGGATAATTCGCCAGTTGCCGGCCATGTCCGCCTTGATGCGAAGGGCAAGCGCGCGGCGCATGGCCGACATCGTCGTCGGCCTGTCGCCGTCGACATATTGATCAAGCAGCTCTTCCGGATCGAAGCGGAATGTATATTGGTGGTAGGGCCAAAGCATGAAGACGATCAACCCGCCGATGCCGAACAGCAGGGCCACCGCGGTCCAGTCCCAGAGCCCAAGCCCATTGGAAAGGGCCGCACCGCCGAGCAATGAGTTTGCGAATGCGGTGGCAAAGACAAGGCTGCCGGCGCGGGTGCTCATGTTCTCCACAAGGGTCTGCTGTTGCGTGAGACCTCTCACCGCCTCCTGATAAATGAATGCAAGACGCGGATCGTCGTCGGCAACAGCGCTTGCGGCAATTCTGTTGCTTTCGCTTCCACTCGGATGTTCCGCCATCAGGGTGTCCTCTCTGGCGTGGACTGGATGCGCGAGCTCAGTCGAGATCCCACGGTGCAAATGTTGTCCGTGGACTGCCCCGCGCAAGGGGGGAACGGATGAAACAGGGGACAGGATCCGTGGCGAACCGAACGGGCCAGGCTGATTGCGCGCCTGGCCAGCAAGGTTTGGGAAATCGACCCGGGCTAAGCTGCCTGCAACTCCCTGCGCGGCAGTGGCGGGAACGCGATGGCGATGCCGACCGCCCCGAGCCCGATAAGAGCAGAGCCTATGAACAGCCAGGAATAGTTGGCGTAGGCGTCGAACACCATGCCGCCGGCAAGCGGTCCCAGCGCCATGCCGAGGCTGGACAGCATGGTGGCGGCCCCGAACACGGTGCCGAGGATGCGCTGGCCGAAATATTCGCGCGCCAGCACCGCATAGAGCGGCATGACGCCGCCATAGGTGGCACCGAAGATGACGGCCAGCATGTAGAACTGCTCAAGCCGGCTGATCGAGAGATAGGCGGCAATGACGATCGCCTGGATCGCCAGGCCCGCGATCAGCACCGGCTTGACGCCCAGCCTGTCGGCCAGCACGCCGTAGAAGAGCCGGCCGCCGAGGCCTGCCAGGCCTTCGACACTGTAGATCGAGACCGCTGCCATGGGGGCGACGCCGCACAGCATGGCATAGCTGACCATGTGGAAGATCGGCCCGGAATGCGCCGCGCAGCAGGCAAAGAAGGTCAGCCCCAGCACGATGAATTGCGGCGAGCGCAGCGCCTGGCCGACCGTCAGGCCGGCACCTTCGGCAACCGGCGCGGAGCCGGGGTCGACTAAGACGGGCTTCGGCGGCTGGCGCACCAGCAGCACCGCCGGCAACAGCAGCAGCCAGGCGGTAATGCCGATGTCGAACATCGCGGTGCGCCAATCATAGGCGGAGATCAGCCAGCGGGCGAAGGGCGAGATCGTCATCGGCGCCACGCCCATGCCGGCCGAGACCAGTGAGACGGCAAGGCTGCGGTTGGTGTCGAACCAGCCTGTGGTCAGCGCGATCATCGGCGCGAAAAAGGCGCTTGCCGCGAGACCGACCAGCACGCCATAGGTGACCTGGAAGCTCAGCAGCGAACCGGCGTGGCTGGCCAGCACCAGCGCCAGCCCGAGCAGCACCGCGCCGATCATCACGACGATGCGGGCGCCAAAACGGTCCGATATCGCGCCCCAGGCGAAGCCACCAAGGCCCATCACCAGGAAGTTGAGCGTCATGGCGCTCGAAATGCCGGCGCGCGACCAGTTGGTGTCGATCGCCATCGGCTCGAGAAAGATCGCCAGCGAAAACATCGTCCCGATGGCGACGCAGGACATCAGCGCGCCAGCGGCGACGATGACCCAACGATAGGAAAGGCTCATTCAAATCTCCCATGCCTAAGGGCAGCGCTGCGCGCTGCTTGCACCCGAAGGACGCCGGCACCGGGTTCGATCCTACAATCCGGTTGCATTTTTTATCCAGTTTGACGTGACGCCGTTTTCAGTAGCTCAGATCGGCAGTTCCGACGTGTATTTGATCGTCTGGCTGGGGACGTCGGTCTTGACGTTCTGCACGCCCTTGATGCGGCTCAGATGCTCCGACTGGAAGCGGCGGTAATCGTCGATGCCGGCCGCCACCACACGCACCATGGCGTCGCAATCGCCGAGCATCAGGTAGCACTCCATCACCTGCGGCAGCTTGGCGACTTCGGTGGCGAAATGCTCGATCGTGTCCTCGTCCTGCGTTTTCAACCAGATGCGGGTGAAGAAGGTCAGGCCCTTGCCGATGCTGGCGGGGTTGAGCACGGCGACGTAGCGGTCGATGACACCGGTCTCCTCCAGCAGCTTCACGCGACGCAGGCAAGGCGATGGCGACAGCCCGACCTCATTGGCCAGATCGTTGTTGGCCATGCGGCCGTCGCGCTGCAGCGCCCGCAGGATCCGCTTGTCGATCTCATCAAGTTTCATGGCTCTGGATTCCATCTATTTATGGCTTTGTAGCGCCAAATGCCAAATTCTGATGAAACACAACAATCTTCGCAACCAAATTGTGAGCCGGTGCCGCTATGTTTGCGGCCGACATCACAAGAGTCCAGAAGCAACCCGGGAGCGGCGGCCGCGAGGCGCGCCAGGGGAGACGCATGAGCATTTCACAGGCAGTCGAGGCGGCGGGCAATGGTTCGGGATCCGAGTTCCGCCGTGGCGTGGCGTCCTGCGCGCCGGTGCTGTTCGGCACCATCCCCTATGCGCTGGTGCTTGGCGCCCAGGCCACGCAGAAAGGCTTAAGCACGGTCGAACTGTCTGCCATGACAGGGCTGAACTTCGCCGGCGGCTCGGAATTCGCGGCGATCCAGTTGTGGACGTCGCCGCCGCACGTCGTGCTCATCGTCGCCATCACCTTCCTGGTCAACAGCCGTCACCTGCTGATGGGTGCGGCACTGGCGCCGTTCTTGCGCCACCTGCCACGACGCAAGGTGTTTCCGGCGCTTTTCTTTATGTGCGATGAAAGCTGGGCGCTGGGCCTGGCCGATGCCAAGCAGCGCACCGCTGCCGGCATCACGCCGGCCTTCAGCCCGCGCTACTATATGGGCGCGGCGCTGGCGATGTATCTCACCTGGGTGGTCTTCACCACGTTGGGCGCTTTGCTCGGTCCGATGCTCGGCGACGTCGGGGCCTATGGTTTCGACATGGCGTTCCCGGCCGTCTTCCTGGTGCTGATGCGCGGCATGTGGACGGGTATGGCGGCGGCGCGGCCCTGGCTGGTCAGCCTGATCGTTGCAGCACTGGTCTATCTCTTCGTTCCCGGCGCCTGGTATGTCGCCGCGGGCGCCATGTCGGGGCTGGTCGCGGCTTGGCTGATGGCGGGTGATGCATGATCGACGCAATGACCTTTCTCACCATCGTGCTGATGGCCGGCGTCACTTATCTGACGCGCATCGGCGGCTATGTCGTGCTGCGCAACCGCATGCTCGGCGCGCGTGCCACGGCGGTCATGGGAGCCGCGCCTGGTTGCGTGCTGATCTCTGTCATCGCACCGGCCTTCGTGTCGAAGTCCCCGGCGGATATTCTGGCGCTGGCTGTTACTCTGGTAGCCGCCACGCGGCTTTCCATGCTGCCGACCGTGCTGATCGGAGTCAGCGCCGCTGGTCTGCTGAGGCACCTCATCGGCTAGAACGAAAAAGGCAGGCGCGCACGCCTGCCTTTCGAAGCGGACAAATTTTGGCTCTTTACGCGGCAGCCGCGACACCCTGGCTGGCGGCCACCACGGCATCGACCTTGGCGGTCGCCTTGGCGAGAGCTGCGGTCACCGCGTCAGGACCCATGCCGACGCCTTCGATGCGGATGACATCGACATCGGTCATGCCGAGGAAGCCGAGCACGCCGCGCAGGTAGGGGATGGCGTGATCGAACTGCACGGCCGCACCTTCGGAGTAGATGCCGCCCGAAGCCAGCACGATATAGACCTTCTTGCCGGTGACGAGACCCTTGGGGCCGTTCTCGCCATAGGCAAAGCTCTTGCCGGAACGGGAGATGTGATCGACCCAGGACTTCAGTGTCGAGGAGATATTGAAGTTGATGAAGCCTGTGGCCAGGATCACCGTGTCGGCGGCAAACAGCTCGTCGAGCACGACATCGGAGACGCCGACGACTTCAGCCTGGCGCGCAGTGCGGGCTTCCGCCGGCACGTAGATGCCGCTGGCGTAGTCGGCATCGATATGCGGCAGCGGGTTGGCGACGAGGTCGCGCACGACGAGCGTGTTCGACGGATCGGCGGCGACGAGCTTTTCAGCGAATTCGGTAGCGATGCGGGTCGAATGCGAGGCGGCGCCCCGCGGGCTTGAGGTGACAAGAAGAATGGACATTTTGGGCTCTCCAGCGGTTCGAATGATTTGTCCCACAAGATATGGGGCTTTCGATCCATTCAATAAACTGGTATATTTTCTATACGATCCATCTATAAGTTAGATATAGCGATGCAGCCCAACCCGACGCTCGATCAACTTCAGATATTTGTGACAGTCGCCGAAGCCGGCAGCTTCTCGGCCGCCGGCCGCAAGCTCAACCGGGCACAGTCCGTGATCAGCTACGGCATCGCCAATCTCGAGGTGCAGCTGGGGCTGAAACTGTTCGAGCGTGAGGGCACGCGCGAGCCGCAATTGACGGAGATCGGCCGGGCGATGCTGGAGGATGCGCGGCGCATGATCGGCGTGCTGCAGCGCATCCGCTCGCGCGTCGACGGCCACCATCAGGGGCTCGAGGCCGAAGTCGCGCTGTCGGTCGATGCGGCGCTGCCGTCGCCGGTGCTGGTGCGGGTGCTGAAGGCATTCGAGGTGCAGTTTCCGACCGTGATGCTGCGCCTGCATATCGGCACGCTCGGCCTGATCCCCGATCATGTCGTCAGCGGGCAGGCCGACCTTGGCATTGGCGGCCTGCTGGGCGATGTCGATGTGCATCTCGCGCGCATCGGCTTCATGTCGATCGTGCTGGCCGCTGCGCCCAGCCATCCGCTGGCCCTGCTGCCGAAGCCGGTGGCGATCGAGGATGCGCGCGAACACACGCAGCTTGTCGTCACCGACCAGTCGGAGCGTACCAAGGGGCGCGACTTCGGCGTCTTCGCCTACCGTACCTGGCGGCTGACGGATGTGCGCACCAAGCATATGCTGATGCGCGAGGGGCTGGGCTGGGGCGGGCTGCCGCGCTGGCTGATAGCAGACGACCTGGCGAGTGGCCGGCTGGTCGAAATCGACCTCGAATCCTTCAGGGAGGTGAGTTCGCCGCTGTTTGCCATGCACCGCAACGATCGCAGCCCGAAGCCAGCGGCCGCCTGGCTGATCGACCAGTTCACGCGCCAGCTCGGCTGCTTCAACGAGTTCGAACCGGGCGAGGTGCCTGAGGAAGAGACAGGCCATCGATCAGCGCCATGAGCACCGCGCGGTAGTCCTGAGCTGACGCACCGGCCTCGGTGGCCAGGGCGGCACGGTCGAAGGCGGAACCGAGCAGTGCGGTCAGCGCGTCGGCCGGCAATCTCGTCATCGTTTGCGCCCGCATCGCCGCGACCAGCCCTTCGCGCAGCGAGCGGTTGCCATGGCGGTTGTCGATCGCGTCCATGGCGGCGCGGCCAAGCACGGCCGGGCCGTCGAGCAGCAGCAGGCGCGTGCGGCCTGGCGCGCGCATGGCGGTGAGATAGGCGTCGGAACCGGCAATCAGTGCGTCGCGGGCAATGAGTGATGGCGCCGAGGCGCGCTCGATCTCCTCGGCGACCGCTGCCGCCTCCTGGTCGACCACGGCGGCAAACAGCGCCTGCTTGTCGGCGAAGTGATGATAGAGCGCGCCGCGCGTCACGCCGGCGGCGGCGACGATCTCCGGCGTGCCGGTCTCGGCATAGGATTTTTCAGTAAACAGCTTTCGCGCCGCGGCAATCAGGTCGGCGCGCGTCGCTTCGGTACGGTCACGGTTGGAACGGCGCGCGGAATCGCGTTGCATACATGCAGCCTGTATGTTAATTCAATTTACATGCAGACTGTATGTTAATTGACGGGAGAAGGAAAGATGAAGACGACGAGCTATTACCCGGTGCTGATGACCGGCGACGTCGCCGGCACGACGGCGTTCTATGTCGAGCATTTCGGCTTCCAGCCGCTGTTTGAAAGCGACTGGTATGTGCATCTGCAATCGGTGGACAACAAACGCGTCAATCTCGGCATCGTCCAGGGCGACCACGAGACCATCCCGAAGGAGGGGCGGGGCCGCACATCGGGCCTGCTGATCAATTTCGAGGTTCGCGACCCGGACGCGGTCTATGAGCGGATCCTTGCCGCCGGCCTGCCGATCCTCCAATCCTTGCGCGACGAGCCCTTCGGCCAGCGCCATTTCATCACCAAAGACCCCAATGGCGTGCTGATCGACGTCATCAAGCCGATTCCGCCGAGCGAGGCGTTTCTGGCGCAGTACGCCGAGGGGGCTGCGGAACGGTGACCGTCCTCAGCCCGCCCTTGCCACCGGCGTCACCGTCACCTGGCTGACGCCGGTGCGGCGCACCACGGTGCATTGTGTCTCGCGGCCGATGCGCTCGGCGTCGAGCACGCGCACCAGGTCGTCGACGCCGGTGACCGGGCGGCCGTCTATTGCGGCGATGATGTCGCCCTCCTTCAAGCCGGCCTTGGCCGCCGGGCCGTCCTTCTCGACGCTGCGCAGGCGAACCGCCGTGCTGGTCGAGACTTGCGACAACAGGGCAGCGCGTCGCGGCAGATTGACGGTGTCGGCCGAGACGCCGATGAAGGCGCGGCGCACGCGGCCGAAGCGGATGATCTCCGAAATGACGAAATTGGCGGTGTTGGAGGCAACCGCGAAGGCGATGCCTTGCGCGCCATGGATCATGGCGGTGTTGACGCCGATGACCTCGCCGGCCGACGACACCAGCGGTCCGCCGGAATTGCCGGGATTGAGCGCTGCGTCGGTCTGGATAACGTCGTCGATCAGCCGGCCGGTGGAGGCGCGCATCGAGCGGCCGAGCGCGGAGACGACGCCGGAGGTGACGGTCCATTCGAAACCGAGCGGGTTGCCGATTGCAATGGCGATCTGGCCGCGCCGCAGCCGCTTGGAATCGCCCAGCGGTGCGATGTCGGCAAAGCTGCCGTCGGCGCGCACCAGCGCGATGTCGGTGTCGGGATCGCGGCCAAGCACGCGGCCTTCGCGGGAGGCACCGTCCGGCATCGACACGCGCACCGTCCTGGCGTCGCCGACGACGTGGAAATTGGTGACGACCAGCCCGTCCGGCGCGATGACGAAGCCGGAGCCATGGCCGCCCTGACCGCCAACGCGCTCAATGCGGCAGACGGCCGGACCGATGCGGTCGACGGCGTCGGCAACCGTCGTCGAATAGGCGTCGAGCAGCGTATCATCGGTTTGGAATTTGGCGACGGCGAGGGCCATGGGAGGGCTCCGTGTGTTCAGGCTTGATCGTGACTATATGTGCGGAGCGGCTGGAACCGCAGCGACCTGACCAGATGGCCAGTCAAACCGGCAACTAGCCGTCAGGCGAGTACCCGCGGACGCGCTGTCGAGCGATATCTGGGGCATGGATGAACCCAGGAGACCATTATGAGCGATTTCAATCTGAGCGCGTTTTCGCAAGCCGTCGCCGATCTCGCCGCCAAGGCCGCGCCGGCAACGGCTGGCTTCGCCACGCATCATCACCGCACGGCAAGCGCCTTCCACTGGCGCGACGGCTATTTCGTCACCGCTGAAGAGGCTGTCGAGGCCGGCGAGGAGATCGAACTGGTGTTGGCTTCGGGGGAAACGGTGAAGGCCGAGCTGGTTGGCCGCGACCCTTCTACCGGTGTTGCCCTGCTGAAGCCGGCGGAGGCCGTCAGCGCCGCGCCGTTGGCCAAGGCCGATGCGGTGCGGCCGGGCAACATCGCCATTGCCATCGGCAGCAGTGACGGTTCCGCTTTGGCTGTTTCAGGCTCGGTGGGCGAAGTCGGCCCGGCCTGGCGCTCGATGCGCGGCGGCACCATCGACCGGCGCATCAATCTTGCCGTCGGCGCGGGCGGCCGTTTCGAGGGCGGCCCGGTTCTCGACGCCAAGGGTGCGCTGATCGGCATGCTGTTGTTCGGACCGCGCCACCGGGCGCTGGTCATGCCTTACGAGACGATCGAGCGGGCGGTCGCGACCTTGCGCGAAAAGGGCCATGTCGCGCGCGGCTATCTCGGCGCCGGCCTGCATCCGGTACGCGACCGCGACGCGCACGGCGCGATGGTGATGAGTCTCGATGACGATGGTCCCGCGAAGTCCGCCGGTCTCTCTCTTGGCGATATCATCGTGGCGTGGAACGGTGAGGCAGTGCACGGCCCGCGGGACCTGATCCGCAGGCTCGGACCCGACAGTGCCGGCGCTTCGGTGACGCTCGGTGTCGTGCGCGGCGGCGAACAGCGCGATGTCGCGCTGACAATCGGCGAAAAGCCGCTGAGCTGAGAGGATCCATGGACACGCTCACCAGCGACCGGATCATGCATGACGGTGCCGTCTCGCGGCGGCTGGTGGTGCTGATTGCGCTTGGCGATGCGTCACGCGCCGAGCGCCTGGCGGCCTCGCTGGCCGCGAGCGATGACCTGCTGCCGGTCGTGGCTGGCGGTGGAAGAGCCGATGTCGCCATCATTGACGACAGCATTGGTGATGGCGTGCCGGCCCTCGTTCCACGGGTGCTGCTGACCGGACGCGCTGGCGGCGAGTGGCCCGCCGGTGAGGTGCTGGCCGTGATGTCCGCTGGCGCGGACGATTTGTTGATCGCCGCGGCGGCGCGGCTGGCCGCGGCCGGCTATCGCGTCTCGGGCGAGCGCGGAAGCGGACGCCATGAGGATTTCCGTGCCGGCGATGGCGAGCCGTTCGAGGAGGAAGCCTCCGACGAGCATGCCGCCCGGCCTTCGCTGTCGCCGCGTGAGGCGGAAGTGTTGGGGCTGCTGGCCGAGGGCGCTCCAAACAAGGTGATCGCGCGGCGGCTCAACATTTCGGTGCACACCGCGAAGTTTCATGTCGCCGCAATCCTGATCAAGCTCGGTGCCGCCAACCGCACCGATGCGATTGCCATTGCGATGCGCCAAGGGCTGGTGCTGGTCTGATCCCGATCACACCGCCGCCTCGATATCGGTGAGGTGGAAATCATCACCCTTGAACAGGAGCGGCATGGCCTCGAGCCGCGCCGTGGCGTAGGCGATGCAGTCACCGAAGTTCAGCCCCGCCGGGTGCCGACCCTTGCCGTAGCGCAGGAAGGCTTGGCGGGCGACAGCTGCATGATCGGCGGTGAAGGCGACGGTCTCGATCGAGGCGGTGTGTAGGAAGCTGTCGAGGCGATCCAGGATTTCATCTTGCTTGCCGCCGGCAAGAACCATCGTCGTTTCAAGAAAAGTTGGCGCGGCCAGCAGGCGTCTCTTGGCCTGCGTGATCGCCAGCACGAAACGTTCGTGACCTGGCTCGGCGCGCAGAATGGCGACCAGGGCCGAGGAATCGATGATCATTTCGTCGGGATTCCGAACTCGTCGTATCCAAGGATTTCGTCGTCGGTCATCGCATTTTCGCGTTTGGGGATTTTTCCGGCGCTGTCGGAGATCGCCAACAACCGCTGAAACAGGTCGCTGGCTTCGTCGCGCGGCACCAGCCGCTCGCGTGCAACCTCGCGCTCGAGACTTTGGCGGATGGCCTCCGTCACCGAGACGCGCCGGCGGCGGGCAAGTTCGCGCGCCAGTTGCTCGACTTCCAGATTCTTGATCGATAGCGCCATTCTATATCATACCTATCCATATAGAATATATACCTAGGCGGTCGATAAATCCAGTAGGTTTGTAGTGCTGGCCAACGACAGCCTCCGCAACGTCACCGTGGCCTCCCGCAGCAAGCTCTTGATGTCCGAGGCCGTCACAGGCAAGGATCGCGCAGCGAGACAATGCAGGCGGAGGGAAAATGTCGCTCAAGGGAAAGACGCTGTTCATCTCCGGCGGGTCGCGCGGCATCGGGCTGGCGATCGCGCTGCGCGCCGCGCGTGACGGCGCCAATGTGACGATCGCGGCCAAGACCGCCGAACCGCATCCGAAGCTGCCGGGCACGATCTATACGGCGGCTGAAGAGATCGAACAGGCCGGCGGCAATGCGCTGCCTGTGCTGTGCGACATCCGTGAGGAGGCACAGGTGGCCGAGGCGGTCGCCAGGACCGTGGAGAAATTCGGCGGTATCGACATCTGCGTCAACAATGCCAGCGCCATCCAACTCACCGGCACGCTCGAGACCGACATGAAGCGCTATGATCTGATGCATCAGATCAACACGCGCGGTACCTTCCTGGTCTCGAAAATGTGCATTCCTCACCTGAAGTTGGCGCAAAATGCTCACATCCTGAATCTGGCGCCGCCGCTCGACATGAAGGCCAAGTGGTTCAGGAACCACGTCGCCTACACGATGGCCAAGTTCGGCATGTCGATGTGCACGCTGGGCATGAGCGCCGAGTTCGCCAAGGACGGTATCTCGGTCAATTCGCTGTGGCCGATCTCGACCATAGACACGGCGGCGGTGCGCAATCTGCTGGGCGGCGCGACGGTTGCGGCGATGAGCCGTTCGCCGGACATCATGGCCGATGCGGCGCATGCCATCTTCATGCGGCCAGCGCGCGAGACAACAGGCAATTTCTACATCGACGAGGAGGTGCTGCGCGCCGAAGGCATCAGCGATTTTTCGGTGTATGCGCCTGATGCGACCGGGCCGCTGGCCGGCGATTTTTTTGTCCCCGACGAGGTGTTCGCCCGCACGGACAGCAAGATCAGGAATATTTACTAGAACTCTTTGTTTTGACGCGACGCGGGCGTTGAGCCAAGCCCTTCGCCACCCGCAGAGTCATGGCAAAGCCTTGCTCGAACAAGGCGGTAGGGCATCGTTCCTGCCGGACTGATTCAACTTCCGGCCGGCGCAGGTCACGCCTCATCCTTCTTGCCTTTGCTCAGGCCCATCAGCCGGTCGATATAGGCGAGCATGAGGGCCGAGACGACGAAGGCGAGGTGGATGATGGTCAGCCACATCAACTGGTCGGTCGTGTAGGTCGACGAGTTCAAAAACACCTGCAAAAGGTGGATGGACGAGATGGCGACGATGGTCGAGGCAACCTTGACCTTCAGCGAACCGACATCGATGGTGCCCAGCCAGTGCACGCCACCCTCCTGGTCGTCGAAGCGGCTGACGAAGTTCTCGTAGCCCGAGATGATGACCATCACCACCAGCGAGGCAACCAGCGCGGCATCGATCAGGCCGAGCATCTTGAGGATAGTGTCGGTGTCACCGAGCGTGAACGCCAGGGTAATGAACTCATAAAGCTTCTTGCCGAAGGACAGCGCATAGACGGCCAATGCAAGGGCCAGGCCTATATAGAAAACGACGAGCAGCCAGCGCGACGTGAGGATGATCGATTCGATGGCGAGTTCGAGACGCTTCATAGGATGATTCCGGCTGGTTATCTCTCGGACAATGGCCGTATTCGGCCAGGTCGCCACCGTTTGCAACACAAAAAACCCCGCCAAACAACGTCCGGCGGGGCTTAATGCGTCCCGCTGGAGTCGGGACGGGGCAGGGAACGCCCAGCGCCGAATCTGGGGTGGCTGCGCCCGCGATTCAATGAGCCGTGTCTAATCCCCGAACAATTCTTGTTGAACCCGGCGCGTTGATCCACCCCCGGCAGTGCCGGGGATGGATGCTTCTCGTGCCGATTCCGCAAACCAGGTCATGGTTTTGAAATTATGACCTAATTGTTGCTGGCGACCGGTGCCACCAGCGACGTGATGCGGCGAATGCCAACGCGCCGGTTCTCGCGGTTCGGCGCCGACGTATTGACCTTCAGATACTCCTCGCCATAGCCCTGTGTCGTCAGGTTCTCCGGCGGGATGCCGAAGGCGTTGGTCAGCGCCTCCGCCACCGATTCCGCGCGGCGATCTGACAGGGCGAGGTTGGCTTCAGGCGAGCCGACGGCGTCGGTGTGACCTTCGATCAGGAAGGTCTCGGCCGGGTTCTTCTTCAACAACTTCTCCATTGCGGTGGCGACGCCCTCGAGCTTCTGCACCTCGGTGTCGGAGATCGAGGCCGAGCCGAATTCGAAGTTGAGCGTGTCGAGATCGACGCGCCGTGCGATGTCGCGCACGCGGGCCGAACGTTTGACCTCGTCGATCGAGTAGAGGCGCTGGACCTTCTCCACCGGTGGCTGTTCGAGGAAGGTGTAGTAGTCGTCCGGATCTTCGACATCCTCGGAGTCCAGAATGTACTCCTCGCGCGGGATTGTCAGCCGCATCGGCGGCAGATCATCGCCGGGATCGCGCCAGTCGCTGTCGTCCTCATAGTGCCGCTCATCGACATAGCTCAGCACATATTCGCGTCCATCCGGCGCAATGCGCGAACGCTGGATGACGTCGCCATAGCGGTTGCGGATGGTGACGATCTGGACACCGTTGTCACGCTCGACGATTTCCCGGGTGCGATTGCCCGAGAGATCCTCATAATAGACGTTCCTGGCGCCGCGGGTCATGCGCGGGGCGTCATTGCTCTCGACGAACGTCTGGTTGTTGAACTGCAGGATGACGCGGTCGCCGAGTTCCCTGACGACGTCGACGCCTTTCGGACGCCGGCGGTCGCGGGCGTTCTCATCGGGTGCACGCTCTACGCGTGTGCCCTTTTCCTCGGTCACCGGCGCGATCTTCTCGGGCTTGATCTCCTGCTGTGCGGCCCTGTCGTCGGTGGGGGGCGGGCCTTGGTCGATGGGAGCAGCCACCGGCTTGCGGCCCTGATCGCCACCTTGCTGGGCATTTTGCCCGCCATTCTGCTGCTCGCCATCCTGGGGGACGATCTTGTCGCCCTGCTTGCGGCCGCCTCTGCGCTCGGCGTCCTTCTGGCTGTCCAGGATGGGAGCGGCGTTTGGATCGGCCGGTGCTTCGCCTTGCACCGGGTTTTCGCCCTGTACCGGTGCTGCCGTCTGACCATTGGCCGGTTGTTCGCCGGTGGCTGGCTGCTCGGCTGTGGCCGGCTGCTCGCCAACAGGTTTCCTGACACGCTTCTTCGTCGTGTCCTGGGGCTGCTCGCCCTGGGCCGCGGGCTGTTCGCCGGCAGGGGCCGTCGCCTCTCCAGCGGGAGCCTCCTTCGGTGCCGGGGCGACTTCAGGTTGGGCCTGCTGGTCCTGCCTGTTCTTCTTGCGCGGCTTGGCCTGCTCGCCGGGCTGATTGTCGTTGGCCGGTTCCGCCTGGCCGGCCGGCGCCTGCTCGGTTTGCTGCTGGTCGCGTTTCTTCCTGCGCGGCTGCTGTTCCTCGGCTGGAGCGGCCTGTTCGGCCGGCGCCTGCTCGGTCTGCTGCTGCTGGTCGCGCTTCTTCCTGCGCGGCTGCTGTTCCTCGGCTGGAGCGGCCTGTTCGGCCGGCGCCTGCTCGGTCTGCTGCTGCTGGTCGCGCTTCTTCCTGCGCGGCTGCTGTTCCTCGGCGGGAGCGGCCTGTTCGG
>NZ_RZRV01000003.1:0-336296 GCF_004023085.1 Mesorhizobium sp. M7A.F.Ca.US.010.02.1.1 | reverse complement strand
GCGTCTTCCAAGCCTTCTTCAGACATCAGAAAATAGAAACAGTCGACCTCAACCTCTGCAGACGATAAGTGACAAAACTGTTCGCGATGTCCTCGCACACCTGTTCGCGATGTCTCCGGTCCAAACACCCCCTTGCGGGGGAGATGTCCGGCAGGACAGAGGGGGGTGTGACGGAACGGGCCTTCGCTATCTGCGCGCCTAAATCATCTCCAGCCCGCGTTTGCGCGTCGGTGGCGGAAAGCCACGGTCGAGATCGGCGATGTCCTGAGGCGTAAGCTTGATGTCGAGCGCGGCGACATTCTGGCGGACGTGCTCCTGGCTGCTGGCCTTCGGAATGGCGATGACGCCGGCCTGATGCATCACCCAGGCCAAGGCGATCTGGGCGGCCGTGGCGTTGTGGCGGGCGGCGACGGCGTCGAGCCTGGCATTGCGCGCCAGCGCGCCCTGCTCGACCGGCGAATAGGCCATCAAGGGAATGTTGCGCTGCCGGCTCCAACGCGCCAGGTCGAATTCGAGGCCACGCCGGACCAGATTGTAGAGCACCTGGTTGGCCTGGACACTGCCGCCATCGGGCAAGGAGGTCAGCTCTTCCATCTCGTCGGTGTCGAAATTGCTGACGCCCCAGTGGCGGATCTTGCCGGCCTTTTTCAGGGCCTCGAAGGCCGCGACGGTTTCCGTCAATGGCACGCTGCCGGGCCAATGCAGCAGATAGAGATCGATGCGGTCGGTGCGCAGGCGTTTCAGGCTGTTTTCGCAGGCGCGCTGCACGCCCGCGCGCGAAGCATTTGATGGCAGAACTTTCGAAACCAGGAAGGTCTCGTCGCGGCGCCCGGCAATGGCTTCGGCCACCACCTCCTCGGCGCCGCCGCTGGCATACATTTCGGCGGTGTCGATCAGTGTGATGCCGAGGTCGAGGCCGAGCTTGAGGGCGTTGACCTCAGAGGTGCGGCGATTGTTATTCTCGCCCATCTTCCATGTGCCCTGGCCAAGCACCTGAACTGCTTCGCCAGAGGGCAGTTTGGTGGTTCTGATGGTCGATGGCATGGCGGGCTCCAGTTGGGGCTGGATCGCATCATAGGCTGGACGAGAAATCCAGAGGCGTTCTCGCCGCGCTGGCTATGGCTGAAGACTTACTTCACCGGATGGGCGGCGAGCCAGGCCTGCATCTGCTTGATCTCGGCTTCCTGCGCGGCGATGACGCCTTCGGCGAGCTTGCGGATTTCCGGGTCCTTGCCATTGGCAAGTTCGACCTTGGCCATGTCGATCGCACCCTGATGGTGCGGGATCATGCCTCTGACGAAATCGACGTCGGCATTGCCGGTATAGTCGGACGCCATCATGTCGGCATGCATCTTGTCCATCGCCGCCTTGTAGCCTTCGGTCGAAGGGCTGGTCGCATCCGCCGCCATAGCGCCCATGTCGTGTTTCATTTCCTCACTCTGCGCCGGAACGCTTTCGAGGAAGACGGCAACCAGCATTCCGGCCGCCATCAGCAGCAGCACGAGTTTTTTGGCCAAGGTCATTCATGGTCTCCTGTTGAGTGGTTTCGTATTTGGGGGCTTGGATCAGAGTTTCAATGTTCTCAGCCGCAATGCGTTTGCGATCACCGACACCGAAGACAGACTCATCGCCGCGGCCGCCAGCATCGGCGACAGAAGCGTGCCGGTGAGCGGATAGAGCACGCCGGCGGCGACCGGCACGCCCAGCACATTGTAGAGGAAGGCGAAGAACAGGTTCTGACGGATGTTGCGGATCGTCGCCTGCGCCAGCGTGCGGGCGCGCACGATACCGTTGAGGTCGCCCTTGACCAGAGTGATACCGGCGCTTTCGACGGCGACATCGGCGCCGGTGCCCATGGCGATGCCGACATCGGCGGCGGCAAGGGCCGGTGCGTCGTTGACGCCGTCCCCGGCCATGGCAACGCCGGCGCCTTTTGCGCGCAGTTCCTCGACAAGGGCTGCCTTCTGTTCCGGCAGCAGGCCGGCGCGGACCTCGTCGATGCCGAGGCTTCTGGCGATCGCGTTGGCCGTGCGTTCATTGTCGCCGGTTGCCATGATGATCCGCAAGCCGCTTTCATGCAGCGCCTTGATCGCCTCGGCCGTCGTTGCCTTGATAGGGTCGGCGACGGCGACGATGCCGGCCAGTTTTTTGTCGACAGCGACGAACATCGCCGTCTTGCCTTCGAGTTGCAACGCCTCGGCCTTGGCCGAGATGGATGCGATGTCGACGCCAAGGTCGGCCATCATCGCGGCATTGCCGAGCGCGACCGTCTTTCCCGAGACCGAACCGGACACGCCCTTGCCGGTGACCGCCTCGAAGGCGCTGGCCTCGGCAACTGTCACGCCGCGCGTAGCGGCGCCGTCGACGATGGCTTCAGCCAGCGGATGCTCCGACCCCTTCTCCAGACCGGCGGCAAGCGCCAGCAATTCCTCCTCGGAAAAACCGTTTGCCGCAACGACATCGGTCAGCTTCGGCCGGCCTTCGGTCAGCGTCCCCGTCTTGTCGACGATCAGCGTGTCGACGGAAGCGAAGCGTTCGAGTGCTGCGGCCTCCTTGATCAGCACACCGGCATGCGCTCCGCGCCCGGTGGCGGTCATGATCGACATCGGCGTGGCAAGGCCGAGCGCACAGGGGCAAGCGATAATCAGCACCGACACCGCCGAGACGATGGCAAAGATCAGGCTGGGCTCGGGTCCAAACACGGCCCAGGCGGTGAAAGCGACAATCGCGACAAGGACGACGGCCGGGACAAAGTAGAAAGAAACGCGATCGGCCAACCCTTGAATCGGGGCGCGCGAGCGCTGCGCCTTGGCGACGAGCTCGACGATGCGCGCCAGCGTCGTCTCGGCGCCAACCTTCTCAGCGCGCATGATCAGCGCACCATTCTTGTTGAGCGTGCCGCCGGTCAGCGCATCGCCCTCGACCTTCTCGACCGGCAACGGCTCGCCCGTGATCATCGATTCGTCGATCGAGGACCGCCCTTCCAGCACCGTGCCATCGACCGGCACGGCGTCACCGGGGCGTATGCGCAGGCGATCGCCGGCCTTGACGGCGTCGAGGGGCACGTCGTTTTCGGAACCATCGGCGGCAATCAGCCGCGCGGTCTTCGGCGCCAGATCGAGCAAGGCGCGGATCGCCGAACCGGTCTTTTCACGGGCGCGCAGCTCCAGCACCTGACCAAGGAAGACCAGCGCAACGATGACGGCGGCAGCCTCGAAATAGACGGGCACCGCACCGCCATGGCCGCGGAACTGATGCGGGAAAATGTCCGGAAACAGCGTGGCGACGACGCTGTAGAGATAGGCAGCGCCAACGCCGAGCGAGATCAGCGTCCACATGTTGGGGCTGCGGTTGACCAGCGAGTCCCAGCCGCGGTGGAAGAAGGGAAAGGCGGCCCAAAGCACCACCGGACTTGCCAGGACCAGTTCGATCCAGACCTTTGTCCGGTCCTCGACCAGGCCTTCAAACATCAAGCCGATCATGGGCGCCATTGCGATGATCAGAAGGGGGACCGAAAGGACAGCGCTCACCCAAAACCGCCTGGTGAAATCGACCAGCTCGGGATTTGGCCCTTCATCGCCCGTCGGCACGCCCATCGGCTCCAGCGCCATGCCACAGATCGGGCAGGATCCTGGCTTGTCGCGGATGATTTCGGGATGCATCGGGCAGGTGTATTGCGTGCCTTTGGGCATCGGCTGCGGTGCCGGCCTGTCGCCGAGATATTTTTGCGGCTCCGCCTCGAATTTCGCCTGGCAGGCGGCCGAGCAGAAGTAAAAGCCCTGGCCTTCGTGGCGGGCAAAGTGCCTGGCTGTCGCGCGATCGACGCTCATACCGCAGACCGGATCGGTGGCCGTCAGGAATTTTTCCGGCTCGGCGACGAATTTCGTGCGGCAGCCCTGGCTGCAGAAATGATAGGGATGGCCATCATGCTCGGTCGTCGGCTTGCCGGCGACCGGATCGACAGTCATGCCGCAGACCGGATCGCGGACGACGCTCTTCGTGGTGGGCACGGCGCCTTTTGTCGAGCAGCAGCTACTATGCGCGTGATGATCGTGATCGGAATGCGTCATTCGAAAATGCCTTGATTTATCGGCGTGTGACGTGGAGATAGGGCTTCCAGTAACTGGAAGGTCAAGGGCTGTTTCGACTTTTCTTCTCCGGTCCACGGCGCGTCCATCCTCCCCCAGAAAAAGTCTCACGCGGCAACACCACGCCTGCTAGAGAGCGAGCGTCCCGGGGGTGAGATTTTCTTTGGCAATGAAGCGTCTGGTCATCAATCTCGATCGGTCTCCCGATCGCCTTGCCCGTGTGACGGCGGAGTTTGCCCGCATCGGCGTCCCGTTCGAACGCGTTCAGGCCATCGACGCACGGGATCGGCCGGACCTGGACCAGCTGCCGCAAAATGTCGGATATCGGAACAGGCTGCCATTGACTGACGGCGAGATCGCCTGCCTGCTCAGTCACCGGGCCTGCTGGGCCGCCATAGCGCAAGGCGACGCTCGCTACGGGGCAATCTTCGAGGACGACATCGTCTTTGCCGCGAAAGCCGGCGCATTGCTTCGCGACAGCAACTGGATTCCAGCCGATGCCGAAGTCGTCAAGCTCGAAAGCTATTTTTGCAAGACCGTGATCCGACGCAAGCGCATTGACATCGGTCACGGCTTTTCCACATCCAAACTCGACGCTGGACATATAGGAACCGCCGGCTACATCATCTCCAGGCAAACCGCGCTCGACCTGATCAAGGCCACCGAGGAGATCGGCATCGCTGTCGACGACCTTGTCTTCAACCCCGAGTTTTCGGTTTTGCGAGGCGAGACAATCTATCAGCTTGTTCCTGCGCTCTGCGCGCAAGATCAGTTCCTTGGCGACAGGGCGCTCCAATTGCCAAGCCTGCTCAGGGAAAAGCGGGATATCCAGTGCGCCGCCGGGACCGGGAAACGCAGAAAGACAGCCATAGCGAAGGTCAAAGCCGAGGCTCGGCGGATAGGCAAGCGCATTGTCGATTTCTGTCGACTGAAGCGGAGAATGGTTATTCCATTTACTTATCCGAGCCAAAGCTCAACCGGGTCTTGAACCGGCTTTCAACGCCCCATACCCAGCGCCACGAAAACGCGCTATAGACGCCGCCGAACGGCAAGGCCGACTGGATATATGGCAAGAATCTCCCTGAAGCTCGACGAATTGATCGACGGCGAAGCCTTGCGCCGCGAGATGACCGCGCTGACCGCGGCCACGGCGGATGATGGCTCAGGGCAGGCCGCGCGCAATGGCGTGCTCCAACTGCTCAAGGGACGACTGGCGGAAGGGCGCGCCATTGCCGAACGAATGCTGATGGACGATGGCGGCGGCAGCGCCTGCGCGGCGCGGCTGTCGCATCTCATGGACGAGATCATCCGGGCGCTTTACGATTTCGCCGTCACCCATGTCTACCGGGTCAAGAACCCGTCCTCGGCGGAGCGCATGGCCGTCGTCGCTGTCGGCGGCTACGGCCGTGGAACGCTGGCGCCCGGATCCGACATCGACCTTCTGTTCCTGCTGCCCTACAAGCAGACGCCGTGGGGCGAACAGACAGTCGAATACATGCTCTACATGCTGTGGGACCTGGGGCTGAAGGTCGGCCACGCCACCCGTAACATCGACGAATGCCTGCGCCTGTCGCGCACCGATGTCACCATTCGCACCTCGATCCTCGAAGCACGTTTCCTGTGGGGCGAGGAAAAGCTCTATGATGAACTGATGCTGCGGTTCGATCATGAGGTGGTGCGCACGACCGGCCCCGAATATGTCCAGGCCAAGCTTGCCGAACGCGATGACCGCCATGCCAAGGCCGGCGAAAGCCGCTATCTGGTCGAGCCCAACGTCAAGGACGGCAAGGGCGGCCTGCGCGACCTGCAGACGCTGTTCTGGATCGGCAAATATTTCTATCGGGTGCGTACCGGCGAGGAACTGGTCGACAAGGGCGTCTTCACCGAGGGCGAATACCGCGAGTTCCAGAAGGCGGAGGATTTCCTGTGGGCGGTACGCTGCCACATGCATTTCCTCACCGGCAAGGCCGAAGAGCGGTTGCATTTCGACATCCAGCGCGAGATCGCCGAACGGCTCGGCTACACCACACACCCCGGCCTGTCGGCGGTCGAGCGCTTCATGAAGCACTACTTCCTCGTTGCCAAGGACGTCGGCGACCTGACCCGCATCTTCTGCGCGGCGCTCGAGGAGGAGCAGGCCAAGCACGTTCCTGGCTTCAACCGCATCTTCCTGACTTTCTCCAGGCGCAAACGCAAGCTGGCCGGCACCTCCGATTTCATTGTCGACAACCACCGCATCAACATCGCCGACGACCAGGTGTTCGAGCGCGATCCGGTCAATCTGCTCAGGCTGTTCTGGTTCGCCGACAAGCACGGTCTGGAATTCCACCCTGACGCGCTCAAGCTGCTGACCCGTTCGCTCGGCCTGGTCAACAAGTCGCTGCGGCGCGACGAGGAGGCCAACCGGCTGTTCCTCGACATATTGACCTCGGATCGCAATGCCGAACTCAATCTGCGTCGCATGAACGAAGCCGGACTGCTCGGCAAGCTGATCCCGGATTTCGGCAAGATCGTCGCCATGATGCAGTTCTCGATGTACCACCACTACACGGTGGACGAGCATCTGATCCGCTGCATCGGCGTGCTGGCCGAGATCGAGCGCGGCGACGGCGAAAAGGTCCACCCCCTCTCGCACACGCTGATGCCGAGCCTGAAGAAGAGCCGCGAAGCGCTCTATGTCGCCGTACTGCTGCACGACATCGCCAAGGGCAGGCCGGAGGACCATTCCGAGGCGGGGGCCAGGATCGCCCGTCGGATCTGCCCGCATATGGGGCTGTCGCCTGCCGATACCGAAACCGTGGCCTGGCTGGTCGAGAACCACCTCGTGATGTCGATGACGGCGCAGACCCGCGACCTCAACGACCGCAAGACCATCGAGGATTTTGCCGCGATCGTGCAGTCGGTCGAGCGGCTGAAGCTGCTTTTGATCCTCACCGTCTGCGACATCAGGGGTGTCGGACCCGGTGTCTGGAACGGCTGGAAGGGCCAGCTGCTGCGCACGCTCTACTACGAGACCGAATTGCTGCTGACCGGCGGGTTTTCGGAAGTGTCGCGCGCGCAGCGCACGGCGGCGGCGCGCGAGCGCCTGGCCGAGGCGCTTGCCGACTGGCCGGACAAGGCCCGCAAGCGCTATGTCGGCCAACACTACGAGAATTACCTTTTGACCGTCGATCTCGCAGACCAGTTGCGCCATGCCGAGTTCATCCGCGAAGCGGACGTGTCAGGCAACAAGCTTGCCACCATGGTCAAAACCCACCAGTTCGAGGCGGTGACCGAAATCACCGTGCTGGCGCAGGACCACCCCCGCCTGCTCTCTGTCATCGCCGGGGCTTGCGCCGGAGCCGGCGGCAACATTGTCGACGCGCAGATCTTCACGACGTCGGATGGCCGCGCGCTCGACACGATCCTGATCAGCAGAGAATTCGATCGCGACGAGGACGAGCGCCGGCGCGCCGAACGTGTCGGCCGGCTGATCGAGGACGTGCTGTCGGGCAAGAGCTGGCTGCCGGAAATGATCGAGAAGCGCACCAAGCCGCGGCGCGGCTCCAAGGTGTTCAAGATCCCACCGCGTGCCGAAATCCGCAACACGCTGTCGAACCGTTTTTCGGTCATCGAGGTCGAGGGCCTCGACCGGCCGGGACTGCTGTCGGAGATCACCGGAACGCTTTCCGACCTGTCGCTCGACATCGCATCGGCCCACATCACCACCTTCGGCGAAAAGGTCATCGACACTTTCTATGTCACCGATCTCACTGGCCAGAAGATAGATAGCCCGGCCCGCATCGCCACCATCCGCAATCGGCTGATGGCAACGCTCGAAGGCATCGTGCCCGAACGCGGCGGCAAGCCCAGGGCGGCGGCCGAGTGACAACGACCATCACTTTGTCCCAATTGCGCAGGCAGTTCCCAAAAGCATGAGCCTCGTCAAGAAATTCGCAACGGTCGCTTCCGGCACGCTGATGAGCCGCGCGCTCGGTTTCGGCCGCGAGATGCTGATGGCTGCTGCACTCGGTACCGGACCGGTTGCCGATGCCTTCAACGCCGCTTTCCAGTTTCCCAACACCTTTCGCCGGCTGTTTGCCGAGGGGGCCTTCAACGCCGCCTTCGTGCCGCTGTTCGCCAAGGAGATCGAGACCCACGGTACCGAAGGCGCCAAGCGCTTTTCCGAGGAAGTGTTCGGCGTGCTGTTCACGGCGCTGCTGGCGCTGACGATCATCATGGAACTGTCGATGCCGCTGATCGTGCGCTATCTGGTGGCGCCGGGTTTTGCCGGCACGCCGGGGAAGTTCGACACCACGGTGACGCTGGCAACGATCATGTTTCCCTATCTGATCTGCATGTCGCTGGGCGCGATGATGGCGGGCATGCTGAATTCGCTGCGCCGCTATTTCGCCGCCGCGGTGGCCCCGGTGTTCCTCAACATCATCCTGATCGGCGTGCTCGCCTATGCCTGGTACAAGGGCTCGGATGCCCTCACCGTCGGCTACGGGCTGTCCTGGGGCGTGCTTGCCGCCGGACTGGTGCAACTGGCGATCGTCTGGGTGGCGGTGCGCCACGCCGGCATCTCGATCGGCTTCCGCCGGCCGAAAATGACGCCCGCGGTCAAGCGGCTGCTGATCCTGGCGCTGCCGGCGGCCATCACCGGCGGCATCACCCAGATCAACCAGCTGATCGGCACGGCGATCGCCTCGGCACAGAACAGCGCGGTGTCCTCGCTCGCCTATGCCGACCGCATCTACCAGTTGCCGCTCGGCGTGGTCGGTGTTGCGGTGGCGATCGTGCTGTTGCCCGAACTGTCGCGGGCGCTGAAGTCGGGCAATCTGATCGAGGCGGCCAATCTGCAGAACCGCTCGGTCGAGTTCACGCTGTTCCTGACCTTGCCGGCAGCCGCGGCACTCTGGGTGATGTCTGAGCCGATCGTGCGGCTGGTCTATGAGCGCGGCGCGTTCGCCGCCAACGGATCGACGCCGACGGTGGCGGCGATCCTGGCGATCTTCGGCCTCGGCCTGCCGGCCTTCGTGCTGATCAAGGCGTTCACCCCAGGCTATTTCGCCCGCGAGGACACGCGCACGCCGATGATCTTTGCCGCCATCTCGGTGGCGGTGAACGTCACCACGGCGCTGACGCTGTTTCCACGGATGGGGGCGCCCGGCATTGCGGTGGCCTCGGCCGTCGCCGGCTGGGTCAACGCGGTGATGCTGCTCGGCGTCTTGATCCGGCGCGGCCATTGGGGCCGCGACGTACCGCTGATGAAGCGCATTCCACGTCTGGTGCTGTCCGCCGTGGTGATGGGCGCTGCGCTCTATTTTGCCGAACACTGGTTCGCCATCAGGCTTGGGCCGGGCTCGCCGCTGGTGGTCAAGGCGGCGACGCTGCTGTCGCTGGTTGCCGGTGGGGCGCTGCTTTATTTCATCACCGCGTTTGCCACCGGCGGCGCCGATTTCGGGATGATCCGGCGCAATGTCGGACGGAAAGGATCGCCGCCGACTAGGGAACAGTCTCCAGATCCGTGAGCCGGAATTTATTGCAATGTCCCACCCCTCATTGCGACGATAGCGGCTGCTTCGACAAACATTAGTCTTCTCCAGACAATTCGTCGTAGACGGAGGGTGGCAAGGTGTTGCGCGCCTGCCCCCTCAGTTCAATTCCGAGTTCGGCCCGAAGCCGTGCCGCGGTCTCCAGCGGCGTCTCGCGGCTGCGCCTGCGCTGCAGTGCCTCTTGCATACCGACCACGCCGGCGGGGCGCTTCTGACCTTCAGATCCGGTGGGCATTCAAGGCGTCTCCTCCAAGGTCGCTATGTAATGCACCCGGCTGCCGCTCGCGTACATGATGAAGTGCTTGTTGCCAAAGCGGTCGTTTTTGACAGTGAGCGACGTAGGAAGCGCGGAGCGTTTCGTGGCAATGGGGTCGTGGCGACGGGTGGCAGATGGCTCGCGGCTAGCCGCGATAGAAGCACGACTAATTGCCCTTCGGCCAGCGACTTCTCTGGGATGGAATCCTCCCATTGATCGGGCGCCCCGTGGCGTACAATCTTCCAAACTCGCGCCAAGTCTCCGGCCCCTGCTTTCCGCGAAGCATATAGGTGCTTTTGCATATTTCAAATTTCAAACTGAGACACTCCCGGTTTCTTGTCCCCGTTCCTTGTAGTCTGCTCCAAGGCCCAATGGCCTCTTGATCCTCTCACCGCTCTCGTCCATAAGCGCGCCGTCGCAAGACTTTCGCCGCGCGCGGTTTCCAGCCGCGTGATTGGCTCCGAAAAGTCTGCAACTTTTCGGAATCACGCTTATACGGCCCTCCACAAGCCATGAGGACAATCATGACCGCCTTCAAGCCACTCGTCTTTTCCGGTGTCCAGCCGACCGGCAATCTGCACCTCGGCAACTATCTCGGCGCCATCAAGAAATTCGTCGCCCTGCAGGAAACCTCCGATTGCATCTATTGCGTCGTCGACCTGCATTCGCTGACAGCTCAACTCGTTCATGAAGACCTAGCCGACCAGACGCGGTCGATCACCGCTGCGTTCCTGGCCTCGGGCATCGACCCGAAGAAGCACATCGTCTTCAATCAGTCGCGGGTCATGCAGCATGCGGAGCTCGCCTGGATCTTCAATTGCGTGGCGCGCATCGGCTGGATGAACCGCATGACGCAGTTCAAGGACAAGGCCGGCAAGGACCGCGAGAACGCGTCGCTCGGCCTGCTAGCCTATCCTTCGCTGATGGCTGCCGACATCCTGCTCTACCGTGCCACCCACGTGCCGGTGGGCGAGGACCAAAAGCAGCATCTGGAACTCACACGCGACATCGCGCAGAAATTCAACAACGACTTCTCCGACCGCATCGCGGCCCTTGGCATCGGCGTCGAGATGCAGGTCGGCGAAGAGACCGTGAACGGCTATTTCCCGCTGACCGAGCCGGTCATCGGTGGGCCGGCGGCGCGCATCATGTCGCTGCGCGACGGCTCCAAGAAAATGTCCAAATCGGACCCGTCGGATTTGTCGCGCATCAACCTGACCGACGATGCCGATGACATCTCGAAGAAGATCCGCAAGGCCAAAACCGACCCGGAAGCGTTGCCGAGCGAGCTGGACGGCCTGGCCGGCCGGCCCGAGGCGGAGAACCTGGTCGGCATCTATGCGGGTCTCGCCGAGATGTCGAAGGCGGATGTACTCAAGGAATTCGCCGGCCAGCAGTTTTCCGTGTTCAAGCCGGCCTTGGCCGATCTTGCAGTGGAAAAACTGGCGCCGATCGCCAGCGAGATGCGCCGCATTTCGGATGACCGCGCCTATGTCGACGCGGTCCTCAAGGATGGCGGCGAGCGCGCCGGCGTGCTGGCCGAAGCGACGATGAAGACGGTGCGCGACATTATCGGCCTGCTGCAGGGCTGATCGCGACATCGGGTGCACTGGCACAAGGCCGGCGGCTTGCCGCCGGTCCCCCGCAGTGGCAGATTGCGGCCGCACGACACCGAGTAGATAGACATGGTCTCCAAACGCCTCAGCCGCGAAGCCGGCCATCGCAGGAAATTCCTGACGATCATCGACGACACGCCGGAATGCGAGCGCGCCGTCGCCTATGCCTCGAAACGGGCGCAGAGCACCAGCGGCACGCTGGTGCTGCTCTATGTCATCGTGCCGGACGATTTCCAGCATTGGCTGGGTGTCGAGAAGATCATGCGCGAGGAAGCCAACGCCACGGCGCGCGCCGCACTCGACAGCTATGCCAACAAGGTGCGCCAGAAGCTCGGCATCGAGCCCGAGATGGTGGTGCGCGAAGGCAAGCCGACGGAAGAGATCCACAAATTGATCGAGGAAGACCAGGACATCGCCATCCTGGTGCTGGCCGCCGGTGCGGGCAAGGAAGGCCCGGGGCCGCTGGTCGGCGCCGTGGCCGGCAAGGGTGCCGCCTTCCCGATCCCAGTGACTGTGGTGCCGCAGAACCTGTCGGACGAGGAAATAGACAGCCTGGCCTGAGATTTTGCTCTTCAGGTGATGCCGCTCCGATTTTGGGCGCGAAAAAACATTCCGCCAGCCAGCCGTTCCGGCGATGCGTTTCGCTTGAATGTCCATCCAATTGAGCCTATTTAGAATTGTTCCAAACTAGATGCCCAAACGGGCACGGAGACGGCCATGTTCATCCAGACCGAATCGACGCCAAACCCGGCGACGCTGAAATTCCTGCCCGGCAAGGAAGTGCTTCTGGAAGGCACCGCCGATTTCCGCGATGCCGACAGCGCCGCCGTCGCCTCGCCGCTGGCCGGCCGGCTGTTCGAAATTCCTGGCGTCACCGGCGTTTTCTTCGGCTATGACTTCATCACCGTGACCAAGGATGGCCCCGACTGGCAGCATCTGAAGCCGGCGATCCTCGGCGCCATCATGGAGCATTTCATGTCCGGCGCGCCTGTCATGACCAAGGCTGGCCCGGCCGCAGAGACCAGCCAGACCGGTGAGTTCTACGACAAGGCCGACGAGGAGCTGGTCATCACCATCAAGGAACTGCTCGATACACGGGTGCGCCCGGCGGTCGCCCAGGATGGAGGCGACATCACCTTCCGCGGCTTCGAGAACGGCACGGTGTTCCTGCACATGAAGGGCGCCTGCGCCGGCTGCCCGTCCTCGACGGCGACGCTGAAGCACGGCATCCAGAACCTTCTGCGCCATTTCGTGCCGGAAGTGCAGCAGGTCGAGCAGGTCTCGTAGAGACCTCCTTCTCGAGGCATTAGAGGCAAACAACAAAAAACCGGGCCGAATTGCCCGGTTTTCTGCTTGGGACGTCCGTTGTTGCCTAGACGGTCCGCGTACGAAAACTGCCTCTAGAGAACGATGACCTTGGCGCCGACCGAGGCGCGGTCATAGAGGTCGATAATGTCCTGATTCATTAGGCGGATGCAGCCAGACGACATAGCCTTGCCGATCGAATTCCACTCCGGGCTGCCATGCAGGCGATAGCCTGAATCGCCGCCCTTGTTGAACAGGTACATGGCGCGCGCGCCGAGCGGGTTCTTCAGGCCCGGCTCCATGCCGCCGGCAAACTTTTCCAATTCCGGCTGGCGCTGGATCATCTGCCTCGGCGGTGTCCAGGTCGGCCATTCGCGCTTGAGCGCAATGTGGGCGGTGCCATGCCACTCGAAGCCCTCGCGGCCGACGCCGATGCCGTAGCGAATGGCCCTGCCGTCGCCCTCGATGAAGTAGAGGAACTTGTTCTGCGTATCGACTATGATCGTGCCCGGCTTTTCCGGGCTGTCGTAGTTCACTTCCTGCCGATGGTACTTCATCGGCACTTTCTCGATCGGGATCCGCGGCAGCTGATAACCGGCGTCGGTGACCGCGCCGTAGTCGTTGGAGAAGATCTGCGAGCCGATGGTGCTGCAACCGGCGATAGCAGTGGAGAGCGCCAGTGCGGCGATGATTGCAAACGACTTCATGCGCATCAGGTGATCCGGTGCCCCGCCCAAATTCGGCGGCACGAGTCGGCCGCTCTCTCATCGTCATTCATGCTGGCATTTGCTTTGCTTGCCAAGCGCGCGATGCCTATATGCCTGCCTTGACGTACCGGTAAGCGTATCACTATGGCATTTTGGCAACAGGACTCACAGGATTGTGAAGCAAATTCAAGGGGCCTGCTCCATGGGCTCCTGGAAATCGAGGAGAACCGTCATGAATGTCGGTGACGCCGCCCACCGCTCCGGCCTGCCGGCCAAGACTATCCGCTACTATGAAGAGATCGGCCTGATCGCCCCGGCGCGGGCCGCCAACGGCTACCGCGATTATTCCGGAGACGACATCCATCGGCTGGCCTTCCTGCGCCGCGCGCGCAATCTGGGCTTTTCCATCGACGATTGCCGCCAGTTGATGGCGCTTTACCAGGATCGCAGCCGCGCCAGCCACAACGTGCGCGAAATCGCCGCCGCCCATGTCACGGCGATCGAGGAGAAAGTGCGCGAGTTGCAGTCGATGCGCTCGACGCTGCAGAAACTGATCCATGCCTGCCACGGCGACGAAAGGCCGGATTGTCCGATCCTTGATGACATGGCGGGAGCGGCGTTGCTCAGCGACAGGGGCACCTCTGCGGCTGCATAATGACCCTACGTCGACGAGGCCCGACGCCTGGTCGACTCCTGCCGGGAGGACGTCCACAAATGGTCTCGATGAGCGTCGAACTGCGCAATATGGGGGGCAGGCAGGCGGCCATGGGCTGGGCCGGCGGCCACACGATCATCGTCGACCGGCCCGAAGGCAAGGCCGGCGGCATGGGCCTGGGCTTCAATGGCGGCCAGCTGCTCGCCCTGGCGATCGGCGGCTACTTCTGCAACGACCTTCGCTACGTTGCCGAGGAAATGGGCATAACGCTCAACAAGATCGCCGTGACCGTGACGCTGAACCTCGAAGGCAAGCCTTTGCTCGCGACTTCGTCAACCATGACGGTTTCCTGCACGACGCTGGACGGCTCCGACCCGGCGGAGATCATCACAAGGGCCGCGGCGATTTCCACGGTCAGCAACTCCCTGCGCCAGGGCGTGCCGGTGAGCATCGAAACGGACGCAACGGCGACCGGCTTGTCGGAGGAATGATCCCCGGGAACAGGCGCATTTGGCCGCGTGGATTGTCAGAGATCGCTAAATAGGCCCACCGCCGGCACAGCAGAGCGACTGATCCAATTTTCTTCGGCATCTGGGCGCGTCAATCTGACGCGCTATGTCTTCCCTTGTTGCAATGATCAACGATGGAGATTGGCATGGATCGGCGATTGTTTCTGACTAGAATGCTTGGGCTGGCAGGGGCTGCGACCGTCGTCGCAATCGCGCGTCCTGCCACCGCCTTGGCCGGCATCCCCAATACGGGGCCGGGCATTCTCGATGAGCTCGACAAACCGTCCGACGACATTCTCGACCCGGATGGTCCCGATGTCCAGGACGGCGTCGAGTTCGTGCGGCACCGCAGGTGGCACCGCCGCCGTCGTCGACGCGGGTGGAGGCGGGTTTGCCGTCGCTATTGGCGCCACGGTTCCTGGCGCCGCAGGTGTTTCCGCAGATCCTTCTGAATCCACTTCTGACGAGACCTGCAACGCGAAGGTCCCGGAGTCCGCCGGCGCCTTCGCTATCGCTGCAGGCTTGAACCCAATCGGTAAAAAAGGCCCGCCGCCCCTCGGCAGCGGGCAGGTCCTGGAGTGCCGGGGGATCAACCCGGCATGGGTCAACGAGCGGGTCACCGGTTGGTTGCAGGGATCGGCCCGGTAGCCTTCCTTTGGGTGGACCGCCACCGGGCCTGACCGGAGCGGGGTGTATTGGGGGAGCCCCGGCTGCTTCGAAAATATCACCTTTCACTTATATTCTCTCTAGCTAATTAACAGGAGCGACGCAGCCCGGAGTGTAGCTGGGTGGCCTCATCGGACAGGCGCGCGCCCTTGCAATCGACGAGACCCTGCGCCGCTCGCGGCGAGGCACGATCACGGGAAAGTGAACGTGACGCCATCGTAGCGTTCTGATCATTAGATGCCTCCCGCCACTGGAGGTTCATCGAATGCCAGCTTATGCCATTCTTGCCCTGGCTATTGTCGGTGAGGTCATCGCGACCAGCGCGATGAAGGCCTCGGAAGGCTTCACCAGGCTTGGCCCGTCGATGTTGGTGCTGCTCGGTTACGCCACGGCGTTTTTCTTTCTGTCCCAGGTGCTGGACCGCATACCGGTCGGCGTTGCCTATGCAGCATGGGCGGGCGGCGGCATTGTTCTGGTCGCGCTGGTCGCTTGGATTGTCTACGGGCAACGGCCCGACGTGGCAGGTTTTGTCGGCATGGGCCTGATCTTGGCTGGAGTGCTGGTTTTAAACCTGCTGTCCAAAACGGGCGTTCATTGAGGTCCGACAACTACACGATCGCCTACATAAAGGCGGTTATATATTTGACAGGCCTAACGCCAAAATGGCCGGCGCAGGTTGCCGGATGAATGATGATCCGCGCCGGCCACTGCGGCTTCTTTGAGGGGTTGCCGCCTGCCGGGAGCTAGAGCGCGCGAATTGGCCGGCAATTGAGGCCCAGCCGCTTGGTTAAAAACGTACAGTGAATCCTTATTGAAGCCACCTCACAGCGTATTAAAATCCCAAGGTCACCGGCTACGGGTTAACGGCGCACCGGTGGTTGAGAGTAACGCTAAGCTCCCGCCCTTATGGATGGGAGGTTGGCCATGTCTCAGTTCGATAGCTCGGTATCGGCTTTTGATTGCGATATTTTGCGCAGCGCGTTCATAAAAATCGTCATCCAGAAGAACATTCCAGAGGACAAATGGCGGGCCGAGGCCGAGCTTTTGATCCGGGAGTATACGGATAGCGACGACATCGAGCCCGGTTTAGCGGAATGGATCGCGCGGAAGTAGCCCGCGATGAAAGAGTGGAAGCCCGACGATTACCTGAAAGCGCCCACATAAAACAGGTTCAAACCGTGAACAGAATCTGGCATGGTGCCTGGCATGCCGATCATCTCCCCCATCCCCATCAATCCTCTCATCGACGGCCGCCAGTCCGAACGCGCCATGCTGGTGCGGCGCGGCGTACAGCGGCTGCTCATGGATATGGGCGCACATGTGTTGCCCGAGCTGTCGCTGGCCACGGGCCGCCGCGCCGACCTCGTCGCGCTGACCCGGCAGGGCGATATCTGGATAATCGAGATCAAATCCTCGATCGAGGATTTCAGGGTCGACCGCAAATGGCCCGACTACCGGCTGCATTCCGACCGCTTCTTCTTCGCCACCCATCCCGGCGTGCCCTCGGAAATCTTTCCGCAGGAATGCGGCTTCATCCTTTCCGACGGCTATGGCGCCGAGATCCTGCGCGATGCGCCCGAGCACCGCATGGCAGCGGCAACGCGCAAGGCGCTGATGCTGCGGGTCGCGCGGGCCGGCGCTTCGCGGCTGCTGGCGGCAGAGCTTGCCGGCGTGTCGGTGCCGGCGCTGGAAGGTGAGAGCGAGTAACGGCCCGTCCTTCAGTCTATGACCGGCTCTGCTCTTCATCGTCCTCCACGCCACCCTTGGCGGGCGCCATGAGCAGCACGGCAGCACCCAGAATGGCGGCGATGAAGGAGCCGGCGAGGATGCCGACCTTGACCGCGTCCTGCAGCGCCACGTCGCCGGCGAAGGCGAGCAGGCCGATGAACAGGCTCATGGTGAAGCCGATGCCGCACAGCAGCGATATGCCGATCATGTGCGTCCAGCCGGCATTGGCGGGCAGGTCGGCAAGACCGAGCCGGATCGCAAGTGCCGAGGAGCCGAACACGCCGACCAGCTTGCCAACCACCAGGCCGGCGGCGACACCCAGCGTCAACGGCTCGATCAGCGCACTGACGCTGAGGCCGGCCAGCGAAACGCCGGCATTGGCAAAGCCGAAGATCGGGATGACGACGAAGGCCACAATCTTGTGCAGGCCGTGCTCGAGCCGGTGCAGCGGCGAATGGTCGAGATCGTGGCCGATGCCGGCGGAGCGCTCAAGCGGGATGGTCAGCGCCAGCGCCACGCCGGCGAGCGTGGCATGGACGCCGGATTTCAGCACCAGCATCCACAAGATGACGCCGAGCACGAGATAGGGAACCAGCGTCATCACCCGCATGCGGTTGAGCACGACAAGCGCGGCAATGACGGCGAAGGCAGCACCCAGATAAGCCAGCGACAGGCCGCTGGTGTAGAAGATGGCGATGATGATGACGGCACCGAGGTCGTCGATGATCGCCAGTGCTGTGAGGAACACCTTCAGCGAAGCCGGCACGCGGCTGCCGAGCAGCGACAGCACGCCGAGCGCGAAAGCGATGTCGGTGGCGGTCGGGATCGCCCAGCCGGACAGGGCGGCCGCATTGTCGCGGTTGACGGCCACATAGACGAGTGCGGGAACCACCATGCCGCCGGCGGCTGCAATGCCGGGCAGCACGCGCCGGGGCCAGGTGGAGAGCTGGCCGTCCAGCATCTCGCGCTTGATCTCCAGTCCGACGAGCAGGAAGAACACCGCCATCAGCCCGTCATTGACCCAATGCGAGACGCTGAGCGGGCCGAGATAGGCGTGGAGCGCGGAGAAATAGGTTTCGGCGAGCGGCGAATTGGCGACGATCAGGGCCAGTGCCGCCGCCACCATCAGGATGATGCCGCCAGCCGCTTCACTATCGAGGAATTCGCGGAAGACGGAAACCGGCCGATGCTTCAAGTCCTGCATGTCGCCTCCGTCATGCCGTCTGTTTTGGCGGGCTTCGATCCCGCAAGATGGCAAACGGCGGCCTTAACGCGGCGCCCGCTTGGCCAGTATGCGCTGCAAGGTGCGTCGGTGCATGTTGAGCCGGCGCGCTGTCTCGGAGACGTTGCGCTCGCACATCTCATAGACGCGCTGGATATGCTCCCATCGAACGCGGTCGGCTGACATCGGGTTTTCCGGCGGCGCCGCGCGCTCGCCGGCGGTGCGGGTGAGTGCCGCGAAGATATCATCGGCGTCGGCGGGCTTGGAGAGATAATCGACCGCACCGAGCTTCACCGCGGTCACCGCGGTGGCGATGTTGCCGTAGCCGGTCAGGATGATGGTGCGGGAATCCTCGCGCTTTTCGCGGATGGCCGCGACCACGTCGAGGCCGTTGCCGTCGCCGAGCCGCATGTCGACCACGGCGTAGGCGGGTGGATTGGCGCGCGCCTTGGCAACCGCCTCCTCGACGCTCTCGGCCGTCTCGACCACGAAGCCTCTAGCTTCCATGGCGCGGGCCAGACGCGTGAGGAACGGCTTGTCGTCATCGACGACAAGCAGCGAGGTGTCCTCGCCTTCAACCATTGCGCCAATATTCTCGTCGCCTGTCATAGTCTCAAAATTCCTGCTGCCTTAATTTTACGCAAATATAGTTCCTGAGCCTCCTTGTCCAATTTTTAGAGGTCCTTCAAGGCTCTCAGGCGGTGTCGAACATGCTGGCCGAAGTGATTTCCGGATTGAGGAACACACCACGCGGCCACGATATCTGGACCATGGCGCCCTCGCCCAGGCCGCTCGAATTGCGGAAATCGAGCACGGCACCAGAGCGTTCGAGCAGGGTCTTGGCGATGAACAGGCCGAGGCCCAGACCGCCGCCGGTTTCATTGCCCTGGCGCGTCGACATATAGGGCTCGCCGATGCGGTCGATGATCTCGGCCGGAAAGCCGGGGCCGTCATCGATGATCGAGAAGGTGACGGTGGCCTCGTCCCAGCTCCAGCGCACGGTGACGCTTTTGCGGGCAAAATCGACGGCGTTCTCGACCAAGTTGCCGAGGCCGTAGATGACGCCCGGATTGCGTCGCCCGACCGGCTCGGGGCCGATGCGTTCGCCGGGCCGAAGCTTGATCGAGATGCCGAAGTCCCGGTGCGGCGCGGTGACCTCCTCGACCAGCGAAGTCAATGGCAACCGCGAAAGATGCGCCTCGCCCTCGGAGGACAGGCTGGTCAGCCGCTTGAGAATCTCGCGGCAACGCTCGCTCTGCGAACGCAACAGCGTCACGTCTTCCCCGTATTTCGGATCCTTGCCGAGCGCCTTTTCCATCTCCTTGGCGACAAGCGCGATGGTGGCGAGCGGCGTGCCGAGCTCGTGCGCGGCCGCGGCGGCCAGCCCGTCGAGTGCCGAAAGGTGCTGCTCGCGCTGCAGCACGAGCTCGGTTGCGGCGAGCGCATTGGCAAGAAGCCGGGCTTCGGCGGCCACGCGGAAGGCGTATATGGCGGTGAAGGCGATCGAGGACAGCACCGCCATCCACATGCCGGCGACATAGAGAAAAGGCATCGCCAGCGGCGCGTCCTCATGCCAGGGCAGCGGCAGATGGACAAAGACCAGAAAGGTCGCCGCCGACATGACCAGCCCACCGAGGATGGCGGTCAGGCGCAGGGGCAGCGATGTCGCCGAAATGACGACAGGCACGGTCATCAGCAGCGAGAACGGGTTGGTGAGGCCGCCGGTCATGTAGAGCAGGCCGGCAAGCTGCAGGCTGTCGAAGATGAGGATGCCGAAGGCCGCAAGCGGCGTGAGCCGGTGCGCCGCCGGAAAGCGAAAGGCGAGAAACAGGTTCATCCAGGCCGAACAGGCGATTAGGGCAAAGCAGAGGCTGACCGGCAGTGGAAACTTCAGCCCATAGGCGACGACGAGCACCGTCAGGCTCTGACCGACAATGGCAAGCCAGCGCAACCGGATCAGCGTGTTGAGGCGCAGTCTCTGGCTCTGCTGGAAATCGGGCGAACGCAAAACGTTGATCATGGCCATGAATTACAGCCGTAGGACCAGGAACGCTAGGTCCCGCGCGGTTTGGCGCGGGCGGTGGCGGCGGCGAGCAGCGGGTTTTCCGGCCAGACATGCTTGGGATAGCGGCCGCGCATGTCGGCGCGCACATCGGCCCAGGAGCCGCGCCAGAAGCCGGGCAGGTCGCGCGTCGTCTGGATTGGCCGGTGCGCCGGCGACAGGAGTTCGAGCGTCAGCGGCACGGCGCCATTGGCGATCGAAGGATGGCGGTCGAGGCCGAACAGCTCCTGCACGCGAACCGCCAGCACCGGCCATTCGCCGTCATAGCGGATCGGCACATGGCTGCCCGACGGGGCATCGAAATGGGTCGGCGCCAGCGTATCGATCCTGCGCTGCAGATCATGCGGCACGAGGCTGGTCAGTCCGGCCGAGACAACGCCCGCATCGATGGCGGCAAACGATGCCGCGCCGGCGAGGTAAGGCAGCAGCCAGTCGTCGAGGCGCTCGATGAGGGCGGCATCCGCCATGTCGGGCCAGGGCGCGCCAAGGCCGCGATGCAGCCAGCCAAGCCGCTGGCGCAGCGTTTGCGCCTCCTTGCTCCAATTCAGCAGCGACAGCCCGTGCTGGCGCACCGCATCGAGGACGGCGCGATCAGCGTCAGCACCGATTGGCGGCGGCAGCATGCGCTCGGCAAGCGTGATGGCGCCAAGGCGCACTGTTTCGCGGACGCGCACGGCGCGCTTGTCGCGGTCGAAGCTCGTTTCACGGCGGACCTCGATCCTGTCCGCCAGCGCAGCGCGGACATCGTCCTCGCCGATCGCCGCCGCCGCCGTGATGCGCGCATTCTGTGCCTTGCCCTGCAAGTCGGCGACGACCAGAAACGGCTCGCCCGCCAGCGGATCGCCGGCGTCGAGCATGGCGCCGGAGCCGTTGGCCAGCACGAAACGGCCACGCTCGCCACGCGCCTTCGCCACCCGATCCGGCCAGGCGTGGACGAGCAGGGGACCGGCTGACTTACCCTCCCCCTTGTGGGGAGGGTCGGCGAGCGCGCCTTGCGCAGCAAGGCGAGGGAGACGGGGTGGGAGTGCAGCGCTCGGCCTACCCCCACCCCGCTCCGCTTCGCGGATCGACCCTCCCCACAAGGGGGAGGGTGAAGAGGTGCCGGCCTGCCGCGCCAGCCGTTCGGCGAGCTGCTTGGCGGCGGTAGCGCGCGGAGATCTTTCCCCACGAAAGCGCATCAGCCGTCGCTCCAGATCGGCGCCGTCGCCACCAAGACCGCGTTCGGTGAGCAGCACCGCAAGCATCGCCGCTTCGAAGGCATGGCCGCTGCCGGCTGCCTCGGCAACCATGTGCGCCAACCGCACCGGCAGAGCGAGCTTGCGCATCGCTGCACCCGCCTCCGTCAGGCGGCCCGTCTCGTCGACGGCATCCAGCGCGCGCAGCAGTGCCCTTGCCTCACTAAGGGCCGGAACAGGCGGCGGATCGAGAAAGGCGAGCCCTGCCGGATCGGCAACGCCAAAGGCAGCGCAATCGAGCAGCAGTCCGGACAGATCGGCCTCGAGGATTTCCGGCGGCGTGAAAGCGGGAAGTGCAGCCGTCTGCTCGGCCCGCCACAGCCGGATGGCGACGCCAGCCTGCGTGCGCCCGGCACGGCCGGCGCGCTGGTCGGCGGAAGCCTTGCTGACACGCACGGTTTCCAGCCGGGTGAGGCCGCTGGCCGGCTCATAGCGCGGCAGGCGCGACAGGCCGGAATCGATGACGACGCGCACACCGTCGATGGTGATCGAGGTTTCGGCGATCGAGGTGGCCAGCACCACCTTGCGGCGGCCTGAAGGCGCCGGCTTGATCGCGGCGTCCTGCGCCTTGCCGTCGAGCATGCCGTAGAGCGGCACGATGTCGGTTTCAGTGCCGACCTTGCCGGCCAGCCGCTCGGCGGTTCGCTCGATCTCGCGTTGGCCGGGCAGGAAGGCAAGCACGCTGCCGATCTCGTCGGCAAGGGCTGTGCGGATCGCCTTGGCCATCGCGTCCTCGATGGCAATGCCGGTAGGGCGCTCGTCGTAGCGGATGTCGACAGGAAAGGCGCGCCCCTCGCTCTCGATCACCGGCGCACCCGACAGCAGTTTCGCGACCCGCGCGCCGTCGAGCGTTGCCGACATCACAGCCAAGCGCAGGTCCGGCCGCAGCGCACCCTGCACGTCGAGCGCCAGTGCGAGCCCAAAATCGCCATCGAGCGAACGCTCGTGGAATTCGTCGAAAATGACAGCCGAAACGCCGGGCAATTCGGGATCGTCGAGGATCATGCGCGCCAGCACGCCTTCGGTGACGACTACGATCCTGGTCTTTGCCGAAATGCGGTTTTCCATGCGCATGGCATAGCCGACGGTGGCGCCAGGTTCCTCACCAAGCAATTCAGCCATCCGGCGGGCGGCGGCGCGGGCGGCGAGGCGGCGCGGTTCAAGCAGGATGATCTTGCCGGCGCCGAGCCAAGGCGCGTCAAGCAGCGCCAGCGGCACCAGCGTCGTCTTGCCGGCGCCCGGCGGCGCCACCAGCACGGCGCTGTTGCCATGGCCGAGCGCTTCCCTCAGCGCCGGCAGCACGGCAGATACAGGAAGCTCCGGCAGGGGTTTTGTGGTCATGGCGCCCGCATATCAGCGGTTGTGGCCACGGCGCAACCAGAGACGGTTCAAAGCCGGGTGCGCGAAAACGGGTTCCAGCGCACGGTGCCCAGCCGCGCTTCCTCCCGCACCATGGTCAACAGGCCGGCGCCGCCAACGACCGCCAGACCAACCAGCGACAGCCCGTCCGGATATTCCTGGAAGAACAACGCGCCGAGGACCACCGCCCAGGCGATCTGCGAATAATGCGTCGGCGCAACGCGGTTGGCGGGCGCGTATTTCATGGCCAGCAGTTGAAGGAATTGTCCACCTGCGGTGAAGGCTCCGGCCATTGCCAGCCACAGCAACTGCTTTCCGCTGGGAACAGTGAAGGCGGTGGCGGCGGCACCGATGCCGTTGAACAGCAGGCCGCAACCGACCAGCACGCCGAGCATGGTGGTGCGCTTTTCCTGCTGCGCCAGCGAGCGCATCAGGATGACGCTGATGGCGGCGAGGAAGGCAACGCCGAAGGCGGCAAGATGGCCGAGATTGAGCTCGCGAAAGCCAGGCCGCACCACCAGCATGACACCGGCAAAACCGGCGACCACCGCCAGCCAGCGCCAGGGGCCGACCTTCTCCTTGAGGATCACCGTGGAGAGGATGGTGACGCAGAGCGGCGCCAGGAAGATCAGCGCATAGGACTCGGCCAGCGGAATGGTGGTGAAGGCGTAGACGCTGAGCACGCCGGAAGCGATACCCGCCCAGGCGCGCGCCTGCACCGCCCATGGCCTTTTGGTGCGCCAGAAATCGCGCCAGCGTTCGCCCGCAGGTCGCGTGAAGAATAGGAAGAAGCCCGCGAACAAGGTTATGAAAAAGCCGATCTCGAAGATCGTGAGCTGACCGCCCAGGCTTTTGACAACGGCATCGCTGCCCGAATAGCTTGCGTAGGCGATCAGGGCGAGCAGGATTCCGTTCGTCACGTTGTTCCAGTTCCGGGGAGAGAGTGATTTGAAAATCCTAGCGCTCGGTGCGCATCCGGACGACATCGAGATCTTCATGTTCGGTACGATGGCCGCCTATGCCGCGCAAGGCGCAGAGCTCACTTTTGCCATGGCCACGGATGGTGCCAGGGGCGGCACGAGTGATCCCGCTGTTCTCGCTCGTGTCCGTCGCGATGAAGCAACGGCCGCGGCTGCGCTGGTAGGCGCAATGCCACGCTTCCTCGACTTCCCGGACGGCGAGTTGGTGGCCGATGCAGCGCTGATCGGAGCTCTGAAAGCACTGATTGGTCAAACCGGCCCGGATCTGGTGATCACGCATGCGCCCAACGACTATCACGCCGACCATCGCGCGCTGTCGGACGGCGTGCGCATCGCGGCGTCTTTCGCCGTCCCGGTGCTGCATGCCGACACGATGGGCGGCACCGGTTTTTCGCCGACGCACTACGTCGACATTTCCGGGTATGCCGACGTCAAAGCTGAGGCGATCCGAATGCATCAGTCGCAGGATCCCGACCGCTTCGTCGACATCGCGCGGACACAGAACGCCTTTCGCGCCGGCCAGTGCAACAGCGCGCAAGGCTCATCGGCCGAAGCGTTCCGTTTCGAACCGTCGTTCCCGTTCGCCGATATCCGCGCGCTGCTGCCGCCGGCGCCGCCAATCCGCAAGGTGATGGTGAGCACCAGAAGGGTGGATTGAAAACCGAGGCTGCCCCACGTCCTGGTCAGAATCGGCCTGAAGAGCTTCGGTAGGCCGACCAGCGACCCGCGCTTTTCCCAAGGTTTTCAGACATCGCCATAAGCATGCTGCGGCGCAGCAACGAATTCGCTTGCCTTGTTTAGTAAAAATTGCATCACTAAACAAATTACTAAACATCCGCAGCGTGACCGCGCCGCCATGTTTGGGCCCCTGAGGAGAGGGGTTGAGGGCTTTTTGAAACCGTCATCCGGGCGCGTTTCGCAAATGGGAGGAAGTCATGAAATCGAGCTTGAAACTGGCGTTGGGACTGACCTCGGCGATCACAGCGTCGACAGCCGTCTCGAATGTCGCGCACGCTGAAGACCTGACGCTGTGCTGGGCCGCTTGGGACCCGGCCAACGCGCTTGTCGAACTGTCCAAGGATTTTACCAAGGAAACCGGCATCGGCATGAAATTCGAGTTCGTGCCGTGGACCAATTATGCAGACCGTTTCCTCAACGAGCTGAATTCGCACGGCAAATTGTGCGACCTGATCATCGGCGACAGCCAGTGGATCGGCGGTTCGGCCGAGAACGGCCACTACGTCAAGCTGAACGACTTCTTCGACAAGGAGAAGATCAGCATGGACGACTTCGTGCCGGCAACCGTCGTCGGCTATTCGGAATGGCCGAAGAACACGCCGAACTACTGGGCGCTGCCAGCCATGGGCGACGTCGTCGGCTGGACCTATCGCAAGGACTGGTTCTCCAAGCCGGAGCTGCAGAAGGAATTCAAGGAGAAGTACGGCTGGGATCTCGGTCCGCCGACCACCTTCGACCAGTTGAAGCAGGTCGCCGAGTTCTTCCAGAAGCGCGAGATTGACGGCAAGACCGTCTACGGCGCCTCGATCTATACCGAGCGCGGCTCGGAAGGCATCACCATGGGCGCCATGGACGTGCTCTACAGCTACGGCTTCCAGTACGAAAACCCGAAGAAGCCCTACGAGATGGAAGGCTTCGTCAACTCCGACAAGTCGGTGAAGGGCCTGGAATTCTACAAGGCGCTTTATGATTGCTGTACCCCTCCGGGCGCGTCGAACAGCTACATGGGCGAAGGCGTCGATGCCTTCAAATCCGGCCAGGTGGCGATGCACATGAACTTCGCCTTCACATGGCCGGGCCTGCAGAAGGACGAGAATGTCGGCGGCGACAAGATCGGCTACTTCGTCAACCCGAAGGGTCCCGACGGTGAGCAGTTCGCCCAGCTCGGCGGCCAGGGCATCTCGGTAGTGTCCTATTCCGACAAGCAGGAGGCGGCGCTGAAATACATCAAGTGGTTCGCCAACAAGGACGTGCAGGCCAAATGGTGGTCCCTCGGCGGCTATTCCTGCCTCAACGCGGTGGTCAAGGATCCGAAGTTCCCGGCCAGCCAGCCCTACGCGCAGACCTTCCTCGACTCGATGGCCATCGTGAAGGACTTCTGGGCCGAGCCGAGCTACGCACCGCTGCTGCAGGCTTCGCAGAAACGCTTCCATGACTATGTCGTGGCCGGCCAGGGCTCGGCCAAGGATGCGCTCGACGGCCTGGTCAAGGACTGGACGCAGGTCTTCCAGGACGACGGCAAGATGTAACCCCGGCTCCTCCCGAGCTAGGGCCCTAGCGTCCCGTGCCGCCCTTGGCACGGGACGCAGTTCAGATAAATTCCATGACAGAGACGACCAAGTGACCGAAGCAGGACTCACCATGCTCAATCGGACTGCGGAGAACGTTGCCCGGGCGACCCCGGAACCGTTGGCCGGCAAGGTCCGGGGCATCAGCGACAAGGGCCTCGCCTGGCTGTTCATCTCGCCGACGATCCTGTTGCTGCTGGCCATCAACATCTTTCCGCTGTTCTGGGCGATCTATCTGTCGTTCACCAACTACCGGGCCAACCGGCCGAACGAGGTGGTGAAGAATCTCGGCTTCGCCAACTACCAGCGCATCCTCGGCGACAAGGATATCTGGATCGCCATGCAGACGACGGCGCATTTCGTGTTCTGGACCATCCTGTTGCAGACGCTGATCGGCTTCACGCTGGCCTGGCTGATCGACAGGAAGTTTCGCGGCCATGCCTTCTGGACGACGCTGATCCTGGTGCCGATGATGCTGTCGCCGGCGGTGGTCGGCAATTTCTGGCGCTTCCTCTACGAGCCGCAGATCGGCCTGTTCGCCTACGCCATCTCCTTCGTCACGAGGATCCCGCCAACCGATATCCAGATGCTCTCCAACGTGTCGCTGGCGCCGTGGTCGATCATCATCGTCGACACGTGGATGTGGACGCCCTACGTGATGCTGATCTGCCTCGCCGGCTTACGCTCGATCCCCGAATACATCTACGAGGCGGCCGAGGTCGACCGCGCCTCCAACTGGCGGCAGTTCTGGTCGATCACGCTGCCGATGGCGCTGCCCTTCATCATGCTGGCGGTGCTGTTTCGCGGCATCGAGAACTTCAAGATGTTCGACATGGTCAACCTCTTGACCGGCGGTGGGCCGGGCTCGACCACCGAGGTCGCCTCGATCACGCTGAAGCGGCAGGCTTTTGAGAGCTGGCGCACCGGCTACTCCTCGGCCTTCGCCATCATCTTGTTCGTCGCGGTGTTCGGGCTGGCCAACATCTACGTCAAGGCGCTCAACAAGGTGAAGCAGAGATGAGCCTGACCACTGCCCACTCGGTCGTCGCACCGTCCACGAATTCGAAGCGCATCGCCGGCACGATCATCGTGCTCTACGCGCTGATCTCGATCGTGCCGCTGCTGTGGATCTTCGCCACCAGCTTCAAGACGCCGCCGGATTCGATCGCCTATCCGCCCAAGATCCTGTTCCAGCCCAGCCTCGAAGGCTACTGCAATCTGTTCACGACGCGGACGCGGCAGACGCCGGAATACATCAACTCGCTGGGTCCCGCGACGGGCTTCTGCGACGAGACCACGCGCAAGCGCAACATGGTGATCGCCGGCCCGTCCAACTTCCTGCCGCGCTTCGTCAATTCGCTGATCATCGCCTTCGGTTCGACCTTCTGCGCCGTGTTCCTCGGCACGCTGTCTGCCTATGGCTTCTCGCGCTTCAAGGTGCCGCTCGCCGACGACCTTTTGTTCTTCATCCTGTCGACGCGCTTCATGCCGCCGATCGCCGTCGCCATTCCGATCTACCTAATGTACCGCGAGCTTGGCCTGTCCGACACCGCGCTTGGCATGATCCTGCTCTACACGGCAGTCAATGTTTCGCTGGCGGTGTGGCTGCTGAAAGGCTTCATCGACGAAATCCCGCGCGAGTACGAAGAGGCGGCGATGATCGACGGCTATACGCGGCTGCAGGCCTTCTGGCGCACCGTGCTGCCGCAGGCGACCACGGGCATTGCAGCGACCGCCATCTTCTGCCTGATCTTCGCCTGGAACGAGTATGCCTTCGCAGCGCTTCTGACCTCCGGCACGGCGCAGACCGCGCCGCCCTTCATCCCGACCATCATCGGCGAAGGCGGCCAGGACTGGCCGGCGGTCGCAGCCGGCACGACGATCTTCCTGGTGCCGATCCTGGTCTTCACCATCCTGCTTCGCAAGCAATTGCTGCGCGGCATCACCTTCGGCGCGGTGCGCAAATGATTGATGTGGGAATAAGAGGCCGCCGGTGTCACCGTTTACCCTCTCCTCGTTCACGGCTACGGGATCGACACATTTGCGAACGCTTAGCATTTAGCGAGAGCGTGCATGGCAAGCAGGCACGTGTATCGTCTCGCGCCGCGTCAGGTCGACCCCCACTCCGTCGAGCTTCGCTCGACACCTCTCCCCCGATCGACGGGGTAGAGGAAGGGCGCGAACTTAATTCAGCCAGGCTCCCTTCCTCTCCCTCCGGAGGGGGGAGAGGTGGCGCTGCGAAGCAGCGACGGAGTGGGGGAACCACCTGGCAGCCATCTCTCCCTTTGGACGTGGAAAAGGAAGGCTACGTATGACGCGCGCCGCCATCTCCAGGAAATCATCATGGCCTCGCTGGGCACGGCGCGGGCTGATGGAAAACATCGCGACGGCACTAATCGCCATCGGCTTCCTGATGCTGTTCCAGCCCTTCGCGCTGTCGCTCTACACCTATTCCTTCATCACCATGCTCGCCGGCACCGTGATGTTCATCATCGTCTCGAAATTCCCGGAATAATCATGGCCGAAATTCGCGTCCAGCACCTGAGAAAGGCCTTCGGCGATTTCGTCGCCGTGCAGGATTCCAACTTCGTCGTCGAGGATGGCGAGTTCTTCGTCATGCTCGGCCCGTCGGGCTGCGGCAAAACGACGACCTTGCGCATGATCGCGGGGCTCGAATTGCCGACCGGCGGCCAGATCCTGCTCGGCGGCGACGACGTCACCATGCTGCGGGCCCGCGAGCGCGACATCGCCTTCGTCTTCCAGCTCTTCGCGCTCTATCCGCACATGAATGTGCGCAAGAACATCGGCTTCCCGCTCCTGGCGCAAGGCATGCCTTCGGCCGAAATCCGCACCCGTGTCGAGGAGACGGCGAAGCTGCTGCGCATCGACCATCTGCTCAACAAATCCGTCTCCGGCCTGGCCGGCGGCGACCGCCAGCGCGTCGCGCTCGGCCGCGCCATCGTGCGGCGGCCAAAATGCTTCCTGATGGATGAGCCGCTCGGCACGCTCGACACCGAATTCCGCGATCTGATGGTCCGCGAGCTGCGCGAGCTGCACAACCGCATCCACGCCACGACGGTCTATGTCACGCACGACCAGATGGAAGCGATGTCGATGGCCGACAAGATCGCGGTGATGAACCATGGTGTCATCGAACAATTCGGAAGCCCACGCGAAATCTACGACCGCCCGGCGACCATGTTCGTCGCCGACTTCATCGGCTCGCCGCCGATGAACTTTCTGGGATTTGGCGGCGGACTCGCCAAGGGCGCCAGGGAGATCATCGTGCAAGGTGCAAAGGTGGCGGTGCCGGAGGTGCGCGAGGACATCGCACCGAGCGACATGGCGCTCGGCATCCGCCCGGAGCACATACGCTTCGACGACGCCTCCAAGCTGCGTGGCGCCATCTATGGCACCGAATATCTCGGCACCACGCAGATCGTCGCGGTGGAGACGGCGGACGGCATCATCAAGGCGCGCGTGCCGGCTGAAATCCGGCTCTCGACCGGCGATCATGTCGGCCTGACGCTGAGCAGCGCGCGGCTGTCGCTGTTCGAGAAGGGGTCCGGCCGCGCGGTGAGAACCGCGATCCACGATGTCGCCTCGGAGCGGAGGGCCCAGCATGGCTGAGGTGCACATCAAGAACGTGACCAAGAGTTTCGGCGACCATGTCGCCGTCGACGGCCTCGACCTGCACATAGCAGATGGTGAATTCGTCGTGCTGCTCGGGCCGACCGGGGCCGGCAAGACAACGACGCTGCGGCTCATCGCCGGGTTGGAACGGCCGGATACCGGCACGATCGAGATCGGCGGACACAATGCCACGACACTGTCGCCGGCGGAGCGCGACACGGCTTTTGTGTTCCAACAATATTCGCTCTATCCGCATCTGTCGGTGTTCGACAATCTCGCCTTCCCGCTGCGCTCACCGGCCCGAAAGATGCCGGAAGAGCAGATCCGCCGCCGGGTCGAGGAGGTGGCCAGGATGGTGCGCATCCATCACAAGCTCGCCAATCGCTCGACCAAGCTTTCGGGCGGCGAAATGCAGCGCGTTGCCATCGGCCGGGCGCTGGTGCGCAAGCCCTCGATCTACCTGATGGACGAGCCGCTGTCGTCGCTCGATGCCAAGCTGCGCGGCGATCTCAGGCTCGAGCTGAAGCGCATCCAGACCGAACTCGGCGCCACCATGCTTTATGTCACGCATGATCAGATCGAGGCGATGACCATGGCCGACCGTATCGGCATCCTTGCCGATGGCGTGCTGGTGCAGATCGGTTCGCCGCGCACCATCTATTCCGAGCCGGCAAACCTGCATGTCGCGGCAAGGCTCGGCCAGCCGGCGATCAATCTTCTGCCAACCGGACTGCTGCCTGACGGCGGCGCACCGGCCGGGACCAAGACGATCGGCGCGCGCACCGAACATCTTTCGATCGCGAAGGCCGCGAATGGTCACGCCGACGGCGTTGTCGACTGGGTGGAGCATCTCGGTGATCAGAACCATTTGCATGTGACGGTAGGGACCAAGAAACTGGTGACGCTGACCGATCCCGACACGGATCTGGCGCAGGGCGACAGAGTGGTGATCCGCTACCGGGCGCCGCTGTATTTCGACGCCGATGGACAGCGATTGATGTGAGCGGTTTTCGGTGATTCAGCACCGGTTTTGACTTTGCCAGTACGGGACGAATTCGATGAAGCACTTTTTCAATCGCAGGGAAACGATCGTCACCGAGGCGCTCGACGGCCTGTTACGGACCATTGGCTCCGGCGATCTCGCGCGCCTCGACGGCTATCCCGAGATCAAGGTCATCCTGCGCACCGACTGGGACAGGACGAAAGTCAGCGTCGTCTCCGGCGGCGGGGCCGGGCACGAACCGTCCCATGCCGGCTTCGTCGGCAAGGGCATGCTGACGGCGGCGGTTTCGGGCGAGATCTTTGCCTCGCCAAGCGTCGAGGCGGTGCTGGCAGCGATTCGCGCGGTCACCGGTTCGGCCGGCTGCCTGCTGATCGTCAAGAACTACACCGGCGACCGTCTCAATTTCGGCCTCGCGGCAGAGAAGGCGCGCGCCGAGGGTTTTGCCGTCGAGATGGTGATCGTCGCCGACGACATCGCGCTGCCCGACATTGCCCAGCCGCGCGGCGTTGCCGGCACCTTGTTCGTCCACAAGATATCAGGCCACCTGTCGGAGACCGGGCACGATCTTGCCGATATAGCGGCTGTCGCGCGAGCGGCAGCGAAGGACGTTGTTTCGCTCGGCATGTCGCTGTCGTCCTGCTCGATTCCCGGCCAGCCGCACGAAGACAGGTTCGGCGAGAACGATGGCGAGCTCGGCCTCGGCATCCATGGCGAGCCGGGCGTCGAGCGGATTGCGGTGCAGAGCGCCGACAGGCTGGTGGCGATCATGGCGGCGCGCCTAGCGGCACGGCTTGATCCCAAGGCCGGCCACGCCTTGCTGATCAATAATCTCGGTTCGGTGCCGCCGCTCGAAATGTCCGTTATCGCCAACGCAGTGCTTGCCTCGCCGCTGGCCAAAACCATCAAGCTGGCGATCGGCCCGGGCCCGCTGATGACGGCGCTCAACATGAACGGCTTCTCGCTGTCGCTGATCCGGCTCGACCCCGCGCGCGAGACGGCCTTGCAGGCGCCGGTCGGTCCGCACGCCTGGATGCCGGCAAAGCCGGTTGTGCCGCCTGCCGTGGTGCCGATGGCGAAAGCGGCCGGACAGAGCGCGGCACGCAAGCCCAGCCAGGATGCACGGACCCGCTCTCTTCTCGTCACCATCTGCGAACGACTGATCGCGCTGGAAACCACGTTGAACGGGCTCGACGCCAAGGCGGGCGACGGCGACACGGGCTCGACGGTGGCGACCGGCGCGCGCAGCATCCTCGAGCGGCTTGATGCGCTGCCGCTTGCCGAGCCGGCGGCGACCCTTGGCGCGATGGGCGACATTCTGAGCGCCTCGATGGGCGGCTCCAGCGGCGTGCTGCTGTCGATCTTCTTCACGGCGGCGGCGCAGGCTCTGGATAGCGGCGCGAGCTTGGCCAAGGCGCTGCTTGCCGGCCTTGAGCGGATGACCTTTTATGGCGGCGCAAGGATGGGGGATCGTACAATGGTCGATGCCCTGGAGCCTGCCCTCAGAGCGCTCGATGCCAAGGGCGTGGACGAAGCGGCTATCGCGGCTCGCCATGGTGCCGAGGCCACCGCTGCCATGGACAGGGCAAAATCCGGGCGGTCCGCCTATGTCGGCAGCAAGCTGCAAGGCGTGGCCGACCCCGGCGCCTATGCAGTGGCCGAGGTTTTCGCGGCGGCGGCCGCGCTCCACGAAGCGGCCTGATTCATGCTCCAGTTGTCGAATGAGCGTTCTTTCGATACTGCGGGCGGCATGGAAACCGGGAATGCGGGTGACATGGCGGCATTGAACCTTGCCCGGCTGATCGCGGCCGCTGCGGATACCATTGCCGCTCACGCCGAGGAGTTGACGGCGCTCGACCAGGCGATCGGCGACGGCGACCATGGGCTGAACATGAAGCGCGGCTTCGAGGCCGTGCGCGCCGAAGCCGAAGCATTTTCGGCCAAACCGCTGCCCGATGCCCTGAAGGCGATCGGCACCAAGCTGGTGATGACGGTCGGCGGCGCCTCCGGCCCGCTATTCGGCACCCTGTTCCTGGCGCTCGGCAAGGAGATTTCAGCGGCGCCTAATCGCGCCAATCTGACGGCAGCGTTCGGCAAGGCGATCGAAGCGGTGGCCGCGCGGGGCAAATCGCAGATCGGACAAAAAACCCTGCTCGACGTGCTGCAGCCGGTGCATGACGCGCTGCTGCAGGGAAAGACAGCTCTTGAAATCGCCGATATCGCCGACGCGGCGGCCGAGGCGACCGTGCCTATGAAAGCCTTGCGTGGCCGCGCCTCGTTCCTTGGCGACCGCTCGATCGGCCACATGGATGCCGGTGCACGTTCGACCGCGCTTCTGGTGCGCACGATCGTCGAAACGTTGGAAGGTCAGCCATGAGCAATGTCGGCATCGTCATCGTTTCGCATTCGCCGCTGGTTGCCGAGGGCACGGCCGACATGGTGCGCCAGATGGTGGGCGACGAAGTGCCGCTTGCATGGTGCGGCGGAAACGGCCATGGCGGGCTCGGCACCAATGTCGAGGCGATCATGGGCGCCATCGACAAGGCCTGGTCGGAAGCCGGTGTCGCCATTCTGGTCGATCTCGGCGGTGCCGAGACCAACTCGGAAATGGCGGTGGAGATGATCGGCGAGCCACGCTCGCACAAGATCATCGTCTGCAACGCGCCGATCGTCGAAGGCGCGGTGATGGCGGCGACCGAGGCCTCAGGCGGCGCCTCGCTCAGGGAAGTGGTGGCGACGGCGCACGAATTGTCGCCGTCGTGAGTGAACGGGAAGCTTGAAGACATGTCCGCATCCGCCGAAGCGACCGTTGTCGTCACCCACGAGGTGGGCCTGCACGCGCGTCCTTCGGTGAAGTTCACCAAGCTGGCCAAGACTTTCGCCGCCGAGGTGGAAATAGCGCTGGCCGCCAACGGGCCATGGTTCGACGCCAAGAGCATCGTCAAGGTGATGGCGGCCAAGGCGCCGAAAGGCACGCTGCTGCATATCAGGGCCAGCGGCGACGGCGCCGATGATGCCGTCGATGCGCTGGTCGAGCTGGTGCGCCGCGATTTCGACGAAGGCACGGACCATGTCCGAACCGCTTAGGCTGCAAGGCATTTCGGCCTCGGCCGGCTATGCCGAAGGGCCGCTGTTCGATCTCGACCAGACTGTCGGCTCCTATGTCGGCAAAGAAACGGCCGACGACGAGAAGGCGGCGCTCGAAACCGCAATCGCCATCGCGGCGGGCCGCCTCACCGCATTGATAGACGCGGCTGAAGGCGACGCCGCCGACATCCTCGAGTTCCAGATCGCCATGCTGGAAGATGATGCGCTGAGCAGCCCGGCCTTTGCCGCTATCCACGCCGGCCAGCCGGCCGATCAGGCATGGCGGCAGGCGCTCGACGCCGAAATCGCCGGCTACGATGCTTCCGACCAGGATTACTTTCGCGCACGTGCCGCCGACATACGCGACATCAGGGATCAGGTGCTGCGGGCACTGACCGAGGCTGGTGACGTCCAGGTTCCAGCCGGCGCCATTCTCTGCGGCGAGGACATCGCGCCGACGCGCTTTCTCGAATCCGACTGGAGCAGCGGCGGCGGCATCGCGCTGAAGGCGGGCAGCACAGCCAGCCACGTCGCCATGCTGGCGCGCTCGCGCGGCGTGCCCATGATAGTCGGGCTTGGTGCTTTGCCGGCTCACTTTGCCGGCATTGCACTGCTCGATGCCGAACATGGCGGCATCGTGCTGTTGCCGTCCAAGGCTGAAATCGACGCCTTCCGCCAATTGTCTTCGTCGTTCACGGTGCGCCGCGACCAAGCCGGGACTTTCCTGGCGCGGCCGGCGGCGACCAGGACCGGCACGCCGGTACGCGTGCAGGTCAACATCGCCGACCCGTCCGAAGTCGACGGCATCGACATCGCCACCTGCGACGGTGTCGGCCTGATGCGCACCGAATTCCTGTTCGGCAAGTCGCTGCCGGATGAGGAGACGCAGTATCGCGCCTACCGCAAGGTGCTGGAGTGGGCCGGCGACAAGCCGGTGACGATCCGCACCGTCGATGCCGGCGGCGACAAGCCGGTGCCAGGCTTCACGGTCGACGAGAGCAATCCGTTCCTCGGCCAACGCGGAATCAGGCTGTCGCTGGCAAGACCGGAGGTGTTTCGTGTACAGATCCGTGCGCTGCTGCGCGCCGCCGTGCATGGCAGTCTGAAAGTGATGTTCCCGATGATCGCCATTGTTGAGGAATACAGGCAGGCAGCGGCGATGTTCGCCGAGGAGCAGGCGGTGCTTGCCACGCGCGGCATCGCGCACAAGATGCCGCCGCTTGGCATCATGGTCGAGGTGCCTTCGGTGGCGATCGTGCCGGAAGCCTTTACTGATGCCGCCTTCTTCTCGATCGGCTCCAATGACCTCACCCAGTATGTCATGGCGGCTGCCCGCGATAACGCTGCCGTGGCGCATCTCAATTCGGTCCGTCATCCAGCCGTGCTGCGGCTGATCGCTGCCGTGACCGCGTTTGGCGAACGAGAAAAAATACCGGTCAGCCTGTGCGGCGATGCCGGCGGCGATCCCGCCTCGATACCGTCACTGCTCGAGGCCGGCCTGCGCGATCTTTCCGTCGCTCCGGCGCAACTCGCCATGGCCAAGGCAGCCATCGCGGACGTTTCTGTCTAGGCGCGGCTGGCATGGTCGACATCAAACCCGAACCTGGCTCCGAGGAGGCGATCCGCGCCTACAAGACGATCCTGTCGCACGTCATCGACCAGCGCCCATCCGGCATGCGCCAGCGCCTTGCCGATGCGCTCGGCAAGCACCGCAGCTTCGTCACGCAGATTTCCAGCCCGGCCTATTCGATCCCGATTCCGTCAAAACATTTGCCGGCTATATTTTCGGTGTGCCATTTCAGCCCGGCCGAGCGTGACCAGTTTCTCGCCGCCTACCATCAGGCGCATCCGGGAAAAATGTCGATCGCATCAGGCATGCGCAAGACGCGGCATGTCTCGCTGATCGTGCCGGATTTCGGCGACGACAAGCAGAACGCCGCGCTCGACAAAGCGGTAAACGACTTCATCCAGAAGATCACCAGCATCACTGGCAAGGGTAGCTGATCGAACGCTTTGTTTTACGCAATTCCGGAAAAAACGCGACACACTTTTCCTGGAATTGTTTGGAAGGCCTATTTCCGAAGGAGACGATCGTGAAGAAGTTCATGAACTCGGTGGACACGGTGCTGACCGAGAGCCTCGACGGATTCGTGGCCGCCCATGCCGACATCCTGGTGCTTGGCGACGCGCACAAATTCATACGGCGCAAGACCTTGCGGCCGGGCAAGGTGGCGCTGATCTCGGGCGGCGGCTCCGGCCACGAGCCGCTGCATGGCGGCTTTGTCGGTCACGGCATGCTGGACGCCGCCTGCCCCGGCCAGGTGTTCACCTCGCCGACACCGGACCAGATGCTGGCGGCGGCGCAAGCCGTCGACACCGGCGCCGGCTGCCTGTTCATCGTCAAGAACTATGAGGGCGACGTGATGAACTTCGACATGGCGGCCGAGATGTCGGAAGGCGTCCAGCAGATCGTGACCAATGACGATGTCGCCGTCGAGAATTCTTCTTATACGACGGGCCGGCGTGGCGTCGCCGGCACGCTGGTGGTGGAAAAGATCGTCGGCGCGGCGGCCGAACATGGCCTGGCGCTGGCGCCGTTGAAGGCGCTGGGCGACCGCGTCAACACGGCAACCCGCTCGATGGGCGTGGCGCTGACCAGTTGCACGGTGCCGGCGGCGGGCAAGCCGACTTTCGGCATCGGCGACGGCGAGATGGAATTCGGCGTCGGCATCCATGGCGAGCCCGGTCGCCGGCGCGACACGTTGAAAAGCGCCGATGCGATCGCGCAGGAGATTTGTGCCGCGATCCTGGGCGATCTCGGCGACAAGGCGAAAGGCCCGGCGCTGCTGTTCGTCAACGGCTTCGGCGGCACGCCGCTGATGGAACTCTATCTGATGTACAACAGCGCACGGCTGATCTTCGAGAAGCGTGGCGTGACGGTGGCCCGTTCGCTGGTCGGCTGCTACGTCACTTCGCTCGACATGGCCGGCTGCTCGATCACGCTGACCATGCTCGACGACGAGACGACCGGATTTTGGGATGCGCCGGTACACACGGCAGCGCTGCGCTGGGGTATGTAAAGCTGGCTTCCACCCTGCTTTTCTGCAACATCTTTCCCTTCAATCGCAACATTGTCCGGGTTGATGCTGCCACCGCTTACCCCTGCCGAAGAAAAGCTGCTGCTGCGCTACGCAGATCCGGAAGCGCCGACTGTCGACGTCGATAATTTGTCGGCAAAGACGCTGATGTCGCTGCTCGACAACGCCGAATTCCATGGCGTCCTGCCGATCATGCTGCGCAAGCTCAGCGGCGACGCGCAACTGCCATCGGATCAGGAGTTGGGAGACAAACTGGAGGACCTGCGCCAGAAAGCGACGATCGCCACCGGCCAGTCGATGCTGTTGAAGTATCATGGCGACCGCATCATGAAGGGACTGGCGGCGGACAATGTTCCGGCGCGGATCGTCAAGGGGCCGGCCTTCGCGCGAAAGCTCTACCGCAACGTCGCCGACAGGCCGTTCACCGATATCGACATCCTCGTCGAACCCGCCAATCTGGCCAGGGCAAACCGGGTGATCGCGGCATGCGGCTTCGAGCTTGGCAGCAACGAGGCCGAATCCTACGAATTGCAGGAATTCAAATGGCTCGAAAAGGAGAATTCCAGCCTGCTGGTCGAACTGCATGGCGACCTCGTGCATGACACCGGCATGCGGCGGCGCCTGTCGCTGGGTTTCCCAGAATTGCGCGCCATCGACGGCGACGCGACCGACACGCCGGCGGCTCTTCTGACGATCGCCATCGTTCACGCCGCCGGCGGCCACAAATTCCACCGGCTGCAGCTTTGCGTCGACGTGCTGCAAGGGGTGCGGGCGCTGCAGTCGCCGGAAGCGGAAACATGCCTGTTCGATGCTGCCCGCATGACCGGCATCGAACTCGAACTGGCTGTTGTGCTCGATGTGACGGGCCAATTGTTCAAGGAGAGCCGAGCGCTTGAACTCGCCGCCCGGATCAAGCCCGATCTCTCGATACGGCTGGCCAAGCGGTTGATCACCACGAATACGCTGCTCGGCGTCAATTCCAGGGACAGACTGGGCTCGCGCCTGCGCCGCGACGCCTTCCGGTGGATCCAGAGATTGGCCAAGGCCAGGCCGCAAGTAGCCTGACTTGACGTCAATCCAGGGTGGCGCTGATCAGCGCCGCAGCGTCAGCCGGGCGCGCGCCCACCTCCAGCCGGAAGGTCGGCACCGCATTGACCAGCCCGCCGATGGTCGCCAGCCGGCGCTTCTGCATGGGCAGCAGCCCGGTCATGCCCGTGCGGACATTGTCCACTGCCAGCGCCACCATTGCGTCGGTCCCGGCCATGGCGACGAGCCGGGTCTGGCTGTCGGCGGAACGCGCCAGGTGCAGGAGGGCCGCCACCGGCCGGGCGGTCGCGTTTTCGACCCGAACGATCCCACTCAGCCTTTCAAGCGGGACGGGCTGTTCGCTGTTGCGATCCCACGTCTGGCCAAGGCATCGCGCCACCTGCGGGATCATTTCGGCAGTCTTCTGGTGGATTTTTACGGCGCGCGGCAAGCCCCAGGCGACGACCTTGCCAGAAGCGACATTCAGGATCATGGCGTCGTCGGAGCAGAGGCCAAAGCCCTGTGTTGCCAGCGCGAGCGACGTCGTGGTCTTGCCGGTGCCGCTTGGAGCATGGATCAGCACCACCGCATCGCTGTCCGGCAACGTCAAGCCGGCAGTGTGCAGCATATGCTGGCCACCGGCGTCGAGCGCGGCGTCGAGCACCAGCATTGCCGGTGTCCACGCGGCTTTCGCGCCAGGGCGGATCCGGAGTTCGGCCCAGCCCGCCACGCCATTGATGGCAACGGTCTGACGCTCGGGAAAGACCAGATGGATGATACCACCATCCTCGATCATCCGGCAGTGACCATCCTCCGGCACCTCGCCATCGAAGACGAGGGATCCGTTGGGTGCCTCGTCCAAGGTGACTGTCTCGGCGATCTCGAGACGAAAGTCCGGCTCGACGGGTTCCGCGATACGCAGGCTGCCCAGCATCCGGTCGAAATCCTGCCACAGCTCGGGGCGCTCGGCCGATATGCCAAGGATCAGGCCGTTGAGGCCATAGCAGGCTGAAGGTCTGGTCAAGCGGGGCGCGCCTTTACGGCATCGGCATGATGACGATAGATTTCGACCATGCCGGGAAGCTTGTCGCTGACCACCGGCCTGCCATCGAGGCAGACCCAGCAATGCGCTGCCAGGCGCTGCGCTTGCATCGACTGCGGATCGACGCCGAAGCGCAGGTCCGGATCGAAACCGGCTAGGCGCAGGAAACGATGACCTAGCAGACCCTCCCTCAGGCACCTGCGGTCACGCATCAGCCAGGGATGGCGGACGGCGCGGTTGACACTCGCGACGATGTAGGCGGACGGCAGACCGCGATAGGGCGTCGACGAGGCGAGCGGCGCCCATTTGAGCACCTCCTCGAAGCTCCGGTTGGTGACAAGGACCGGCATCAGCCGCGCGCTTGCCCAGAGATGGCAGCGAAACAGAGCGCGCAGGAGCGGGCCGTCAGCCATCAAGCACCTGGCGCGGCGAGGATACCTTCAGAGATCAGATCCGTGGCCAGTGCCGCCATGTCCTGATCGAGCGTCCCCTTGTCAACCTCGAACTCCTCGCAAAGCAGGTCGACGATCTGGTCGAGGTTGCGCGCGCCGTCCACCTTGTCGAGAAAGGCTTCGGTCGTGCCGTTGCATGTATAAAGCTGGCCGCTGCGCGCCAAAAGCACGACTGCGCCATCGCCCACATGCTGCACGGAGGCATCCTCGGCTAGCCGCAGAACGGTTCCAGAGACTATTTCCACCACGCCCCTCCAAGCCACGCTCATCCCGGAAATCAGATAGCGCGGAGGTGGAGCGCTGTCTATCAGCCGATCATGGGAGCCCAGTGCACCGGACCAACGGCTTTGCTGACAGAGTCTCCGCCCCAGTCGCGTTAGAACCTGCTCGGTTGCGTCTTCCCGGCCGCATTCGTCCCAGAAATAGTCATCGGTGAAATGTGACAAGCAGCGGGCCGGCCGGCAGCGGACGTTGCATTTCTTCCCCTAAGTAAGATAAAACCTGTCCGGGTATTGGGGAGATAGCGTATGCGTTACAATTGGGAGCGAGCTCCGACGAGCTTCGAACGTCACAGAAAAGCGCTGGCTACAGCCATTTTGATCGCTGGCGGCATTGGCTTCATGCTTGTGGCCCTGCCGATCTAGAAACAACCTTCAGACACAGCGGCTGCCGGCGCCTGGGCGCAACCTCTCAGCGTGGCTGCCCGGTCACCGCGAGGAAGCGACGATCGCGCCCCTCGAAACCCTGGCTGAAACGCTAGACCAGCACGACGATCACCGCCGGCTTGCCGGCCGGGGTGAATTGGTAGGATTCCGACAGGCTGTAGGAGGTCGGGCAGTTTCTTGAGCCCGGCACGGTCTTGTCCTCGTGCAGGATCTTGATCGGCTTGCCATCCTGGCCTTGGAGCGTCAGCCGGAAGCCGAGCGCCTTGCCTGCCTTCTCACCTTGAAGTGGCTTCTCCCCTTGAAGTGCCTGGTCGCCTTGCTGCGTCGCATCGAAACTCGCCGAACAATCGGTCGCGCTGGCCGCCAGGATTTCGTCGAGCTGGATGGTCGAAATGCCTGTTTCGCCATGGAGCGGCGCCAGCCATTTCCGCGACACCTGTTCGAGGCGGGAGATGTCGTTGTAGGCAACCATTTCGCCCGGGAAGGTAAACTTGTCGGAAGCGGCCTGCTCGGCCACAGATGTGATCGCATATTGGGCGAGAACGGGCGCTGCCTGAGCGGCGGCCTGCGCCCTCGCCTGCTCCAGGGTCAGTGTCGCTTCCTCCGTCTCGTCGACGACGAGGATCGGCTTGCCGCCAACCACCTGATCCGTACGGGTATCGATGATATCGATCTGCGACCAGCCGGAGTCCGAGACACCGGCGTCGAGCGTTCCATATTGCTCGAAGGCGAAATAAGCGCCATCCGGCGAAAAGCCGATGATGTGCCGTGCCGCGGCATCGCCGGCTTCAGCGGTTCCGGTGGACATAGCAAGTAGGGCGCCCGTGACCGATGATTGCGCAAAGCGCCCGATGAACCGCACAGCAGCAAACATCACCAACCCCAATCCTGTCTCGCAATTCATAGCTGCTTGCCCCCAAGCGCCAGGTCGATGCCGTCGCCACAATGGCGTGGATTTGCGGCCAAGGTTAGAGCGCGCTATCTGGAAGGAAGAAAACATTTCCCGGGGAGGTACGGATGGCTTCACGCTATCACGAGGTCTATGAAGGCTGGAAGCGCGACCCGGAGCGCTTCTGGGCGGACGCGGCTAGCGGCATCGACTGGTATTCGCCCTGGGACAAGGTGTTCGACGCCGCGGCCGGCGTCTATGGCCGCTGGTTCACCGGCGCCACCTGCAACACCTGCTACAACGCCATCGACCGCCATGTCGCGGGCGGGCGCGCCGATCAGATCGCGCTGATCCATGACAGCGCCATCACAGGAATGGTCAGGAAGTTCACCTATGCCGAGCTGAAGCGCGAGGTAGTTGCACTCACCTCTGTGCTGAAGAATCGCGGCATCGGCAAGGGCGACCGCGTCATCATCTACATGCCGATGGTGGCCGAGGCGGCCATCGCCATGCTCGCCTGCGCCCGCATCGGCGCGGTGCATTCGGTGGTCTTCGGCGGCTTTGCCTCGCATGAGCTTGCCACCCGCATCGACGATGCCAGGCCGAAGCTGATCATTTCGGCATCCTGCGGCCTGGAGCCGGGCCGCGTCGTTGCCTACAAGCCGTTGCTCGACAAGGCGATAGAGATCTCCCGCCATAAGCCGGACGCCTGCCTGATCCTGCAGCGCGACCAGTTGCGCTGCGAGATGAAGGAGCATTTCGACATCGACTATGCCGATGCGGTCGCCCGCGAACGGGCAGCGGGCGCCAATGTCGATTGCGTGCCGGTGCTGGCCACCGATCCGCTCTACATCATCTACACATCGGGCACGACCGGCCAGCCCAAGGGCATCGTGCGCGACAATGGCGGCCACATGGTCGCGCTGAAATGGACGATGGAAAACGAGTTCGGCGTCAAGCCGGGCGAGGTGTTCTGGGCGGCGTCCGATGTCGGCTGGGTGGTCGGCCATTCCTACATCGTCTACGGACCGCTGCTGCATGGCTGCACCAGCATCCTGTTCGAGGGCAAGCCTGTCGGCACGCCCGATGCCGGCACCTACTGGCGGGAGATAGCGGAGCATGGCGTGGTCGCGCTGTTCACCGCGCCGACCGCATTCCGCGCCATCAAGGGGCAGGACCCGAAGGGCGAGTTCATTGCCAAACACGACCTCTCGAAATTCCGCACGCTGTTTCTTGCCGGCGAGCGCGCCGACCCGGAAACCATCAAATGGGCGGAGCAGAAGCTAGGTGTGCCTGTGGTCGACCATTGGTGGCAAACCGAGACCGGCTCGCCGATGACGATCAATCCCGCCGGCCTTGGCCTGTTGCCGGTGAAATACGGCTCGCCCGGCGTGCCGATGCCCGGCTACGACATCCGCGTGCTCGACGATGCTGGCCATCAGGTGCCTCGCGGCACACTGGGCAATGTGGTGGTCAAACTGCCGCTGCCGGCCGGCTGCCTGCCGACGCTGTGGCATGCCGACGCACGGTTCCGCCAAGCCTATCTCGACGAGTTCCCCGGCTTCTACAAGACGGCGGATGCCGGTATGGTCGACGACGACGGCTATCTCTACGTCATGGCCCGCACCGACGACATCATCAATGTCGCCGGCCACCGGCTCTCCACCGGCGCCATGGAAGAGGTGCTTTCGGCCCATCCCGATGTCGCCGAATGCGCGGTCATCGGCATTGCCGACGCCATGAAGGGCCAGGTTCCGCTGGGCTTCGTGGTGTTGAACGCAGGTGTAACCCGCGATGTCGGCTCCATCGAGAACGAGGTGGTCGGCCTGGTGCGCGAACGCATCGGCCCGGTAGCCGCCTTCAAGACGGTGGTGACGATCAAGCGCCTGCCCAAGACGCGTTCGGGCAAGATCCTGCGCGGCACCATGCAGAAGATCGCCGACAAGGAAGAATGGACCATGCCGGCGACGATCGACGATCCGATCATCCTCGAGGAGATCACCAAGGCCCTGAAGGACCGTGGGATCGGCCTTTGAGCGGCTGAAGGCTTTGGCTTGTCGAGGCCGCTTTTCGGATCGACGAGCAATCTTTTATTGTGCAACGCAGCAATGCGCCCTACAGTGCTTGCGGGGGGCCATCGACACAGGTCGCATGGCTCAAAAGAAGATTACATTTGGCGGCGTCGACATCCTGCGCTTTCTCGCCGCCCTCATGGTCATGGTTTACCACTATGGCTTCTGGGTGTGGGCGTATCCGGACGGTGTTTCGGCGCGCGCGACGGGCGGCGTTCCCCCGCAGCCGGCAATAGGCGCCTGGGTCGAATCCGGCTGGGTCGGCGTCCAGATCTTCTTCGTCATCAGCGGTTTCGTCATCGCCTTCAGCGCCGAAAGGTCGACACCCCTACAGTTTTTCGAAGCAAGGGTGAAACGGCTGGCGCCGGCGGTTTGGATCTGCGCACCGGTCACGGCGGTGGTGCTGCTGCTTGTCGGCCTCAGTTGGCCGACCGATGCCGTTATCAGGCTCCTACGCACCGGCCTGTTCGTTCCGTACGCGCCTTGGGTGGACAGCGTCTACTGGACGCTGGGCATCGAGATCGCCTTCTATGCTATCGTCTGGATCTTACTCAGCCTTGGCCGCTTCCATCTGATGGAGATTGTGGCCGTCGCCATCGGCTTGGTCAGCACGCTGTTTTGGTGCCTGTATTACCCGCTCGGCTGGGCCGATCTTGCCGAAACACGCACGCTCGCCCTGCTTCTGGTGCATCACGGCGTTTTCTTCGCCACCGGCGTCATGCTGTGGCTGATGCGCTTCAAGGCGGTGACAGGCGCCCGACTTGCCTTCTGCGCCCTGTTCCTGGCCGGTGGTGTGCTGCAGATCGCCAGTTCGGTCGACGTTCATATCCTGAAGGTCGGGCGGGATATGCCGTTCGCGCCGCCGATCCTCATCTTCCTCATCGGCATCGCGCTGATGGCATGGTCGCTGCGGCTCGACCTTTCCTGGAGCGGCTGGCGCCGGATCGGCCTGATGACCTATCCGCTCTACCTGCTGCACGATGTCGTCGGCGCGGCCCTGCTCGGCATCCTGGTCCGCGCCGGTCTGCCACATCTGTTCTCGATGGCGGTCGTCGGCGCGACGATGATCGCGGCAAGCTGGCTGGTGGCGATCGAGGCCGAACCACGCATCCGGCTGCTGCTCGACCACACCGTTTTCCGTTATCGGCTCAAGGCAGCCTGACGACGATCCGGCATTACCGGCCCAACGGCCGACGTAAAGCATGTCGCGCCTGAGCGGATTCAGGCTTTGTTTCCACACAGGCCGTTCTTCCAAAACCGAGCTCATTTTTGGGCGACATGCATTGGCGGTCCCAACCCGGCGTGGTTGCATTTTCCACGATTGCGGAATTCTCCGTTTCGGGCAAGATATCAGGCGCTTATGCCTTCCGCATGAGAGTTCGCCTCGAGACGCCGCACGTGACCCTGTTCCAGCGAAAACCCCGCATCGCGGCGCGTCCGCGCCTGGATATCGACATGCAGGATGCCGTTGTCTACGCGATCGGCGACGTGCATGGCTGCTACAAGGAACTCCGCGCCCTGGAGCAGAACATCCTGCTCGATTCGCTGCGCTTCCAGAGCCGCAAGATCATCGTCATGCTTGGCGACTACATCGACCGGGGGCTCCAGTCGGCGCGGGTGCTCGATCACCTTCTGGCGCCGGCGCCGAAAGGGTTTCAGCGCATTTGTCTTGCGGGCAACCACGAAGTGGCCATGCTGAACTATCTCGACGGACATTTGTCGCGCGAGCCCTGGCTGGCGACGGGCGGCCTGCAAACCCTGTTTTCCTACGGCATCGATCCGGCGCGCCTCACCAGCCTCTACGGGAGCAGCGCGCAGATCGACAGGCGCATAAGGGAGATCATTCCAGAGGATCACGTCAGCTTCCTACGCGGGCTGCCGATCATGGTCCGTTCGCGGAAGTTCGTGTTTGTCCACGCCGGCATCAGGCCCGGCGTCGACCTTGCGGCGCAAACCGACCACGACCTAATTACCATCCGTTCGGACTTCTTCGAGGCAACACACCTGCTCGACCGCTGGGTGGTGCACGGGCATACGCCGGTGGATGTCCCGAAGCTCGAAGGGCGCCGGCTCGGCATCGACACAGCCGCCTTCCAGAGCGGACGCCTGACCGCCGTCAGGATCGCCGACAAGCAAGGCAGGCTGATCTTCTCCTGACGCATCGATGTTCAGGTGTGCTGACCTGAAGATCGATACACCTCAAAGTGGCCCCACGCGCGCAATGACCGATGTCAGACCGGCGCCTTGCCGCGCACTTCCGACTTTTCCAGATAGTAGCTCGAATATTTATCGAAGAACTTTTCCGAGCCACCGAACGATCCGTATTTGGCCAGTTTCTTCAAATCGACCTTGTTCAGCACCGCGCCGACGATCTTGTTGGCGACATAGGGTTCGGATTCCAGCATCGACCTGACCATCGCGCGAGGCGTGCGCCCCCACTCGGTGACCAGGACAAACCCGTCGACCAAGGGGGCGAAGGCCTTGGCGTCGACCACCGGTCCGAGCGGCGGCAGATCGACGACGATGTATTCGAACGTCTCCTTGGCGTTCTCGATGAAGCGCCGCATGCCGGCCGAGGAGAGAAGTTCGCTGGTATGCGAGAAGTGACCGCGCAGCACCGCCGGGATGATCGCCAGCTTCGTCTGCCTGTCGATCTTGCCGACAGACTGCCAAGTCTGGCCGCTGACAACCGCTTCCATCAAACCCTGCTCGGCTTCCATGCCAAGGCCCCGGCTGAGGCCGGGATTGCGCAAGTCGCCGTCGATCAGCAGCGTCTTGGCGCCATTGGCGGCAAGCAAGCCCGCGAGATTTGCCGCGACCGTCGACTTGCCCTCGCCGGGAAGCACCGAGATAATGCCGATGACGCGGCTGCCTTGCCCTTCCATCACGACGTCGAAGGCGATCTTGGCGCTGCGCAGCGTTTCGGAGAACATCGAGGCTGGAGAATCGATGCTGACCCGCATGCGCGCCCGCCTTTCGGCCGCCGACAGCGATTGAGTGGTCTTAGCGTCCACCTGGGTATCGCCCGGCTTTTCTTCCTTGCCGAGCTTGCCGCCGATCGTCGGCAGATAGCCGAGGAATTTCAGGTTGACGCGGTCGCGCACGTCCTCGCCGGTCCTGAAGAAGCGTTCATTGAACTCGTTCAGCCCACCAAAGCCGGCGCCCATCAGCAGGCCAAGCACCAGCGAAAGTCCGAGCACGACGATGGTGCGCGGGCTTGACGCGGCAAACGGCATCGAGGCGTCCGAGATGATGCGGATTTTGCCGACCGGGAAGGATTGCTGCTGCGCGGCTTCCTCGTAACGACCCAGGAATGTTTGATAGAGCGTGGTGAGCGCCGTCGCCTGCTGATCGAGTTCACGCAGCTTGACTTGCGTCTGGTTGTCGACGGAACTCTTGCCTTGCGCGGCCGCGACGTTGGCCCTGAGCGCGGTCTCGCGTGCCTGCGCCACCTCATATTCGTTGCGATAGCTTTCGGTCAGCTGCTTCAGCTCGCCGAAAATCTGCGTCGATATGTCGGCCTTCTCCTTGGAGAGAGCCACCGCCTGCGGGTGCTCGGGGCCGAAATTCGCCTCGACGTCCTGCAGCCGCTTGGCCACTGTGAGGTAGCGGGTCTTGAGCGCCGATATGACCGAACTGCTTGGCTGGTCGCTCGATATGGCGGCATCTTTGAAGGCGTTTTCGGAGCCGCTGTCGACAATGGCCTTGTACTGCTGGTAGCGGGCGCTGGCGCGTGCGGTGTCGGCCTGCGCCACGATAAGCTGGGCGTTGAGGTCGGAAAGCTGCTTGTCGCTCATCAGCTGGCCATCGCTGTTGGCGGCCAGCCCATGTTCGGCCCTGAATTTCTCAACCGCGAGCGAAGCTGCCTGCGAACTCTGGCGCAGCTCCGTCAACCGGCCCTGCAGCCACACCGCAGCCCGCTCGGTGGCATCGAAGCTCGCATCGAGCTGATCGGCGAGATAGGCATCGGCATAGGCCTTGGTGATGGCGTTTGCCAAGGCCGGATCCGTCGCCTGATAGCCGAGCGCGATGACGTAGCTTCGGCCGACGCGTTCCGCCCGGATCTCGTTCTGCAGCTTGAGGATAGCGTAGTCGCGGCGCGACGTGGCGATCAGCGCATCGCGGGCGGAGGGGTCGAGCTTGCTGAAGTCGGCGCCACCCGGAAGGGAAGGGCTGGGGCGGACATACTGGATCACGCTGCGGATGAGGCCTATGCCTTGGGCAAGCGCCGACTGGGGCGGATTCATGAACGTGTCGTTCTGGTCGAGCTTCAGCTTGTCGACGACCACGGCGGCAAGCCGCGTCGAGGTCAGGATCTCGATCTGGCTCAGGATGGCGGAATCGGTCTGCATGGTTGTCGACGCCGCCGAGATATCGTCGACAATCTTGTTCAAGCCTTCGTCGATCAGCACGCTCGCGACCGACTGATATTTGGGCGGCGTTGTCTGCAAATAGAACAGGCCCAGGAAGAGACCGATGACGGCACACACGGCAACCACCTTGGCCTGCCGTGCGGCCATGCCAAGCAGCCGCTCGATATCGATGAAGTCTTCGCCGTCTCCTGCGTCCGAATTCGGCAATGGCATCCTCTTGTCGAGAGGAAAATTGGCATAATTCATCTTCGGTCCAATTCTAGAGCCGGTCCGTCGCAATGGGCTCTATCTCACTGTTTCAACATGATCTTTTCCGGAAACCGGGACCCACTTTCCGGGATCATGCCTTGGCTTGCAGGCGCCTCGAAGATCGGGAGCATCGCCAGAAGCGAAGCAAGCGTCGTGCCAGACGGCGAGAACCTGCCGGCCCCTCTTCGCCAGCCATCTGACCATGCTCCCGAAAGATGGGCATTATGCGGCTTCTTCCTGGCGTTCATGCGACCGGACGAACTCCTGAAGCATCTCGAAAACCGGACCCTTCATGTCATCGCGCGCCAGCGCGAAGGCGATGTTGGCCTGGATGAACCCTTCCTTGGAACCACAGTCGAACATGCGGCCGAGGAAAGGCTGGGCGAAGAACGGCTGATCCTTCGACAGACGAACCATGGCATCCGTCAACTGGATCTCGTTGCCGGCGCCGCGCTGCTGATTGCCCAGAAGAGCGAAAATCTCGGGCTGCAGGATGTAGCGGCCGTTGATGTAGAAGTTCGACGGCGCATTGGCCGGCGCCGGCTTCTCGACCATGGCCGTCACCTCGAAACCGCCACCGATCTCGGCGCCACGGCCAACGATGCCGTATTTGTTGGTCTCGCTCGGTTCGCAACGCTCGACGGCGATCACGTTGCCGCCCGTGCGCTCATAAAGCTCGACGGTTTCGGCTAGGCATCCGCGCCCGCCGAAGGACACCATGTCCGGCAGCAGCAAGGCAAAGGGCTCGTTGCCGATAACCTCGCGCGCGCACCAGACGGCATGGCCGAGGCCTTGCGGCGATTGCTGGCGGATGAAGCTGGTGGCACCGGCCACAGGCAGCATGCTTTCGAGCGCCTCCAGCTGGGTCTTCTTGCCGGTCTGCTCCAGGGTGCCGATCAATTCCGGATGCAGGTCGAAATAGTCCTCGATCACCGCCTTGTTGCGACCGGTCACGAAGACGATGTGCTCGATGCCCGCTTCGAAGGCCTCGTCCACCGCATATTGCACGACAGGCCTGTCGACCACGGGAAGCATTTCCTTCGGCATCGACTTGGTCGCCGGCAGGAACCGTGTTCCAAGCCCCGCCACCGGTATCACGGCCTTCCTGATTTTCTTCATCGCAAATTCCTTCTGAGGAGATCGACTTCAGTCCATTCACAGGCCACGAAAAATCCCTCCATGTGCCTGCATCTTCACCTCCCCGCCCCAACGGCAAATTGTGCCGCCATTCTTCGCAACCGCACGGCGATCGGCATGCCCATATGCCTGACCGCCGCCGGGTCGCTGAGCGCTGTCCGGATCGCCTTGAGCGGGGACCGCGCCTTGATGTGCTGTACCAGTGACAGAAACGATGCCGCCTTGCGCAGGCTGCGGCCGCGCCGGGCAAACGCGGCTTGCGCAGCCTCATCCATCGCATGGGTTTGAGCGAACTCGGCATCTGCCTGGCTCATCGCTTCGACGTGGTGAAGCTCGAGCACGCGCGAGATGGAGCCGCTGCGGATATGATAGGCATAGCCGATATCAGGCTCGACCACGCATTTGCCACCCCTGGCCAGGGCTTCGGCAAATAGGACGTAGTCTTCGCCGATCCTCAGCTTTTCGTCGTAGCGAAGCCGGTTTTCGTTCAGGAACTCGCGCTGGAAGATCGGCTTGAGATAGCCGAGGTTGAACTTGGATTCGAAGACAACGTTGCCGGCGATGTAGGTGGCCAGCGAAATCTCGCGCAAGCCTTCCAGATACTGCCGCGGAAACATCGCGTCCTCGATGACGCCATCTTCGCGAACGACCTGCAGATTGTCGACGGCGATCTGGGCATCCGCGCTTTCGGCACGAGCGATCATGGCCGCGAGCCGGCCGGGAAAGACCGCGTCGTCGGAATCGAGAACCGCGATCCATCTGCCTCGGGCGGCGTCGAGGCCGGCATTCCTGGCGCCGCCGGGGCCGCGGTTGCTGGCCAGGGCGACGACACGGACGATATCCCCTGGATAGGCCCGCGCCACGTCGAGCGTAGCATCGCGCGACTTGTCGTCGACGACGATGATTTCGACGCTGACACCCTTCTGGGCGATGGCGCTGGCAATCGCCCGATCAAGGGTCGCCTCGGCGTTGTAGGCGGCAATGACGAAGGAAACATCGGGGACAGAGCTGACGTCAGACTGCACGCTTGCCTCCCTCCTGTGGCGACGGCTGGCCATAGAGGCGGATTTCGCGGATGCCGACGAGGCCGCTGACGACACCGACATGCATAATGCCGCGCAGCACGCTGCGGTTCCTGCGGACCGGACTGACGACGACCGGAAGTGCCGAGGCGAAGCAATAGATGGCCTTTGCCGAGGCCAGGCCGACCTGCTTGACCAGGCCGATGCCGCTGGCGCTGCTGCCCAGGAGATGGCCATGCGTCTGGCCGACGCGGAAGCGGCGGCGGCCGAGCCAGTCGAATGCCGCCCTGGAGCGCGGCACCACTTCGTCGACCCAGGCCTCGGGCGAGAACGCGATGCGGCCGCCCGCCTTGTGCATCTGATCGAAGAATTCGGTGTCCTCGCCGCCGGTCTGGCCACGCGCCAGGCTGAAGCGGCGGCCGCGCAGGCTATCCGAGCCCATCCGCAGCAGAACATTGCAGGTGTAGCCGGTGCGGATCTCGCCGCGCACCCAGACGGGCAAGGTCGAATGGAAATCGCCGCGCCGCATCCAGTCCGGCGCATCTGGGCGATAGCGCGCCCTGACCGGGCCGAGCACGACGGCGACACCGCTTTGCTGCGCCATCACGACCAGTTCGGCGAGCCATTGATGCGTGGCCGTCTCGTCGTCATCGATGAAGGCGACGAAATCCGCTGTGCTCGCATCGAGGCAGGCATTGCGGGCGATCGAGATGTTGCGCGCCGGGGCATGCCGATAGTGGATCGGCACCGTCAATTCCCGCGACAGCGCCGCCACCAGGTCACGGGCCGTCGGGGTGTCGTCATTGTCGGCGACGATAATGCGGATATCGAATCCCGCCGGCATCTCCATGGCGTCGAGCGAGCGCAGCGTGTCAGCCAGCTCCGGCCGGCGGAACGTGCAGACGCCGATGTCGATGCTGCGGTTCTTTGTCGACACTGCCATCAGGCCACTCCGCGTCGCGAGCCGAGGCCGAGAAGCTGCAGCCAGAAGCCAACCGACCAGCCAAGATGCATGACCATGGCCGAGACACCGGCCAGCGCAACGTCAGCCTTGCGCTGGCGGATAGCCGTCACCAGTCCGTAGCCCAGGCACACCGACGCCCACAGCAGCAGCGGCACCGCCGCCAGCCAGTGCACGCAGGAGAAGGCCGCCAGCAGCACCACCGGGAACACCAGCAGCGGCACCATCTGCCTTACCTTCGGGATGACGCGATGCTTCAGCACATTCTTGGCACGCCCGCGACCGTAGCCGAGATACTGGAAATAGAGGCCTGAGAGCGAGGCGCGCGGATAGTAGACCATCTGCGTCTTGCCGCTCATCCAGATCTTGTAGCCGGCCTTGCGCAGGCGGTAATCGAGCTCGGCGTCCTCGTTATGGCTGAACGCTTCGTCGTAGCCGCCGACGGCGCCGAACGCCGATATCCGCATCAGTGCATGATGGCCGTGATCGATCCACTGTCCCTGCGAAAGATGCCGATGCTTCGAGCCGCCGGTGCCGAGCTTGGAGTTCTGCGCCGCGGCGGCCGCCTTCTGCACGGCACCGCTGCCGCTGGTCAGCATCGAAACGACGACCGAATCCGCTGATGTAGCCAGGGCTTCCTCGACCAGCCGGTCGCAATAATCGTCGGGATAACCGCCATGCGCATCGATGCGGATGAGATAGTCGGCACCATCGCCGAAGGTACCGACGGCGAGATTGATCGCCGCGCTCTGGATGCGCCGCTTGTTGTGGAGCAGGATGACCCGCGGGTCCTTGGCAATCACGTCCTCGACGATGGAAAGCGTGCCGTCGGTGCTGCCGCCGTCGGCGACGATGATCCGGGCGCCAAGCCGGGCGGCCGCGGGCCGCAATTGATCGAGCAGCGCACCGATATGGGCGGCTTCGTTCAGGCACGGGATAACGATCAGGCTGGATGAGGGTTTTTCCGTCGGCGTCATCAACCTCTGTCCATCTTGCCTCTGTCCATCCTTGGCCATCCTATGCCAATGCCTCGGCGGCAAAGGAGCCGGGCACGGCCGTCAGGCTGCGCAGCCGCTCGACAAGCGCCCGGCAATCGCTGCGATCGTAGCTCCAGGTCCTCGGATTGCGTGCCAGAACACGCCCTTTCAGCCTGGCGAAGCGATGCTCTTCCATCTTGCCGAGCACGGCTTCGAGCGCTTCGGGCGACGCCTGCGGCAACAGCACGCCGATATCCTGCTGTTTAAGGAACCGCCCGGTCTCGGTGTTGCCCATCGAGATCGGCACCGCTCCGAAACGGCAGCCTTCGTAGAGCCGGTTGGGCAGAAGCCATTCGGAGTTCTGCCCCGCTTCGAAGAAATCGATCGCCCAGGAAAAATGGACATCGTTGTAGATCGCCGCCATGTCTTCCGGATTGCGGTAGGGCCCGAGAAACGACAGCCACGGCTCGGCTTCGACAAAGCCGTGAAAGTCAGGGAATTCCGACAAAGCCGGACGTCCGCGCAGCACGATTTCAAAGCGGCCCTCCATGCGGCGGGAGAAATCGGCCAGCAGCTCGAGCGAGCGGCGGCAGCGCAGCGCACCGAACCAGCCGATCCGCCATGGCGGACCGGCCGGGCTCTCTTCAGCCTCCGGTGCGCCGGGCAAGATCGTCGCGGCCTCGAAATATTTGTTTTCGACCAGCTCGATGGGTGCCGCGACCTGGCCGAACGGCTTGAAATAATTGGCGATAAAGGCAGGAGAACTGGTCACCAGCAGCTTCACATCCCTGGCCAGAAAGCGTTCGGTGGCGCGCAGCGCCTTGCCCAGGACATCGTTGCGCAGCACAAGCCGATGAATGTCGAGGCACTCGTATACGATCGGGACCGATGCACCGAAGGCTGACCTGGCGCGGCGGGCAAGCGCCAGCATTTCCAGGTTGCGCGCGATGATGAGATCCGGTTTTGGCATGCCGCCAAGCTTCGGGCCTATCGAAACGGCTGCTTTGGCGACGGCCGCGAGGCGTTGGCCGAATCGCCCGTCACGCGTCGCGCCGAGGTCGATCGGCCGCAGTCCCTCGATATCCGCAATCGGATTCGCGGTGCGACGGAAGCCGGCCAAAGTGACCTGGGCCCCACCTGCCCTGAGCATCGTGATCCGCCGGCGCACCGCCGGGTCGGAAACGTCGTGCACAAGGTACAAGACATGCAGCATAAAAACTCGACCGCTGTTGGCCCACCCGAGGGAATGCTAGTACAGCTCTTGCTGCATCGCAACATTTTTGCTGCACGCATCGACGTTTTCTGTTGCACTGCAAAATTATTGCCGTAGTTTGTGGTCGGCGGCGGTCGTGGATTTCGGGCTCGGAAATCCACGTAAAAAATCAGGAATCCTGAATTTGGAAGCCAATGCATTCGATCCGCCAGAAGGCTCCTTGCGCAAATCGGTTGGGCGCGGCGCGGTTGTCACGGCCATGGCGCAATCGGTGCGGGTCGCGACACAGATCCTGTCCGTCATCGTGCTGTCGCGGTTATTGTCGCCACAGGATTTCGGTGTCGTGGCGATGTGCGCGCCGGTGCTTGCCTTTATCGCCCTGTTCCAGGATTTCGGCCTGACCCAGGCGACGATCCAGAAATCAGGCATCCGGCATGAGGAGGTGAACTACCTCTTCTGGATCAATGTCGCCGTCAGCGCTATCCTGGCTTGCGTGCTTGCGGGTGCGGCGCCGCTGGTTGCTGCCTTCTACGGCGAGCCGCGCGTGACGGGCCTGGTGGCTGCGTTCGGGCTGCAGATCATGGCCTATGGGCTGGGCGCCCAGCATCTGGCGCTCTTGACACGCCGCATGCAGTTCGGCCGGCTGGCCGTCATCGACGTCGCCAGCGCCATTGCCGGGCTTGCGGTGTCGATCGCCTGGACCTTTATCGATCGCTCCTATTGGGCCCTGTTTGCCGGTACGCTGACCGGTGCCGTGTTGCCGACGCTCTGCTATTGGGCGAGCTCGCGCTGGCGTCCGGGCCTGCCGCGCAAGGTCGCCGGCATCGGCGAGCTGATCAATTTCGGCGCCGGCATCACCGGCTTCAACTTCGCCAATTTCTTTGCCCGCAACCTCGACAATGTGCTGATCGGCAAATATTGGGGCGAGGCGCAACTCGGCCTCTATGACCGCGCCTACAAGCTGCTTCTGTTTCCGTTGAGCCAGATCACCAACCCGCTGTCGAAGGTGATGGTTCCGGCGCTTTCCAGGCTTAAGGACGAGCCGGATCGCTACCGCAGCGCCTATCTGCGCGTCATGCCGCTGATCCTTCTGGTGGCGCTTCCCGGCGTCGCCTTCGCCACCGCGATGTCGGATGTGCTGATCCCCTTCGTGCTCGGCGAGCAATGGCGCGCAAGCGCCTCGATTTTCCTGGCGCTCGGCTTTGCCGGGCTGCTGCAGCCGCTCAACAATCCGGCCGGGTGGCTTTTCGTCAGCCAGGGCCGCTCCGGCGATTTCATGCGCTGGGGCATCATAACGGCCGTGACGTCGGTGCTGGCTTTCATGCTCGGCCTGCCCTATGGCGCGCTGGGCGTGGCGATCGCCTATGCGATCAGCGAATATCTGCGGACGCCGTTCCTGTGGCTTTATGTCGGCAGGAGCGGGCCGCTGCAGGCGCACCATGTGCTTCGCGCGGCAACGCCGGTCGTGCTTGGCGCCCATCTGGCGCTGGCCGTGATCTGGTTCATCAAGCCCCTGCTGCCCCAGCAGCATGTCGTCGCCCTGGCCAGCGGCGCCGTGCTCTCCTACCTCATCACCATCGTCATCGCACTGGCATTCGCCTCCGGCCGCGAAGCCTTGCGCGAGGCCCTCAAGATGCTGCCGGCAAGGCTGCCTGCGGCGGCGGCGCGCGAAGCGCAATAATTTGGGCGTCTTCGACTGCTACGGACATCTCCTCCAGGACCAGGTCTGAACCATGCACTACCGATCGATCTCCGATATGAACGACGCCATCGTCAGGGGCCTGCACCGGCTGCCGCGCGATATCGACCTCGTGGTCGGTGTGCCGAGAAGCGGCGTTTTGGCAGCGACGCTGGTCAGCCTTGCCGCGAACATCCCGATGACCGATCTCGACAGCTTCCTGGCAGGTCGGATCTATACGTCTGGCGTCACCAAGGGCCGTGCCGCTCTCGACCGCAAGGTTTCCGAGATGCGCAAGGTGCTGGTGATCGACGACAGCGTCGCCGGCGGCAACGCCATGCGCGACGCACGCGCCCGCATCCAGGCTTCGGGCATCGAGGCGGAGTTCACCTTTGCCGCCGTGTTCGGCCTTGAGCCCCAGCACCAGGAAACCGACCTCGTCTTCGAAGTCGTGCCGCATCCGCGCATGTTCCAGTGGAACTTCATGCATCATAAATTCCTGGCGCAATGCTGCGTCGATATTGACGGCGTGCTGTGCCTCGATCCGACAGAGGCGGAAAACGACGACGGCCCGGCCTATGAGAAATTCCTCAGCGAAGCGCGGCCGCTCCATGTCGCGACCCACAGGATCGGCTGGCTGGTCACCAGCCGGCTGGAGAAATACCGCGCGCTCACCGAGGCATGGCTCGCCAAGCATGAGATCAAATACGACCAGTTGATCATGCTCGATCTGCCGAGCAAGGCGGAACGGCAACGGCTCGGCGCGCATGGCAGTTTCAAGGCCGACTTCTACCGCAAGTCCGATGCCATCCTGTTCATCGAGAGCGAGCACGAACAGGCGCTGAGGATCACCGAACTGTCAGGCAAGCCGGTGCTGTGCGTGGAAACGCATATGGTCAGCTTTCCCAACACGCTGTCGCTGCCGGCACTTGGTCAGGCGGCCAGGAACCTGCCGGCAAGGCTGCGGCAGATCAAGTCGCAAGAGGGCCGCAAGAGCGCTGCCAAGACCATTGCCCGCGCCCTGCTTGGCGCCCGCGGCTACGAGACGCTGAAAAGCCGGGTCAAACGCCCGGCCTGACCTGCTCAGGCGGCGCCGTTAGGGCAATTCCAGGAAAAGTGTGAACGGTTTTCCCGGGAAAAGCGCATAGCGCTTTCCCTTGGGAATTGATCAAAACAAAGAGTTAGAGGAGTTCGCCGTTTCCGTGACACGGCGAACTCCTCTAGGCCGCCTGTCGCGCGCGTTGCTGCATCGCCCTGTCCAGTATCGAGAAGAAGGTGATGAACTGGCGATCGGGATCGAGTTCCGGGCGCCCGGCGAAGCTGCGGGCGAGGCTTGAAAGCCGGTCATATTCCTGGTTGTCGTTCCACAGCCGCCTGACGGCCGCGACCCAATCGGCCAGCGGAGCATCGTAATCCAGCACCACGCCACCGGAGCCGACAGCCTCGGGCAGACCGCCGCGCCGCGAGCCGACAACCGGGATTCCGCTGCAATGGGCCTCCGAAGCGACGCGGCCCCACGCCTCTTCCCACTTGCTGGGAGCAAGCAGGATCTTCGTGCGGCCATAGACCGTCTTCATGTCGCTGGTGCGGCTCTCCAGGACGACATTGCCCAAGGGAGCGATCGTCTGTTCGATCCGCGCCCGGTGATCGTCGTCGAGCTTCCAGCTTTCGACGAACAGGAATGGGATTTCGCGGCAGGCGCCGGCGATCCGCACCGCGAGTTCAAACCCCTTTTCCTCATAAGGGTTGATCAGCGTGACGAACTGGCCCGTCGTTGGCGTCGAGTAGTGCGCCGGGTTGATGGTGGGCGGGATTACCACCGCCTCGATGCCGAACTCCTGTCTGTAGGTACGTGCGGTGAAGTCCGAATTGGCGATGTAAAGCGCTGAATGCAATTCGCGCAGATCGCCGCCCAATTCATGGAACTCGACATTGCGGAGATAAACGACCAGAGGCACGCCCTCCGCCTGCAGCGCCTTGCCGATCGGAACCGATTTGTGACACTGGACCACGGCGACATCGGGTTTCAGCCTGTCGACGGCATAGCCCGCCGCTTCCCAGGGAAACCAGGCCCGCACCACCGGATAGCCGGGATAGCTGTCGACAACCGCCGGCTGCCGCAACAGCTTCATCTTGGCGCGCGCCTTGAAGCCGAAGACACCATCACCGAACAGGGCGGCGAGCACAGCGGCTTCATGACCGTGCTCGATCAGCTGTTCGGCCAGATGATGCGTGCTCGACTGAACGCCGCCGCTGAACTCAGGCGGGTAGCCGTTGCCGCCTGCAAAGAGAACTTTCATGATCGGGCTCCTTGTCGCATCTCGTATTCCTTGCTCGGAGACAACAGCAAAGTCCGCCGCCTCTCTTTTCGACGTCAGGCAAGTTTCGGCGGCTCCAGATTGGCGAAGGGATTGGTACAGGATTGCCAGCCGGTAAATCGGATCGGGTCGTTGGGCGAACTGCGCCAGGCGTAGTCCGTCAGCATATGGAATTCGGCGACGACCCAGCGGTCGAAATGCAGCAGATCTTCCCGCTTCCGCTGGGGCAGCAAGCGGCGCGCGGCCCCCAGTTTGAGCTCCTCCACCAAGGTGACGGCGTCACTCAGTTTTTCGCTCGGAAAGTTCCATGGATTCCTGTCGCGGAACGCCAGCACGAACTGCTGCAGATGCTCGATGCGGATGTTCAACTTGCCAAGGTATTTTTCCAGCGTGACGCGCACCAGATCCTCGTCCGAGAACGAGGAAACGGCGGCGTAGGCGACCCCTGTCGAAACCACTCCGCCAGCCATGACGGCCAGGGCCGAGCGTCGGGAAATCTCGATCATGCGATACCTCCTTTCACGCGATCCGGCTCGCCGCCCGCAAGGACAGCGCTGCCGCGGTCAGGCTCGGGTTGGCGCAGGAGCAGCTCGGATAGGTGCTGGTGCCGACGACGACCAGATTTCTGAGCTGGTGGTGGATCATGCCGCTGTCGATGACCGAATCGGCTGCGCCCGTACCCATCCTCAGCGTGCCCTGGACGTGCGATTCGGTCGGCCGGATGCCGCGATCGAAGAGCTTTTCGACCGGCAGCGGCGCCAGAAGGCCAGGCAATTTCTCCAGAGCGCGCGCCATGCCCTTCACCGCATAGTCCGATGGCGCCTTGAAGCTGACGAAGGCATTCTCATCCTCGTCAAGCGTGACGAAGTTCTCGGGATCGAGCAAGTCCTCGGTGACCACGACAAGCGGCAGCGCCTGGCGTAGCCGCCCTTTTTCGGCACGCAGTCCGTGCTGCCAGCGGTTCTCGAAATAGACCAGTGCCGCCGCATGCTCCGATCGGTGAGGACCATCATAGAGGCCGAAATTCAGGCCGGTGGTGATGGTGCTGCCGTCGAAATTGTCGACGCCGTCTAGATAGACCTCGAAATTCCAGCCGTAGGATTCATGCAGGCCGCTGCCGACGAATTCGCCGCCCAGGCCGGATCGCAGCATGATCGCCGCGCTCTGGATGGCATTGGCGCCGAGAATGAAGAGATCGCCGCTGACCTGGTATTCCTTGCCGTCATGGCTGAACGTGACCGCACGGACAGCGCCGCCGACGTGATCGAGCCGGCGCACTTCCGCACCGAGGCAGACCGAAACGTCGGGATGCTCGAAGACGTGCATCAAGCCGTTGTTGACGGTGAATTTGGCGTCGACCGGACACAGCCAGCAACGCAGATTGGCACAGCACGAGGTGCGTTGCGATGTCGGCAGCCGCGCCCGCGCGGTTGGCATGACGAAGTGCTGGCCGGGCTGCGCCGCCTTCATCATCCTGTCCGGTGTCGACATGCGATGCGGCGGTTGCGGAAACGGCTTCGAGCGGGGCAGCATCGCCGCCATGTCGGGATCGCCGGAGATCGACATGATGTCTTCCGCGTCGCAATAGAACGGCTCGACGTCGTCATAGCTGATCGGCCAGTCATTGCCGATGCCGTAGGTGCTTTTCAGCCGGAAATCATTGGGATGAAATCTTGGCGTCTGCGCGAACCAGCAGTTCGTCCCGCCACCCAGTCCGATCGTGTAGTTCCACGGCTTGTTGGAATTGGTCTTGTAGGTCGTCTCGTCTTCGATGTCGGTGTTGACGTTCTGCTCGAGCTGCCATTCATGGGTGTTGTGGCGTCCCCACTCCAGCACCAGAATGCGCGCCTTTCGGCGCTTGGCGAACTCATGCAGGAAGAAGGCCGAACCGAAGCCGGAGCCGATCGCAACGAGATCGAAATGGTCCTTGGTGATTTGCCCCGGCTTTACGTCCAGCACCATCGGCTACAACTCCACACAGAAATACGCGCTCAGTCCCAGCGCCCGCAGGCCATGTGCGGACCGGTCTTGCATCCGTCTGCCAGGACCTGGTCTCATGCCGCCATTCTGCCGATCGAGTGATATTCGATGCCGTGGCGGGCGATGACCTTGGGGTCATAGAGGTTGCGGCCGTCGAAGATGACCGGCGTAATCAGCGCATCCTTCACCGCATCGAAGGAGGGCGCACGGAAGCTCTTCCATTCCGTGGCGATCAGCAGCGCATCGGCGCCGCGCAGCGCCGCCTCCTTGGTGCCGCACAGAAGCAGGTCGTCGCGCAGTCCGTAGATGGCCTGGCATTCCTGCATCGCCTCGGGATCATAAGCCTGCACATTGGCGCCGGCCTTCCAGAGCGCTTCCATCAGGACGCGCGCCGGCGCCTCACGCATGTCGTCGGTGTTGGGCTTGAAGGCCAGGCCCCAGAGCGCAAAGGTCTTGCCTTTGAGGTTGCCCTTGAAATAGCGGTCCACCTTGTCGAAGAGAACCGATTTCTGTGCGTTGTTGCGCTCCTCGACGGCGCGCAGCAGCTTGGCGTCGAACTTGACGCCTTCGGCGGTCTTGATCAGCGCCCGCACGTCCTTGGGGAAGCACGAGCCGCCATAACCCAGACCCGGATAGATGAAATGGTAGCCGATGCGGGGATCGCTGCCGATGCCCTTGCGGACCTCCTCGATGTCGGCGCCGAGCTGTTCGGCCAAATTGGCCATCTCGTTCATGAAGCTGATCTTGGTCGCCAGCATGCAGTTGGCGGCATATTTGGTGAATTCGGCGCTGCGCACGTCCATCACGATCATCTTCTCGTGGTTGCGGTTGAACGGCGCGTAGAGTTCGCGCATCACAGCCTCGGTGTCCTCGCTGTCGGTGCCGACGATGATGCGGTCCGGCTTCATGCAGTCGGCGACCGCGGACCCCTCCTTGAGGAACTCGGGATTCGAAGCGACATCGAAAGCCAGGTCCTCGCGGCCTCTTTTCTTCAACGTGTCGGCGATCCTGGCCTTCACCTTTTCGCAGGTGCCGACCGGCACCGTAGACTTGCCGACGACGATCTTGGGTTTGTCCATTTCGCGGCCGATGGTCTCGGCGACGGCCAGCACATATTTGAGGTCGGCCGAGCCGTCCTCGCCCGGCGGCGTGCCGACGGCGATCATCTGGATCTCGCCATGCCTGACCGCGGCGGCGGCATCGGTGGTGAACTTGATGCGGCCGGCAGCATGGTTTTCCTTAACGAGGTTTTCCAAACCGGGTTCGAAAATGGGAACCAGGCCCTGGTTGAGCCGCTCGACCTTGGCGGCGTCGATGTCGACGCACACCACCTGGTGCCCAACTTCGGCAAGGACCGCAGCCTGCACGAGGCCGACATAGCCAATTCCAAACACCGTCAAATTCATTCGGTTTCATTCCCATGCAAGGCAGCGGACCGTTTTCGGTCCCGCCGGTTCAAATCGACTTTCCCAACTACTTTACACTGCATGCCAGCGATTCCGGAAATTGACAGGGTTCGCCGAGCGCCGTGAAGGCAACCCGCTCGATCTGCAGGGAAAGCTTGCGGCCCGGATCCGCGAACGCTCCCATCCAACCCTTCATCGTATCGCTGCCCCAAAAGCTGAAGAATATCTTCTGTGCATGGCTGGGCAGCTTCGCCGGGTCGGCAATCGTGTTCACCAGCTGGCCGTTGACGTACCATCGCAAGCTGTCCTTCTGCCAGACGAAGGCGTAGTCGTTGAAGGCGTTCTCCGTTCCGCCCGGCACGTCGACCAGCTTCTCGTTCTTGCCCTTGCCCGCGATATAGGCATTGACCTGCACCTTGGAGGTGTCCTTGGTCAGGACCTCGAAGTCGATCTCGTCCCAGGGCTGCTTGTCGCTGGGACCGATATAGGTGAAGAACGCCGCGTTGAGGCCGGAGCCGGTATCGGTCTTCAGCCGTGCCTCATAGGTGCCGTAGCCGAAGCGCTGCTTGGTCTGGATCTCGCCGCAGACGTAGTCGCGATCCTTCAGCGTCTGCTTTTCGAAGCCGAGCGACAGCACATTATTCGACAGTTCGACCATGCCTTTCGACCAGGTGCAATTCTGATGGCTGCCGTTGTTCCAGCCGTCGGAAACATACCAGCGCGCGCGGTCGAAGCTTTTGAAATCATCGACAAAGGACGGCGATGTCGGAATGTCCTGGGCGTAGGAAGGGGTTGCCACGAAAGCGCCAACAGCAGCCAGCAGCAACGCACCGAGCGACCCCAGCCGCCGCCGGGCGGCTTGCCCGGCCCGATATGAGAGAGACGGCGCGTCAATTGCCGTCGTAGGTTTCGGATTCGAATTCATACCAAACTCACCTTTGCGCTGTGTGTCCCCAACCCAAAGTCGACGTTCGAACCGCTCCTGAACGGGCCAACGCTTCCCGCCCTGCATCAAATCTGTTGCAACAGTTCCGAGCCTTCACGTTCAACCTCTGCCTGCGCCTGCCGGCCAGGCGAATTCCGCCGAGGTGGCCGAATCGGCATTCTCGTCGAAGACCATATCCAGCGAATGACGGAGCTCTTTCATCATGCCGTCCTGGCGCGACAGCGCCGCAATGCGGCGTTCGCAATTCAGGATCGACTGTGTCAGTGCGCTGACTTCCGAAGACCGCTTTTCGGAAGCTGAGCCGTTTTCCATGGCTTCGACCAGGAAGGCGGCGTTGGTCGACGTTGTCCGGTAGCGATTCTCAAGCCCGGTTCTCTCGGCCTCGATCTCGGCCGCAATCTGCTCGAACAGCTTTGCCAGACGATCAAGACGTGAAACATCGGCCTGCCGGTCGCGGGCCGGATCCCTTGATCTGAAACCGAATATCGAGGCCATGGACTCCGATTCCTGTCATCGCCGGCTTGTGGGCCGGGCTTCCGGCCGATCCCGCAGCCGGGGCTCAAAATTCGTGTTGCGTTGTCCTACTCCTTTTGAAGGAGAGACATCAGACCAATCCGATCGGGGGCCAGTTCGGCTGGTCGTCCAATATGTTGCACCGCAACATAGACTGCCATCGTCGGAGCCGCGAGGCAACCACCCAATTCGTAAACTCATAAATCCGGCCGAAATGGTTTCCGTGATGACATGCCGCGAGCGGACAAATCGCAAGCACCGGGGTCCGCTCTCAGCGTTCCTTGCCCATGCTGGTTCCGGCCATCAGAAAACGCCGCGGCGGGACATGTTTTTGGCTGGACATAAGGCCGACGCGACGAAACAGCGCCTCGAGCTTGTCGGAAGCCACGCCCTGGACGATGGGGACGAGGTTGGACAGGCTGGCGAAAGCGTAAGCCGCAGCCGATGCCAGCCCCCGCTCAGCCTTGACGTCAAGGAAATTGCGCAGCCGATATTTGTCGCGCACGTGCCGTTCATGCCGCCTTAGCACCGCCTTCGAGCCTTCTGGCAGACTGTCTATCGCCAGCAGCGCCAGATCCGCATCGGCCAAACGCTTCAGGTCCTGGGTCTTGTGGCGGCCGCTCAGAGAATCGGCGCGGACGACGGCGCCGTAGCCGCAGGAGCGAATGACCTTGAACCGTGCCCCGCATGCGACCGCGCGGGCGTAGAGTTCATAGTCCTCGCCCAGCCGCAGGCTCTCGTCGTAGCTCAACCCGTGGCGGTCGAGGAAGGCACGGCTGATCACCGGCTTCAAAAAGCCCAGTTCGCCCCTCTGCACGCGGCGCCTGGAGATGTTGCCTTCGACGAAGCGCTCGAAATCGAGGAATTCCGGATCGGCGGCAAATTGCGGCGCGACGATTTTCGTCGCGTCGCCCGTCGCATCATCCCTGATCAGCATGATGTTGTCGGCTGCGAAATCCCAATCGGCGCCGGCAAACAGGTTGCGAAACCGGCCTTCGAGGAAGAAATCGTCGGCATCAAGAATGCTGATGAACGGCGATTTCGAGCCGGCGATGGCTGCGTTGCGGGCAAAGGAGGGGCCGCGATTGACATCGAGGCGCATCACGGAGAGCCGCCCGCTGCCATCATCGGCGGATCGTGCGACATCGGCGGTGTGGTCGGTGGAGGCATCATCGACAACGACGACCTCCGCCACTTCCGGTTCGCGCAACGCGGATGCGATGGCGACGGCGATTGTCGCTGCGGCGTTTTTTGCCGCGATGATCACGCAGACCTCGGATTTCGTCATCGACATGGATTTGCCTCTCGTACAGGTAATATCGATTTGCCCTCGCCCCGTACTCCTTCGATGCCCTACAGAATTGCCATCAGCACCCAATTTGCCTTCATTCAGCGCCTCCCGGCCGCTCGAAGATGCGGCGGCTGATATCGGCGGACGCCGCCCAGCCGGCTTCGGCCAGATAGCGGACCGGCGCGCGGCCGCACAGTTCCCACAGCACCGTTCGCCGCTGTGGCCACCGCAGCGACGGCAGCCACGGCGCGATGACCATGCTGAGCAGATCCTCATTGCCGATGCGCGACAGGATCCTGGTCGCGCGCTGCGACAGCAGCGTGCCAGCACCGCCGAGTAGCACATCGGCGGCGCGCAGGCCAAGCAGCAGCGTGTCGTCCAAACCTTGCACGGTTGCGGCATCGAGCAAACGCAGCTGATCCGCCTCGTCGAGTCGGCCGGCGCTGGCGCTGATATCACAGACGTAGCCCGCGCAAGGTTCCCGGTTGAAAAGTGCCTTGGCAACGCTGATGCAGGACAAAAGCAAAGTATCGGCAACCGAGGTGAACGGCACCGTCGCACCGGCGATTTCGACCTGTCGTTTGCGCCGCAGGAACCCGTCCGCGTCGCGCGGGCTTGGCGAGCCGGGCTGCTGGAGGCGGTAGTGGAGATCTACCGTGGACGACCTCGGCCCGTCGTCCCGGGTCATGTGCTGTTCGCCGAGGAAGCGGACCCACCAGACGGAGTTCGACTTGCCTGATACCTCATAACCGATCTTGCGAAGGGCATCACGCGCCCTGACAAATCCGAGCGGCGAAACCAGAATGTCGACATCGCCGGACGGCTTCATGAAGTGGTCGTCGTAGAGAAGCTGCTGCTGGAACGGACCCTTCAGAAAAACAAAATCGATCTCGCTGGCGCGCAGCACATCATGGACCGCCATGGAATCCATGATGCAGGACGCGTTCATCGAAACCGTTCTCCTGCGGTAGGTGTCGAGCCATCGGAAAAGCTCAGGCGGCCTCTCAAGCGCGGGTGCGCGCGAAAGGGCCTTGAGGACAAAGGTGGCGACCTTGTTCAGCCTGGCGATGTCGGCAATTTTGGCACCGTCCAGATCACGCATCGAAATGTCGCCCGCGCCGGCGTGCGGCCCGGCAAAATAGAATCGCAGGCAGGCCTGCACGTAGGCCACCTCGTCGGCACAGCCGGCGGCGCGCAATCGTTCGTATGAGCCGTCAGGCAATGCCATTTAGCGCACAATCTCCAAAGAAAGCGGTTTGCGCGAACACTTATGCTGCATGTGCGAAGCAAACATCACCAAAAACCTCGGTGCCGTAAAGCCTTTCCTTTTGCAGTGCGAATTTTTGCAACCGAGCGCCTATCGAGATCGCGTCGGAAAGAAGTGAGAACCGCGGCTGAAATATCCTTGTCAGGTCTTTTGCCGATCCCCGGCCGAATTTTCCAAACAGAAAATTCTTTCCATTAGCGACGCCTAAAAATAGGCACAAAGCAAACGACTTATGCAAGCAAAATCACATGCTTAAAGAATCAGCGCGGGCGCTGCCATCGTGCCCAAGGAATCGGCTAAAAAGTGACAAGTTTTAGGCATGGCCGCTCATGTCCTGACGCCAGCAACGTAATTGATTAACGGAAGGTAAAACAGTCTTGACTCATAAATGCTGCCGTGCAGCTATTGCATTGCAGCATAAAAGTGCTGACGGCACTCGACAGGCCGTTTCCAGTCCTAAATCGGAGAGTAAAATGGAACAGAATGTTGAAAAGCATGAATACGAGACACCAAGCCTGACGGTTCATGGTTCGATTGAGACCATCACCCAGGGTGGCGGCGGCAACACGGCGATCGACGCATCGTTCCCCGCGCACACGCCGATCGGCGACCTGACGTTCTCCTGAGACTTATAGCCGTTTCCAGAGTGACATTTCGGGACTCTGGATTCAAAGCAGACGTAAGAGGGTCGGGGGGCCAGCCTCCCGACTTCTCCTGCGCCAACCGGAGATGTCGAAGCGTTTTGTCAGTGAGGTGCGGGGATGAACTGGAAGCAATCCGACCATGATCTGGCCGACCACGATAGCGTGAGTGCGACCAAGGATGCCGTGGCTTGCGAGTTCGGCGATGGCTTGGCTCTGCTCAATCTCAAATCCAATGTCTACTACAGCCTGAATGGCGTCGGCGCCTTCATCTGGGATTTGATCCAGGAGCCCCGGTCGCTCGGGGACATCCGCAGCGCCGTTCTTGCGCGCTATAATGTCGACCCGGTGCGCTGCCAGGCCGATGTCGACGCATTGCTGAAGGGCCTGGCCGAAAATGGGCTTGCGAGACGGCATCATGAGGCACTTGTCTAAGCCGACCCAGCACAAGGCGCTGGTTTGGCAGGCCATAGTTTCGCGGGCCCTGGTTTCGCGGGCAACGGCTTTACGGCAGGAACCCGCGAGGGAAACAGGCCTCAAGCAGTCGAAGCGCGGCGGAAGCCGGCACGGGCTGGTCAGGATTTTCTCCCTGAGCGGCTCGGAAATGATCTTCCTTGGCCATTGCCTGCTGGTGGTGGCGACAGTTCGGCTGGGGCTGACCCTGCTGTCCTACAATCGTGTACGCAGCCTGGTGACGCGGCTCGACGCGCGGCAGTGCGCCTCGATGGGCGAACTGCGGCGTGTCGCCTGGGGTGTTGCCGCCGCGGCCCATTTCGTCCCTTACGCTACGTGCCTGACCCAAGCGCTCTCCGGCCAGTATATTCTCGCCCGCCAAGGCAATGAATCGACGATACGCATCGGCATCGAACGTGTTACGGGCGAGCAGTTGAAAGCACATGCCTGGCTGGTCAGCGACAACCATATCGTGCTTGGCGGATCGATCGACGGCTTCGCCCATCTCGTCGACCACGGCAGCCGATGAGCGGCGTCGCCGGAATCCTGCTGCGCGGAGCACACGCACCAGCGGTCGCGGCGGCAGACATTCAGCAAATGCTGGCGCGCATGCGCCATCGCGGTCCCGACGGCGGTTCATGGTGGCTGGACACCAGCATCGCCCTTGGCCACGCCTGGCTCAACACATCGGATGAGGTCGGTCCAGGCCCTTTGACGATGGCTGGCGGCCGGCTCGCCATCACCGCCGATTGCCGGCTGGACAACCGTGACGAGTTGCTGGCCAGGCTCGGTATCCGCGACCAGTCGGTGGCCGACGCGATCGTGCTGATGCGGGCCTATCTACGCTGGGGCGAAGCTTGTCCGGAGCATCTGCAAGGCGATTTCGCGTTCGCCATCTGGGATGACGAGCGGCAATCGCTGTTTTGCGCGCGCGATCATTTTGGCGTCAAGCCGTTCTACTACCACGCGGCGGACCGGCGTTTTGCCTTTGCGTCCGAGATCGGGCCGATCCTGGAGGTCGAAGGTATCCGCGCACGTGTCAGCGAGCGCCAGATCTCCGGCTTCCTGGCCGGGCTTCCCGACGACCCGCAGTCGACCCCCTACAGCGATATATTCAGCCTGCCGGCCCGCCACAGCGTAACCGTCACCGCGCAACAGGTGGTGCTGCGCCGATACTGGCAGATCGAGCCGTCGGCGCGGCCCTTGCGGTCGGATGCATCGGAGGAATTCGCCCATCTGTTCTCGCAATCGGTGCGCAACCGCATGCGAGGGACCTCGGCAGTCGGCGCAATGCTGAGCGGCGGCCTCGATTCCTCATCTATCGCCTGTGTCGCCGGCCTGCAGAATGCCGCTGCGCGCAGGCCGAAGCTGCCGACCTTCTCGCTGATTTTCGAGAGGGGCTCGCCGATGGACGAGCGGCCCTTCATCGATGCCGTTCTCGACCAGCAGAAGGTCGACGCGACGCTGATCCCGGTCGGCAACTATGCCCCATTCGCCGAATTCGAACGCGTGCTGGAAGAACAGGAAGGAACGTTCCTGGCGCCGGGCCTGACGCTCACCCGCGGTATCTACCGGACTGCCGGCGCCAAGGGCATCAAGGTGCTGCTGGACGGCCATGGCGGCGACGAGGTCGTTTCCCAAGGCCATGGTCACCTGCACGAGCTTGCGAATGGCGGCCGATGGATGGATCTGTGGCGCGAGGTCCGCAGCGCCTCCAATACCTATGGCGACAGCACGCTTGGCCTTTATCTCCAGTTCCTGACCCTCTACGGGCCGGCCTGGCGCATCGCCAAGCTGAGGCATCTGGCCAACCGTGCCCTGAACAGGATCCGCAAGCCCGCGCACGTGCAGCGCGCACGAAGCTGGCGCGACCTGATCAATCCGGACCTTGCCAAGCGCACCGAGCTTGTCGACCGGTTTCACCGGGCCGGCTATATGCCGCCCGGCGTTCAGGCCAGCGACGCCTTGAGCCATCGCTGGATCCTGTCGAACGGCTATGTCCCGCATGCTTTCGAGGTTCTCGACAAGGCCGCCGCCAATTTCGGCGTCGAGCCGCGATACCCATTCTGGGATAAGCCGCTGGTCGAGTTCTGCCTGGCGTTGCCGGGCGAGGAGAAGCTGAGCCACGGCTTTGGTCGCTATGTGCTGCGTCGCGCCATGCAAGGCGTATTGCCGGAGGCGGTGCAGTGGCGGCGCGACAAGATCGACTTCACCGCCAATCTCGTCAACGGCATGCTGCGCAACCATCGCGACCTCCTGGAACAGCTGCTGGTCTCGGATGCGAACCGCATCGCGCCTTATGTCAATCTGCCGCAAGTGAGTGCTGCCTATGCGCGACTGCTGCGCCAGCCCGATCAGGCAGCCCCCCTGGATGTCCAGTATGTCTGGCGCTCGGCCTCGCTGTCGCTCTGGCTGCGGCAACTCCAGCACGGCGGGAGCCCCACGTGATGCCGCGCAACGAGCAGCTCGCTCTATACAATGATGATGCCTTTTCACATGGCCGGGCCATGCGAGAACGCCGCTTCTACCGCGCCTATGGTCTGACCATCGCGTCGGAGGTGATGTTGCCCGAACTGCAGCCGGCGCCGCCGGGGGCGGCGGATCTCGTGATCGCTGTCGGCGCGATCGACCTGCCAAAGCCGGCGCCCGAAGCAGCGACCGACTTTCGTTTCGAGCCGGACCGGCAATATCTGGCTTGGTATGCCGTGGGCGCGTTCCTGATCACCGATTTCAGCCGTATCGACATCGAACCGGCGCCCGGCGTCGACGATGCGCTGCTCGCGTTTCCGCTGCTCGGTCCGGTCATGGCGCTGCTCTTGCACCGGCGCGGCCTGCTTGTCCTGCATGCCAGTGCCATCGCCGCCGCCGGCACCAGCGCCATCTTCATGGGTGACAAGGGAGCCGGCAAGTCGACGACGGCAAGCGCGATGATCCGGGCCGGGCATCGACTGCTTACCGATGACGTGGTGGCGCTGGACCTTGCCAATCCGAGTGAGCCAATGACCGTTCCGGGCTTTCCGCAGATCAAGCTGGCGGCCGACGCCGCTGCGGCGATCTCGCTCGGGGGAGCGGAAGTGCGGCCGCAAGTGCATCCGGCGATCGACAAAATGCAGCATCGCCTGAACGGTGACTTTTCGGGCGACAAGGTGCCGGCGACCAGGATCTATATCCTCGAGCGCGGCGAAAGGGCTGACATCACGCCCTTGCCCGCCATTACCGCCCTGCCGGCCATCATCAAATTCTCCTATGTGACGCGCTTCGGCCGTGCGGCGCTGCCCGACGACTTCGCGGCGGCGCATCTTCAGCAATGTTCATGGATTGCTAACCATATCGGCGTGTACCGGCTGAAAGTCCCGACGGGCCTGGACAGGATCGGCGAAGCCGTGGAGCTGATCGAAAAGGATCTGTCGGCCGGCAGCCGGCGGTCGTGAGCGCAACCATGTCGAAGCCCCCAATCCTTCGCCTGTCGCTGTTTCGAGAAATTGCCGCATTCGGCGCCGCCATTGCCCGGATCGGCGGCCGGCGAACATGGACGGCGCTGTTCTTCCTCATCCTCGGCAGCCTGACCGAGGGCATCTCCATCCTGCTGCTCATCCCGCTGCTGCATCTGGTCGGACGCGCCGACCAGGATTTCGCTGTTCGGCTGCCCAACAATGATTTCGTGCGCTGGCTGGTGCCTGACGGCACGCTGCAGCTGACGACCGTGCTTTTCGCGCTGGTCGGACTTGTTGCAGCGCAGGCGGCGTTCAATCGCTTCAAATCGGTCTACATGGCCAAATTGCTGTTCGATTTCGTCAACCGCGTTCGCATGAACCTGTTCGAAAGCATCGGCAAGGCGCGCTGGGGCGTTTTTACCCGCATGCGCAGTTCCGATCTCGATCATGCCCTGACCGGCGACATCGACCGCGTCCAGGGCGCGGCGTTCTCACTGCTGATGCTGGTGCAGATCGCCGTTCTTCTGGCCGGCTATCTCCTGGTTTCCGTGTTCATCTCGCCGGTCATGACGCTGTTTGCCGTCGTCATCGGCATGCTGATGTTCGTGGCGCTGCGGCCCTTCCGGGCACGGGCCACGGCCTTCGGCCGTGTACTGACCGCCAATCGCCAGGATCAGTACCGGACGGTCTCGGAATTTCTCGGCGGTATCAAGGTGGCCAAGAGCCTGAATGTCGAGGACAGCTATTTCGCGCAGCTTCGGTCGACGCTTGAGAGGATGAAGGCCGACAACATCGACTATGTGCGCAACAGCACCATCGGCACCGCGGTATTCCAGGTTGCGAGCGTGGTGGGCCTGAGCCTGTTCATCTATGTGGCTTTGGTCCGCTTCAACCTGTCCATGGCCGAGATCGTCGTCCTGCTCCTGGTCTTCATGCGCATCGCGCCGCGCTTCATGGACATGCAGACGCAAGCCCAGCAAGTGCTGATCAACCTGCCCGCCTTTACGGCAATGCGCAGCCTGCAGGCACGTTTCGACGCCGAACGCGAACCAGGCCATACCGAGTTCGCCGACGCCGGGACACTCTCCCTCAATACGGGATTGAATATTCGCGGTGTCTCCTTCACCTACGGAGATGCTGGCGGCAAGATGGTGGTGAGCGGCATCACCTTCGGCCTGCCGGCCGGCAAGGTCACCGCCCTGATCGGCCCGTCCGGATCGGGCAAGAGCACGATCGCCGATATGCTGCTTGGCCTGCTGGAGCCTACCACCGGCATGATACTTGTCGACGGCGTCGAGATCGATGCCAGCAATCGCCGTCGCTGGCGCGACCAGGTGGCCTATGTGCCGCAGGACGTGTTCCTCCTGCACGACACGATCGCGGCGAACCTGCGCCTTGCCGCGCCACGGGCCAGCGATGGCGACCTGTGGGCCGCGCTGCATCAGGCCCACGCCGGCGAGTTTGTCGAACGGCTCGACCTCAGGCTCGAGACGGTGGTCGGCGATCGCGGCGTGCGGCTTTCGGGCGGCGAACGCCAGCGCATCGCGCTCGCACGCGCGCTGCTGCGCAAGCCGTCGCTGCTCATCCTGGACGAGGCGACCAGCGCGCTCGACTGGCAGAACCAGTCGCTGATCGTCAGGTCGATCGACGGATTGCGCGGCACGATGACGATCCTGACCATCGCGCACCGGCCGTCGATGATCGCCTTCGCCGACTGGGTGGTGGCGATGGAAAACGGCCGTATCGTCGAGGTCGGCCAATATCAGCGGCTGAAGGAAAAAACCGGCAGCCGGTTGTCGAGGATGCTGTCGGGGGAACAGTCAGAGAGCGACCCCGCCGATGTCGCGTGAGCCGGCGACCAAGACGCGCCGAAACGGATTCACGCGGCGCCTGGTCTCTTGTTTCGAAGCATGCCTCCAAACCGGGGGCAGGTTTGAGCAATCTGCATCAATGCAGGCCGCGCCTGGCACCGCCCAGCTTCTCGCTTTCGGCCACCTCTGGTGCGTTCAGTTTGCGCTCGGCGTCACGGGCTATGTCGGCAGGCGTCGGAGCGCTCCTGGCGATCATGGTGTAGATGAGCACGAAATAGCCGGCCTGAATGATCACGGCGCAGATGATGACGCGCACCAATATCGTGCCTATCGACGCACCGCCCAGCCAGGACCAGCCGACGACGATCGCCAGAGCGAAAATCATCCCGAGGATGAATTTTGGAAGTGCCATGCCCAACAGCCCATAAACCGGCTCGGGTATTTATCACGATTGCCCCACCCGAGCGCCGTCCCTTGTCATGTGGGCTTGTTAAGGTCGCCCACTCTCGACCGGTTGCTTCCGGCCTTTTCCACCTGTCGTCACCGTGACAGGTATAATTTGCAATTCTATTAAGGCGAGCAATAGGCGGCAAGGGCAACTTCGGATATTTTTGATCGAGCTTTTGCGATCGACTCTGCCATGCTGCAATGCACGCGACGGGAGCTAAGCCGATCTGCTCTCCTCGGCATTTTCAGTAAGATAGACAATATTAAGTAGTATTTTATACGGTTTTCACCATGCATCAGGGCACGATAAAGCACTAGTTTGCAGCTTGCCTTGACAGATAGGTAGGTCTGCCTAAAAACGGCCCCACAAAGGCCCCTATTTTTTCGGCCGTGCCCATTTATTGTCACAAATGTGCTAAATACGCCGAAATTTGTGCATGACAAGCTTATTATTTAGTCAATTCATGACGTGACTATTTCAATGGGGTGGTAAATTGTGTGTTGCGCTGCAACATTTTTTTGGTATCGTGCGCTGAACCATTCGTTCAACGCATGGAGTTTACGGCATGAGGGACGTTGCCAAGTCGGCCACGGCGAGCTTTTCGCAGGCTGACATCGATTTTCCGCCACCGATCGGCGGCTTGCTCAAACGCAGCTTCGATATCGCCGGTTCACTGATTGGATTGATCGCACTCAGCCCGCTGTTTGTCATGATAGCGCTGCTGGTCAAGTTTTCCGACGGCGGCTCGATTTTCTACGGTCACAGGCGAATTGGACGCGGCGGGCGGATTTTTCCTTGCCTGAAGTTCCGCACCATGGTTCCGGACGGCGACAGGGTATTGGCAACCTATCTCGCCACCAACCCGGACGCCAACGCGGAATGGATCGCCACCCGCAAGCTGAAGAACGATCCGCGCGTTACCCGTGTCGGAGCAGTGCTGAGGAAACTCAGCCTCGACGAGCTGCCGCAGATCATCAACATCCTGCAGGGCGACATGAGCCTTGTCGGCCCTCGTCCGGTCGTGCGCGACGAGCTCGAGATCTATGGCACGTCCGCCGTCTATTACCTGAAATCCCGCCCGGGCCTGACTGGCCTGTGGCAAGTCAGCGGCCGCAACGATGTGTCCTATGACAGCCGCGTCGCCTTCGATCGCCACTATGTCGAGAACTGGTCGCTGTTCGAGGACGTTCGCATCATCATCAAGACCGTCCCGGCCGTCTGGATGTCGCGCGGTTCTTACTGACCGGCCGGTGGCCAATGCCAGACATTGGCATCGGCCATTCGACGCAAGCTCATCGGGCGATGGGGCTATAGCGGATCGGAACGTTGAGTTGAAAACAGATTTGTTCGAAGCCTTTCGCAGCGGCCCGGATTCCGGCCGGCTGCGGCGGGCGCGTTTGCTGGCCACATGCCTTGCCATGGCGCTCGTCGTCCCGCATATCGCCGCCGCCGGCGACTATCGCCTCGGCTCGCAAGACAAGCTCACCATCCGCGTCGCCGAATGGCAGACCGTCGAAGGCACATTTCGTGACTGGTCGGCGGTGAATGGCGAGTACACGGTCGGTCCATCCGGTACGCTGTCGGTGCCGTTCGCCGGCGAGTTGCCGGCATCCGGCAAGACCACGTCCGAAATCGCGGCGGCGATCGGCGAGGCTTTGCAGAAAAAGCTCGCTTTGTCAGACCGACCGGAAGCCTCGGTCGAGATGGCGCAGTTCAGGCCATTCTACATTTCGGGCGAAGTCCAGAACCCAGGTCAATTTCCTTATGTCCCAGACCTGACGGTGTTGAAGGCGATCAGCGTCGCGGGCGGCATCAGGCGCAACGCCGATTACGGCCCCCAGCTCGGCAAGGACCTTGTCACCGCCAAGGGCATGTTCGACATCTCCGACGACCAGCGCATTCGACTGATCGTCAGGCGCGCCCGCATCGATGCGGACATGGCCGGCAAGGCGAGTTTCGACGTGCCTAAGGAAGTCGAGGGCGATCCAAGGCTGCCAGCCATCGTCGCGGACGAGATGACGATCCTGACGGCCGACCAAAAGGCGCTGAAGCTGAAACTCGAGGCGCTCGACGATCTGAAAGGTGTCTTGGAGTCCGAGATCGAATCGCTGCAGAAGAAGATCGTCAATCAGCAGCAGCAGGTCGACCTGGCGCAGCAGCAACTCGCCAGCATCGGTCCGCTGGCGCAAAAGGGCCTGATCGCCAATGCCCGTCTGCTGGATTCGCGCCAGTCCGTGGCCGACCTGCAGGGCAAGATCCTGGACTACGAAACCGCCATCCTCACCGCCAAGCAGGCGATCAGCAAGGCGAAGCAGGATGCTATCGATGCCCAGAACACCTTGAGTTCAAGTCTCGCCACTGACCGGCAGCAGACCGAAGCCGACCTGAACGAGGCCGCGTTGAAGGTGAACATGCAGAAAGGCCTGATAGCCCAGGCCAGCGATCCCGCGATGGCGGCCGCTATAACAAACGATCAGCAACCTACCCTGCTCTATTCACTGGTGCGCAATCTCGATGGCAAGACCACCGAGATAGCCGCCAAGGAAGAAACCCCGGTGCTGCCTGGCGATGTGATCAAGGTCAAGCTGGCGCCGCTGGCCAGCCAGTAGACTTGCTAAGCGCTGAGCGGTTCATCATTTTACAGAAATGCAGAACCGCTTCATACGCTCGTCGCCTTCTGTGAGCGGATGGTCCGCGGATATTCGCATTTGCACGTTCTGAGATTGGTTTTCGCGGCGCCGTAACTGGAAGTGCCGGCCGGACGCCCTGGCGCTTCTGGAGCACGGCTTTTGGACAGTAACAGCTGCGCGCCGGACGTCCTGGTCGCTCGGAGCACGCGAGTCTGACAATCCAGCGTTTCAGTCTATTTCGCGGAGGCATGGATTTCCCGCCTCGCGCCCGGCCTGCTTGAGCCTTCGATCAGGGGAATTTGTATTGACGCGACTTCAGGTCCCGAGACGATAGCTCACGCCTGATCGGCGACCGCCGGACGGCGGGCATGCCGAGGCCAGTCAGCCTCGCCCCCGGCCGCGTCAGCCGGCTCGGGACGCGGCGACCGCCGCCTGCGGGTAACGGGCAGCCGCGCCAGCTTGAAGAAGCTGAAATACATCAGGAAAGAACCCATGATGTAGGGGTTGAGAATCTCGACCTCGACGAAGGAGCGGATCAGCAGCAGCACCATCACGCCGAAAAGGATCACCGAGTCCGCCTGCCATGCCTTGAAGATCACCGCCGAGACGTGGCCGTAGAGCGTGCGCAGCATGATCAGCGACACCAGCGTCGCTCCGACGAAGCCGAGTTCGACGAGGGCCTCGATGTAGGTGTTGTGGAAGTGAAAGCCGGTGCGGGTGGTGATGTAGAATTCGTTCCACAGCCGCTCGGCTTCAGCGAAGCCCTGCACCCAATAGGCGGCATAGCCGACGCCGAGAATCGGCGATTTCTGCACCGTGTTCCAGCCTTGTTCCCAAAGATAGGTTCGCCCGGTGAGCGTCGAATCCTTGCCGAAGAGGCCGAGGACGAAGTCCATCAGCCCGAGATTCAAGGCGACGAAGGCCGTCACGACCAGCAGGCCGGCGCCGATCAGGAAGATGACCCGGCGATAGCGGCGTGACAGAAGTTTGCTCATCGCAAGAAGCGCCACCAGCGCCAGAACCGCGGGTATCGAGGCCATCGAGGTGGCGGAATGCGAGGCGACCAGTACATAGGCCGACAGCAGCACGACGGGCACCGCCAGTATGAAGCTCAGCCGGCCGCGTCTGTAGAACGCAAGGAAGACAACGCAGAAATAGATGCCAAGCGAGCCGACAAAGCCGATCTGATTCTTGGAGGCGAAGGCGCCGACGAAGTTCACGGTGCCGTCGAGGACATCCTCGGAATAATTCCCGACCTTCACAGAATAGAGAAGGACGACGAATATCCCGACCAGCGCCCCTATGGTCAACGTGCGCACGCTGACGGTGCGCGCAGCTATGTAGGCGCAGGCAATATGGGAAAAATACTGGACCGACGTCCTTGCGGTGACGCCGGGAGCCTGCGACCAGAAAACCGAGAAGCAGACATAGGCCGCAAACAGCAGCGGCAGCCAGGCGCTGGACAGATGTCGCAAAAACCGCCGGTAGTCGACCAGGATGAGCGGAAGCCAGACCGCATAGTAGGCCAGGATCAGCACCTGGCCGAAAATGACCGAATAGGAAAACGCCCAGATCGAGACGACTACGGCAAAGGCGCCATAGACCGAATTCTTCTCGGGATCGATCAGCAGCGACTTTGGAATCTTCATCTCAGAGTCTCGCCGACACGACCCAGGGCCGGCAAGCCATGAGCCGGCCGGAATCTTCGCAAATATGGGCGTGCAATAAACGGCGTCTCCATTGTGCAGTGCAATATAACCTATTGCGCCCGGCGCTCAATGGCAAATCCGGTCACCTTGTCTTACAGCGAGGCATCTGCGGAGAGATCAGCTGGTTGCGCGTCCGAGACGCTACCAAAGCGCTCCGCCGGTGATCTGGATGTTCTCCATGGTGATGCCCTTGGCGAGATCCGAGCACAGGAATACCGCCAGAGCCGCAATCTCCTGCGGCTGCAGCATGCGCTGCTGCGGGTTGCCTTTGGCGATCTCGGCCCTCGCTTCCTCAGCGGTGCGCCCCTTGCCTTCGCGCTCGACGACCTGCGCCACATTGCGGCGCATCAGTTCGGTCTCGACCCAGGTCGGGCTGATCATGACACAGGTGACGCCATGCGCTGCCCCTTCCAGCGCCACGCAGCGTGTGAGGCCGAGAAGGCCGGCCTTGGACGCGCAGTAGGCTGGGTTGTCCTTCCAGCCGACCGAGGCGGCGGTTGAGCCGATATTGACGATGCGGCCCCAGCCGCGCTCAATCATGCCCGGCAGCACGGCGCGGGTGGCACGGAAGGCGCCGGTCAGGTTGGTGTCGACGATCTTGTCCCACAGCGCGTCGGAATGGCCGCAGACCGGCTGCTCGGCGGTGGTGCCGGCAGCGTTGACCAGAATGTCGGCCGGCCCGATGGCCGCTTCGGCTTCCGCAACAAAACGGTTGGTGACGTCGCTGTCGCGGACGTCGAGATGGGCGGCGTGAACCCTCTTTCCGTGGGCGGCAAGGGCCGCACGCACGCGCTCGATCTCGTCCGCGCCGGGATAGTAAGCGGCGTCGGACCTGTCGGCGCCGGACGGCGCGATGTAGGAGCCGACGGCAACGTTGGCGCCGGCTTCAGCCAAAGCCGTGGCAATGGCAAAGCCCATGCCCGAGAACCCACCGGTAACGATGGCGCTACGGCCGGAAAGGTTTGTCATGGCGCACGGTCTCCACTTCGTTCCGGGCAGGCAATCAGGCCTGACCGGATTTGGCAATCACACCGGCGCAAGCGGTTTGCCCAGCCATTCGCGATAGAAGCCTTCGAGGTCGGGCTCGAAATCGTGGACTATGGGATAACCAGGTGCCGCCGCTTCCACCTCGTGCAGCGTGCCGCACTGCGGGCAGATGAACTCGCGGATTTCCGTCCATTCGGGATCGGGGAGATCACTGTTGGGATAGATTTCGCGCAGCGCCTCCTCGGTGTTGCGCACGTTGATCGCAGCCTTGAGCTTCCAGTTCTTGCGATAGTCGCCGAAGGAGTGGCCGCATTCGCAGCGGGTTATCCGCTCATCGCCGCTCTGGCAGATGAACAGATGGTCCGAGACCGGCAGCAGGATCGGGTCCTTCCAGGCAACGCGATCCTGATAGACGGCAACCATCTTGAAGAAACGGTCATCGTCCTTGTAGGCACTCATGATCCGCCTTGTCTGTGGCCAGGGCAGCTTGCCTGCGGCCAGATCACCCAGGACTTCCTTGCTGTACGAGGTCATGGTTTTGCTCCCGGCATGAAGATCGATCTGGCATCGACGTTCCAGAACTCGCTGAATTCGCTGGTGAAGCGCGGCGACAGCTTGATCGCGCTGGCGTACATTTTCTTCACCTCGGGGGCGAAATCGGCCTTTTTGACGCGGCCGCGCTCCTTGGCGATCCAATCCGCCACCGGTACTGCTTTCGCCAGACGCTGCTTGCGCATGGCGGCGCGGCGCTCGACCGTGGCGTCGATATCGGCGATGGGATAACCGTCCTCATCGTCCTTCAGCACGATGCCGAACACCTGGTCCGCCGCTTGCCGGGTGAGAAAGCCGTTCTCGACATCCCAGGCCGTCTTGATCGGATCGCGCTCCAGAACGTCGCCGTAACCGCCGCCGCCATTGTAGGAATGGCTGAAGATGTCGCCGGACTTGTGCGGCGAGGTGATGTAGGGGCCCTCGACCACGACATGGTCGCCACCGATGTTCCGCTCGTAGTCGGAGACATGCGGATCGATGCCGGGCGCATGCGCCAGCGGTTCGCCTTTTGCCGCGAGTTCGTGAATGTCTGAGTTGCGCACCGCGCGATGCTTCTGGCAGGTCGGCGCCGGATAACCGCCGCACATGCCGCCATTGTCGAACACGCGCGAAGAATGTTCGGAGGTGTGGAGCCGCAGATGCGACGTCTTGTTGATCAGCCAGGTCGAGACGAAGGAACAGCCGCCGCGATATTTGCCGGCACCGCCGGAGTTGGGCACGATCGAGCGGCCGATATAGACCATCGGCATCGACTGTTCCCAGACCTCGATGTTGCCCATGTCGGATTCCGGGTTCCAGCCGACATAGGCGGTGTCGAGACCATCCTTGATGGCGAGCGCGCCGGAGCCGGCGGCGGCGCATTCAAAATGGGCCATGCCGAACGGCGTGCCGTACTGGCTCTCGCCACCCATTTCGATCATAGGACTGTTGACCTGGCCGACAAAGGCCTCCTCGACGAAGCCGCGGGCGATGAAGCCGCGCGACAGCAGGCGCTGGAAGACGCCATAGGCTGGCAGCAGCAGCGCCCACGAGGTGGCGGTCGCCACCATCTCGTTGTCGGGGTTGGTCCAGGTGCCGTGCGGCAGTTTCAGTTCGGTTGCCATCCAGGCGCCGTCATTGACCAGCCCTTCGAAATTCATGTGCTGGGTCAGCGTCACGAACATGCCGCCATCCATGCCGGCCGGCGTGCAGTTCATCGAATGGTAGCCCCAGGGCTGCGTGCCCTCGAAGTCCATGGTGATCTTGCCGTCGGTGGTGATCTCCATCTCGATCGGGATATTATAGAGCCAGTCGGGATCGCCGAGCAGCTGGAAGCCGGGCTTTCCCGCCGTGACATGGCCGTAAAAAGTGTGGCCGCGATAGATGCCGGGCACGGTAAGCTGGCGGGTGCGGGCGAGCTGGGCGCGGCGGCCTTCCTCGATGAACTCCTTCGAGACCTTCATCCAGTAGTCTAGGCCGATCTCCGAGATCAGCTGCTTGACGCTTTCGCGCATGTCGATGCAGGAGGCGACCTTGGCCTTTTCGTCCAGCACCCAGTAGATCGGCATGCGCAGATTACGTTCGCAGCGGATGACGTAGTCGCGGCGGACCTCGTCATTCTCGCCGATCTTCTCGGCGCAGACGAACAGACCCTCGGTGAAGCGCTCCTGCGCCAGACACACGTCGCCGCCCGGCGTGATGCCGCCGGCTTCCAGCTCGTGGCAGACAGCGCCGGCCCAGCCGACCAGCGTGCCTTCATGGAAGATCGGCACGACGTCCATGACGTCGGGCACCTGCACGGTGCCTATAAAGGCATCGTTGTTGGCGAAGATGTCGCCTTCGCGGATGCGAGGGTTGTCCTCGTAGCCGTTTTTGATCATCCATTTGATGAAGCGGCTCATCGTATGGACATGCACCATGATGCCGTTGGAGAGCGCAATGGCGTCGCCCTCGGGCGTGTAGATGGCGACCACCATTTCGCCGACCTCTCGCACGCCGGGCGAAGCCGAGATGCGGCGGGCCATTTCGCGTGCCGAGACGCAATAGGCGCGCAGCTTGGTGTGCAGCGTCTCGAATTTCAGCGGATCCTGGTTGCGCAGCGTGAGTTCGGTGATGCCGTCATAGCAACCGGTCTCCTCCATCAGCCGCTCGGAATCGAGCAATCTTTCGCGAAGGCGCAGGGCCGAGGCAGGTTTGTCCAACATGGCGGTCGCCCTCTCAAGCGTGGGTGTAGTGCAGCAGCGTCCATTCATCGACATGGACGCGGTCCTGCGGATGAACGACGAGCGTGGTGGCGGGATGTTCGATGATGGCCGGGCCGATGACTTCATGGCCGGGCTGCAAAAGGTCCATCTCGTAGAGATTGGCCTTGTGCCAGCGCCCACCGATATACGCCTCGCGCACACCCTTGTGGGCGGAAGCAGGATTGGAAGCGCCGAGGGGTCGCTTGAGCAGCACCGGCTTGACCTTGTCAGCGGTGGCGATCAGCCCGAGTTCGGTGATGGTGAAGCCGGCTTCGCCATAGCGCGACACGCGGTGGTTGACCTTGGCATAGACGGCTTCGAATTCATCGATCACCTTGCGCATGTCGTCGGCCGAATCGACCTTGGCAAGCGGCGCCATGACCTCGACGTCCTCGAGCTGGCCGGTGTAGCGCATCATCAGGAACGGCACGGTCCTGATCTTCTCCCTGGCATGGCCGTCGGCGATCATCTCGTCGACCGCGGCCCTGGTCAGGTCGTCCCAGACAGTGGTGACCTTGGCGCCGAAGGCGGCCAGCGTAGCCTCGTCGGCACGTGACGGGATGTCGTGCTGGGTGGAGACGGAATGACGCCGCATGAAATCGGCCGTGGTGCAGCCGAAGGCGGAGAAGGCGGCCGCAAACTGGAAGGTGATGATGTCCTTGAAGCCGATGCCCCTGGAGCAGCCGGCCAGATGCAACGGGCCGGAGCCGCCATAGGACAGCAGTGTGAATTCCGAGGGGTGGATGCCTTGCCCGGAAATGACCCGGCGCAGCGCGTTGTTGGCATCGGACTCCAGCATGTCGATCATGCCTTCGGCGGCTTCCTCCAGCCCGACGCCAAGGATGTCGGAGCATTTCTCCTGGAAGGCGCGGCGGGCCTTTTCGACCTGCAGCACGACCTTCCCGCCCAGGAAATAGTGTGGGTTGAGGCGGCCGAGAATGGCGTCGCAGTCGGCGATGGTCGGCTCGGTGCCGCCCCTGGCGAAGCAGATCGGACCCGGATCGGCGCCCGCACTTTCAGGCCCGAGCGAAACTTTCTTGGTCAGCGGGTCGACCTTGAGGATCATGCCGGCGCCGGCGCCGATCGTGTCGAGATGCAACGTCGGCACGTTGAGCTTGAAACGGTCCATCAGCGGCTCGTTCTCGATCCGGGTCTGGCCGCGCGTGATGACGCCCATGTCGAAGGAGGTGCCGCCCATATCCGAGCAGATCAGTGAGTCGTTGCCGATCAGCTTGCCGACATAGGCAGCGCCCAGAATGCCGCCGATCGGGCCGGAGATCATGGTTTCATGCAGGCGCGGATGGTTGATCGAGGTCAGGCCGCCGAAGGAGAGCAGCGTCTGCACGCCATACTTGAAGCCGTATTTCTTCGAGACGTCCTCGATACCCCTAAGTTGCTTGCGGCCACGCGAAGTCGCGTAGGCCTCGATCAGCACCGAGTTCAGCCGTGACTGCTCACGGATGACCGGACGAACCTCGTGGCTGGTGTAGACGATGATGTCAGCGCCGGCCTCCTCCACCTCTTCGCGGCAAATCTCGGCGATGCGCTTCTCGTGCACGGGATTGACGTGCGAGAAGATGGTCATGATGCAGATCGCTTCGACCTTGTCGGCGATCAGTTTTTTGGCGGCGATGGAGACCTCGTGTTCGTAGAGCGGCAGCACGATGTCGCCGAACTGGTCGATGCGCTCGGTGACGCCATGCGTGCGGCGGCGCGGCACCAGCGGATCGGGATGATGATGGGTGACCGCATGCAGCCGGTCGGCATAGGAATAGTCGGCCCAGGCCTGCAGTCCGCGGCCCATCAGGATCATGTCCTCGAGGCCCTTGGTGGTGATCAGGCCGAGCCGGCGGCCGGTGCGCGACAACAGCGTGTTGAGCATGCCGGTGCCGGAATAGAGCACGACATTGACGCCGGAAAACAGTGATTCCAGCGAGATGCCCCAGGCATCCGCCGCGTCCTCAGCAGACGCGAGGAAGCCCTCGGCTTCGTTCTTCGGCGTGGTCGCCGACTTGCCGATCTTGAAGTGGCCGTCCTGATCGACAAGGATCGTGTCGGTCATGGTGCCGCCGGCGTCGATGCCGATGACAATTGGATTGCCGACGATGGGGGCGGTGAGATTGGGTTGGGTCACGGTCGCCTCGGGATCTGGTCTAGGTTGACGCCAGGCTAGATTCGACAGGCGGCTTCGCGCCATATGCCTAAAGACACAATGACGGCTGGGCTGACATCGCCGAGAAAAGGGCATGCGCATGGACAATATCTGGGCGCCGCTCGCCAAAGCGATCGCCGCCACCGGCACCGACAGGCATGTCGACTGCCTGATCGACCTGATCGGCGCCGACATCGAGCACGACCTCGTCACGGTGACGCGCTATTCGGCGACGCAGACGCCGGAATTCGTCAAGCACCGGCGCTTCTCGGATGAAATGGTCCGGCGCTATCTCGACAACTACTACGTCTTCGACCCGTTCTATGCCTCGTGGCGGCGCGAACGCCGGCTGGGCATCATGCCGCTGAAGCGGCTCGCCGACGACGAAGCCAAGCGCGGCCAGTACATTGCCGGCTTCCTGGCGCAGTCGGACATCTGCGACGAGGTCGGCATCATGCTGGCCGATGGCGGTGACTGGTGCCTCGGCATCTTCCTCGATCGCTCGACCGCTTCTTTCAAGGACAGCGAAATCTCGCTGCTGGACGAGCGGCTGCCGGTGTTCGAGGCGCTGCATGCGCTCGACATCAAGGCGCGCGGAACCGAATTCTCCCGCACATCGGCACCGACCAGCCCCGGCGCCTCGCCCCGGCAGGAGCCGACCATTCCGGCCAGCCTGTGGCCGGAGCTGTCGCTGCGCGAGCGGGAGCTGGTCCAGTTGATCCTCGCCGGCCACCCGACGGCGAACATCGCCGAGCGCCTCGGCATCACCGTCGGCACGGTCAAGAACCACCGCCGGCGTATCTACGAGAAGCTCGACATCACCACCGAGCGGGAATTGTTTTTGCAGTTCTTCCAGCATCTGGTCGACTGACAGCCGGGGTTCGGACAGCTAGGCGGTTTACGCTTTTTCCCGTTGCAGGTTAGAGCTCATCCTCCCAATTGGCGCCGCCATAGAACACACGGAAAATCACCACTTGGTCGGATTCCACTGTAAAGGTCACCGTTACACGGCGCTCAAAACCGACAACCCGAAGCCCCGGCCGCAGATCGTCACGGCGTGTTCCGCGCTCCGAGGCGTAGTCGAGACCCTGGCAGTAGGCTTCGATACGCTCGATATAGCGTATGGCCGTGACGTTGCCGGCGGCGATCTCGATGGTGTCGTATATCCATCTTAAGTCCGTTAGGGCTTCCGGCAACAGAACAATATGCCGGCGCTTCACACATCCCTCTTAAAGCGGGCGGCGTGGTGAGCGCGGACGTCGTCAAAAGCCTGGTTGGCTGGGATAACTCGGGAAGGGTCTGCCTTCCATCTGTCATAGGTCGGCACGACTTCCTCGCGCAGCCAACGCTCTACGGCCGCGTCGCGCTCTTGCAGGGCACGAAGCCCGGCGCGGATCACTTCACTGCTGGTCGCATAGGTTCCTGATTCAACGAGACGGTCGATGAAAGCAGCCTGCTCTGTTGGCAGGCTGAAGGTGCGCTTTTCGGTGGCAGCCATGATTTCTCCTATAATGTCGGTGTGATTATATCATACCAATATCGAATAGCGTTAGAAAATCTGTCGGGCGAAGAACCGACATGGGGCCTGCTAGCAGTCTCAAAATTCCTCTTGCGGAACCGCGCCGTCCCGGCTTAGTCTCTGCCTCGTCACAAAAATGAAATTTAATTCCATTTGTGTGCAAACCTTCTAGCCAGCATCATGCCCCAGGAAAAATGAACGGCCTAATCGACTGAGAAAATATTTGATATATCATCTACCAGAACGGAAATAGCTGACATGGTCCAGCAGACATCGATCCAGCCATCGGCGCCCTGGTTGCGGCTAGAGGTTGACGATTCGGACTGGAACGACGCCGAGGTTTCGGGCCTGGTGCGCTGGTACCACCAGATGCTGCTCATCCGCCGTTTCGAGGAAAAAGTGCTCGATCTCGCCAATGCGGGGCTGGTGCATGGTCCGGCGCATGCCAGCATCGGCCAGGAGGCGACGGCGGTCGGCGCCATGTCCGTGCTCGGCACGGGTGACCGCATCAACGGCACCCACCGCGCCCATCACCAGGTGCTGGCCAAGCTTGTCAACGCGCAGACGCCCGGCGGATTCGACCCGCTGCATGACGCTTTCAACCCGGACATGCAGGGCTCGGTGCGCGGCCTGATGGCCGAGATCATGGGCCTCAGCGCCGGCTATTGCGGCGGCCGTGGCGGCTCGATGCATATGCGCGACGACGCCTCGGGGATTCCTGGCACCAGCGCCATCATCGGTGGCAACCTGCCGCATGCGGCAGGCTACGCGCTCGCCGACAAGCTGCTTGGTACCGGCAACATCTCGGTCGCCTTCTTCGGCGACGGCACAATGATGGCAGGGCCGGCCTATGAGGCGATGAACATCGCCGCGCTATACCGGCTGCCGGTGATCTTTTTCGCCGAAAACAATCTCTATGCCGTCTCGACTCACATCAACGAGCAGACGCGCGAGACGCGGCTGGCCTCGCGCGGACCTATGCTTGGCTTTCGCGGCATCGAATGCGACGGCATGGATGTGGTGGCCGTCCACCATGCCATGCGCAAGGCGCGCCGGACGATCGAGGAAGACGGCGGCCCGGTGCTGGTCGAGGCGCTCTGCTACCGCTTCCTGCATCAGAGCGGCGCCCGCCCGGGCAGCGAATTCGGCTACCGCACGCGGGCCGAAGAGGACGCCTGGAAAGCGCGCGACCCGCTTGCCACCATGGCGGCTCGCCTGAAGACGATGGGCATCCTGAACGATTCGGACCTCGGTACACTCGACCAGCGCGTCATGGAGGTGGTCAACACCGCTGCCGATTCGCTGACCGAAATGAGCGGCAACGCGCTGCGCATTCCTGATCATCTGTGGCCGGACCCAAGCGACGTCGACAACCAGATCCGCGGCGATCTTTCCGAACTGAAGAGCGAGCGCTTCCTCGAGATCGAGGACGTGCCGCCGGCCGAGACCAAGCCGGTCAAATTCATGGTTGCCGCGTCCGAGGTCATCGCTCGCGCCATGGAGCAGGATCCGCGCATCATCATCATGGGCGAGGACGTGCACCGGCTGCGCGGCGGCGTTTCGGGCGCCACAAAAGGTGCGCTGGAACGCTGGCCGGAGCGCGTGCTGGCGATGCCGATCGCCGAGAACGGTTTTGTCGGGGTGGCGCTGGGTGCAGCGCTTTGCGGCTTGCGGCCGATCGTCGAGATCATGTTCGGCGACTTCTGCCTGGTTGCCGCCGACCAGCTGTTCAACGCGGTCAGCAAGGTGCGTCACATGTTCGGCGGCGGTTTTCCGGTGCCCATCGTGGTCAGGGTGCGCGTCTCGCCGCACACCGGCTACGGCTCGCAGCATTCGGGTGATCCGTCCGGCCTGTTCGCCCTGTTTCCCGGCTGGCGCATCGTCGCGCCGACGACGCCCTTCGACTATATCGGCCTGATGAATTCAGCGCTGAAATGCGACGATCCGGTCGTCGTCATCGAGCATGTCGAACTGTTCCCGAGCGAAGGCCCTGTGCCTGCGGACGACCGCGACTATTGCGTGCGGCTCGGCAAGGCGAAGATAGTCAGGCCGGGCAGCGCCTACACACTGCTCACCAGCGCCAGCATGGTTGCTGTCGCCAGACAGGTGGTCGAGGAGACCGGCGCCGATGCCGAGATCATCGACCTGCGCAGCCTCGACCCGACCGGGCTCGACTGGCCGCTGGTGGAAGCCTCGATCCGCAAGACCAACCGAGTGGCCGTCATCGAGCAGGTGCAGCGTGGGCTATCGCTTGGCGGACGACTGACACAGGAGATTCAGGATCGCGTGTTCGATTATCTCGATCACGAGATCCTGCATGTGACGGGAAGCCTTTCTGCTCCCGTCGTATCGGCCCCGCTCAACCGCGCCGCACTGGGCGGCGCTGAAAAGCTCAAGGCCGCGCTTCAATCCCTCACTGGCGTGGGCGGATAGAGCGAACGCATTGCCACAAAGATCCGACAAGAAAATGGGAGAACTGACATGACCATCCTACCGAGAAGCAAGACCAGAGCGACGATGCTGGCAGCCGTGCTGCTGGCCACCAGCGCCTTCTGGGCACCGGCCACGTTCGCGCAGGACAGCAAGCCGCTGGTCATCGCACGCAACATCGACCTCAACTCGCTCGACCCGCACCGCGCCTTCTGCGACACCTGCCAGATCTACAATTCCAGCGTCTATGAATCCCTGCTGACGCTCGATAAGGACAACAAGCTGATCCCACTGCTCGCCTCGAAGTGGGAAGGCAATGCCGACCAGAGCAGCTTCACCTTCACACTCGACCCGGCCGCCAAATTCTCGGACGGTTCGCCGGTTGAAGCCAAGGACGTCAAATGGTCCTGGGAGCGGCTGAAGAACCTCAAGGGCAGCGCCTCGTTCCTGATGGACAATGTCGCCTCGATCGAGACCCCGGACGCGCATACGGTGGTCGTCAAGATGGTCGCGCCGAGCTCCGAATTCCTCAACATCGCGGCGGCGCCCTACGCAGCGGTCGTCAACAGCAAGGTTGCTTCCGAAGCCGGCGCCAAGGCCGATGCGGAAGCCTCGACGACAGACAATGCCGAGGCCTGGTTCCTGGCGCATTCGGCCGGCAGCGCGCCGTTCGTGCTGAAATCCTATGAGCCCAATTCGGAGCTGCGGCTGGCACGCAACGACAAATACTGGCGCACGGCGCCGGCGCTGAGCGAAGTCGTCATCCGCCAGACCAAGGATGCGGTGGCGCAGGCGCAGATGCTGCAGAGCGGCACCGCCGACATCGCCATGCAGATCGACCCGGATACGGCCAAGACGATGACCGGCAGCGACGTGAAGATCGAGACCGTGCCGTCCTACAACTTCATCTATGTGGCGCTGTCGCCCGGCGCCAAGGCCAACAAGGTGCCACTGACGCCCGAAGTGCGCGAGGCCATCTCGCTCGGCCTCGACCGTCCGAGCATCCTCGACTTCACCATCGGCTCCGAGGGCCAGTTGATCAGTGCGCCGATCCCGCTCGGCTTCCCCGGCGGTTCGGGCTTCGAGGCGCAGCCCTATGACGTCGCCAAGGCAAAGGAACTTCTGGCCAAGGCCGGACACGCCGACGGCTTCGAGATGGAAGCGGCGTTTCCCGGCATGAACGTCTACGGCGTCGACCTGTCGCTTCTGATGCAGAAGGTTCAGCAGGATCTGGCCAAGATCAACATCAAGCTCGATCTGCAGCCGATCCCCTTCGCCAACTGGCGCGAACGCGTCAATGGCGACGGCATCCCGATGACCGCGGTGTTCTACGCGCCGGACTATTACGGCACCTCGCAATACATCGATTATTTCGCCATGACCAAGGGCAGCCCGTGGGCACGCCGCGCCGGCGCGGAGCGCGACCCGTCGGTGCTCAACCCAAAGGAAGCGGATATATACAAGGCAGCCCTCGCGGCGAGCGGCGACGAGGCTGCCAAGCTGTGGCACCAGGCCGGCGAGGAGATGATCAAGGACAGGATCATCCTGCCGCTGATCAGCCCGAACCTGATCCTGGCCTACAAGTCGGACGTCAAGGGCGTGCGCTACAGCGCCTGCTGCAACCTGCCGCTGGCGGAACTCAGCCACTGAGCGAAAGATGCGGGAGGCGGCCTGACGCCTCCCGTTTTCTCATCCTGGACGATCAGCAAATCCTGTTCTTCCAGCGCCAAACTCAATATATGATATATCAATATACGGAGACTTCGCTATGCCTTCCCTGATCAACTCCAAGGACCAGTTGCTGCGCGAGCGTGCGGCCTCGGTCATTCCGGGCGGCATGTGGGGACACATGGCGACGCGCTATCTCGGCTCCGCCTATCCGCAGTTCTTCGAGCGCGCCGATGGCTGCCGGGTCTGGGACGTCGATGGACGCGAATACATCGATCTGATGTGCAGTTGGGGGCCCAACATCCTCGGCCACCATCACCAGGCCGTCGAAGAGGCAGCCGAGAAGCAACGTCGCCTGGGCGATGCGATGAACGGCCCGGGTGAAGTTCTGGTCGAGCTGGCGGAGTTGCTGGTCAAGACCGTCGCGCATGCCGACTGGGCAATGCTGCAGAAGAACGGCACCGACGCCACCACGGCCTGCGTGACAATCGCGCGTGCCGGCACCGGCCGGCGCAAGGTGCTGGTCGCGCGCGGCTCCTATCACGGCGCCGTGCCGTGGTGCACGCCTTCGCTCGCCGGCGTCACCGCCGAGGACCGCGCCCACCTGATCCATTTCGACTACAATGACGTTGCCAGCCTCGAGGCAGCCGTCAAGCAGGCCGGCGACGATCTCGCTGCTGTCGTCGTCACCGCCTTCCGGCACGACATCGCCCGCGACCAGGAATTGCCGACAGCCGCCTTCGCCAAACGGGCGCGCGAACTGACTACCGCCGCCGACGCGGCACTGATCGTCGACGATGTGCGGGCCGGCTTCCGCATCGACCTCGCCGGCAGCTGGGAGCCGCTCGGCGTACGACCGGACCTTTCCGCCTTCTCGAAGGCTATCGCCAATGGTTATCCGCTGGCCGCCATCACCGGCACCGACCGGTTTCGCGAGGCCGCGACCAAGATCTATGTGACGGGTTCCTTCTGGTATGGCGCCGTCGCCATGGCCGCCGCGATCGCCACCATCAGCACGCTGCGCGATACCGACGCGATTGCCCGCATGACCGAAGCCGGCGACAGGCTGCGCTCAGGTCTCGACGCGGCAGCGAAGAAGCATGGCCTGTCGCTGCGCCAGACCGGTCCGGCGTCGATGCCGATGGTGCTGTTCGACGACGATGCCGAGTTCAAGCTGGCCAATGCCTTCTGCTCGGCCGCCTTGCGCGAAGGCGCCTATTTCCATCCCCGGCACAACATGTTCCTGAGTGCCGCGCACACCGCAAAAGACATAGATCTCGCCCTGCAGGCGGCAGATGCCGGCATGGCCGCCGCGGCGCAGGTGGCGTGAACCAGCGCCCATGCGGTGGAGGCAAACAGATCGTTCAGCCGGCGGCCGACACCAGACGGCCGTTCTGCGCCGCGCGGCGCAGTTCCTCCGGCGTGACCGCACCGTCGTTCAGCCGTTCGAGAACCTTGACCAGCAGGCGTCCGCCTTCGATCATGTCCTGCTGAATGCCCTTGCGCACGCCGTTCTCGTCACGGGCGCGCAGCGCGTCGAGGATGTCGAGGTGCCTGTGGCGGCCGTCATAGGTCGGCCTGGCGTGTGGGTATTGATAGTTCACCAGCGGTCCGTTGCGCAGCCAGATGCCCTCGATGATGGCCAGCAACTCCGGCATTTGCGCCGCCTGGTAGATCGAGTGGTGGAATTCCCAATTGTCGCGGACGGCTTCAAACCAATGGCCATTGTCCTCGTTGGCAATCAGCCTGTCATGCACCTCGGCCAGACGGTCGATCTCGCGCGGCTCGATGCGCGTCGTTGCCGCCGCCCCCGCCATGCCTTCGAGATGCAGCCGGATGCTGCGCAGTTCCAGATATTGGGCCAGCGACAGCTGGGCGACGGTGATCGAACGACCGGCCTCCATCTCCAGGCCTTTTTCGCGCACCAGCTGCATCAGCGCCTCGCGCACCGGCGTTTCGGAAACCTGAAGGCTGGCGGCGAGGTCGCGGATCTTGAAGCGATGGCCCGGCCAGAAACGACCTTCCATCATGGCGCGGCGAAGCTCCTCGTAGACGCGCGTCGTCAGATTGTCGCGCGCGATCGGCGCGATAGAAGCAGTCACATCCGCTCTCCGTTCTTGCAGTGGCGCAGGCGTCGCCTGCGTCGCATGGGCTGTGTATATGATACCACGAATGGCCTGACCACCGACATGAGACAGGCAACTGTGAGACGGGCAGCCATGGTGCAGACGGATATGAGACGGGGCGCATGACCGCGACGCCTTCACTCCTGTTCGGCGCCATAGCCGACGATCTGACCGGCGGCACCGAGCTGGCGTCGATGCTGGTGGCGCGCGGCATTCCAACGGGATGCACGGTCGGACTGAGTGCGCCGATCCCACCAGGCAATCTTGCCCATGTGATCCTGCTCAAGACACGCGTCATCGCGGCCAGCGATGCGGTGCGCCAGGTTCTGGAGGCGGCGGACCGGCTGCTTGAAGCTGGTGCCCGGCAGATCTTCTTCAAATATTGCGCCACTTTCGATTCGACACCTGCCGGCAACATCGGTCCTTGCGCCGAGGCGCTGCTCGAGTGGCTTGGCGGCGGCGTCACGCTGTTCGCCCCGGCGCTGTGTGAGACCGGCCGCACCGTCTATCAGGGACACATGTTCGGCGGCGCCCAATTGTTGGGTGAATCGCCCAAGCGCTTCGATCCGCTGACGCCGATGACTGATTCCAATCTGGTTCGCGTGCTGCAGGCGCAGAGCAAGGGCAAGGTCGGGCTGGTGCCCTATCTCGTCGTCGATGCCGGGGCGGAGGCCATCCGCAACGCCCTACGAGAGCACAGCGCGGTCGGCGAGACGCTGCTGATCACTGACACGATCCGCGAGCGCGACCTGGTTGCGATCGCGGAAGCGACCTTCGACCTGCCGCTGATGACCGGCAATTCCTCAGTCGCCGCGCATCTGCCACCGGCCTGGCTCACGCATGGGCTGCTGAATTCAGGCGATCTCGTTGCCGCCAGCCTGCCGGCCGTCGAAGGGCCGGCAGTGGTGCTGGCCGGCAGCGTCGCTGACCGCACCATCGAACAGCTCGAGCGCTTTGCGCAAAACAATCCACTGCTGACGATCGACCTTGCCAGCGCCTTTGCCGGCGGCGATGTCATGGCCGAAGCGCGTGCCTTTGCCGAGCGGCATTTGCCCGGCACGATGGTCGCCATTGCCACGACAGCGCCGCAAGCGACGGTCAAAGCGCTGCAGCAGGCGCACGGCCGCGATGTGGTGGCAGCAAGGGCGGAAGAGATCTTGGCCGGGATCGCACAAATTCTTGTGCTCGATCTCGGTGTGCGGCGGCTGGTCGTCGCCGGCGGCGAGACAGCCGGTTCGGTGGTCAAGGCGCTCGGCATCGACCGCATCGCCATGGGTGCCTATGAGGGGCCGGGACTGTCGCGCGCCACTGCCCACCTCCCCGGCCTGCCATCCGAGCCGCTGGCGCTGATGCTGAAATCGGGAAAGCTCGGCGGCCCGGATATTTTCGCCGACGTCCTGCAAGACATGACACGGGCGACCACCGTCGCGCCGGCGATCGATATATGGCCACCGGCAAAACCTGTCATGCGGCCAACCACAGGAAAAGCATCGTGATGGACACCGAGACTGCACGCGCCAGCCTGATCACCGCGACGCAGACGCTGGACGCCAGCGGGATGAATGTCGGCACCACCGGCAATATCAGCGTGCGGACGACAAGCGGCATGATGATCACGCCGACAGGAATAGCTACAAGCGCGCTTCGGCCGGAGCAGATGGTGCCGATGCAACTCGATGGCAGCTGGGAGGGGGCGTTCCGGCCGTCGAGCGAATGGGAAATGCACGCCGAGATCTACAAGGCTTTCCCCGAGGCCGGTGCCGTCGTCCATGCCCATCCCGACCATTGCGTGGCGCTATCGTGCCTGCGCGAGGGACTGCCGCTGTTCCATTACATGGTCGCGGGTTTCGGTGGCGATGATGTGCGCTGTTCGGACTATGCGCTGTTCGCGTCAAGCGACTTGGCCAAGGTCGCCGTCGTCGCGCTCAAGGACAGGTCGGCCTGCCTGCTCGCCAATCATGGCATGATCGCTTTCGGCGGCGATCTCGACGTGGCGCTCATCCGCACCATCAAGCTCGAGACCTTGGCTCGGCAATACCTTTTGGCGCGCAGCGCCGGCACACCGGCGATCATTGAGGGCACCGAGCTTGCCGCCATTCGCGGGCGGTACAAGAATTACGGCCAGCAGAAGTAGCTGGCCGAGCAATTCCGGGAACGGCTCTTCGCGCTCTTGAAGTGAAGAACCACTCAGTCGACCCGCAAATGCGAGACGAGGGCTGCCACGTTCCGTGGAAAATCAGGCGAGGACAGGTTCGGCGGCCGGCGTATAGACGCCGACAGCCCCGGAGCCGATCAGTTGGTCGATGGTCTCGGCGCCGTAGCCGAGCACGTCGGCCAGCACGGCAGCTGTGTCCTGGCCCAGCATCGGTGGCGCGGTGAAGTCGGCGGTCAACTGCGCGGCAAGTCCCTGTGCCGGGCGCACCATGGCAACGGAACCGAGATGCGGATGCGGCAAGGTCTGAACGAGGCCACGTTCGCGCACATTGGGGCTATCGAAGACTTCCGGTATCGATTTTACCGTGCCGGCCGGCACGCTGGCGGCGGCACAGGTTGCCATCCAGTGGTCACGCGGCTTGGTCTTGAAGACGGCGGCAAGCGGCGGGATCAGCGCCTCACGGTTGGTGGCGCGCGCGCCTGCCTTGATGAAGCGCGCATCCCCAGCCAGATGTGGCAGATCAACGACCTTCTCGCACAGCGCCGCGAACTGGCGGTCATTGCCGACCGCCAGCGCAAAGCTGCCATCGGAGGCTTCGAATATCTGATAGGGAACGACCGTCGGATGGGCATTGCCGTATCGGGCAACCTCTCGACCGGTGTTGAGGTAACCGCTGCCGACATTGATCAGCAGGCTGAGCGCGCAGTCGATCAGCGACAGGTCGAGGAACTGGCCCTTGCCGGTCGTCGCGCGCTCGTAAAGCGCTGCCAGGATCGACTGCGTGGCGACCATGCCGCAGACGATGTCGGTGATGGCGACGCCGACACGCATCGGCTCGCCATTGCTCTCGCCAGTGATGGCCATCAGGCCGCTTTCGGCCTGCATGACGAAATCATAGCCGGGCCGTCCGGCATCGGGCCCGGTCTGGCCGTAGCCGGAAATCGAGCAATAGATCAGCCGCGGGTTTGACGCGCTGAGTTCCTTGAAACCGACACCGAGGCGATCGGCGGTGCCGGCGCGGAAATTCTCGACGACGATGTCGGCCTTCGCTGCCAACTCGCGCACGATGGCCAGCCCCTGCGGGCTTTTCATGTCGAGCGCGATGCTCTGCTTGCCCCGATTGGCGCAGAGATAATAGGTTGAGACACCCTTGTAGCTCGGCACCGACCACGCCCTGGTGTCGTCGCCACCATCGATATTCTCGATCTTCCAGACTTCGGCGCCGAGATCGGCCAAGCTCATCGTCGCCCACGGACCGGCCAGCACGCGCGAAAGATCGAGAACCTTGATGCCTTCGAGCGGCAGGCGCGCGCGGCCAGCCGTGGCGGCATTTTCGGAATGGTCCTCAGTCACGATCAAAATTCCTTCGCGGATGAATTCGGCGGGCCTGTCAGACAGCCCTGAAAGTGTTGACCGGCTCCGGAAAATGACAGGCGACGCGATGCGAACCACCAGCCGGATCGAGCGGTGGTTCGACGGCAGCGCAAATCGCCTGCGCCTTGAAGCAGCGCGTGCGGAAGCGGCAGCCGGATGGTGGGTTGAGCGGGCTCGGCACGTCACCGGTCAGTACGATGCGCTCGCGCTTGCGCTCCTTCTCGGGATTGGCGAGCGGCACCGCCGACAGCAGCGCCTGGGTATAGGGGTGCAGCGCCCTGGAGTAGAGTTCGGCCGCGGGTGCGATCTCGACGATCTTGCCGAGATACATCACCGCGACCTGGTGCGAGATGTGGCGCACGACCGAAAGATCATGTGCGATGAACAGATAGGATGTGCCGAAGGACTGCTGAATATCCCTGAGCAAATTGAGCACGCCAGCCTGCACCGAAACGTCGAGCGCCGAAACCGGTTCGTCGAGGATCACCACTTGCGGGTTGAGCGCAAGCGCGCGGGCGATGACCACACGCTGGCGCTGGCCGCCGGACAGTTCGTGCGGATAGCGCTTGCCGTGATCGGGATTGAGCCGGACAAGTTCGAGCAGTTCGGCCACCCGCCCACGGCGATCGGCCGCCGACATGTCGCTCATGCGCAAAGGCTCGGCGATGTTGTCGGCAATGCGCATGCGCGGATGCAGCGACCCGTACGGATCCTGGAAGACCAGCTGGATGTAGCGCCGCATCAGGCGCATGTCTTCGTGGTTGAGGGCGAGCAGGTTCTGGCCACGGAACCAGCTTTCGCCACTGGTCGGCTCGATCAGCCGCATCAGGCAGCGTCCGAGGGTCGACTTGCCGCAACCGGATTCGCCGACGAGGCCCAGCGTTTCGCCCGGCGCCAAGTCAAAGGACACATCGGCCACCGCACGCACATGGGCAACCGCGCGGTCGAAGACGAGGCCGCCGCGAACCGGAAAATCCTTGACAAGATGGCGCACGGAAAGCGCTGCCGCCGGCTTGGTTTCGATTTGAATTTGCTCCACTGCGCTCATGGGGCCATGCTTCCACTGTCCAGTTCTGCCGCCGCCAGCGCAGCACTATGGAAGGGCGGCAAGGTCGTCGCGAAATGGCAGGCCGAGAAGCGGCCGCCTATGTCGTGCAAAGGCGGATCCTCGGTCCGGCAGCGTGCCTCGGCATAGGTGCAGCGCGGATGGAAGGCGCAGCCGCCCGGCAAGCGGCCAAGTGCGGGCGGCGAACCGTCGATCGAGAACAGCCGCTCGCGGCTTTCCTCGAGGTTGGGGATCGAGGCAATGAGCCCGCGCGTATAGGGGTGGCGCGGGTCGGCGAACAGCTCGGACACGCCAGCCTGTTCGACGACACGGCCGGAATAGACGACCGCGACGCGGTCGGCATGACCGGCGACGACGCCGAGATCATGTGTGATCAGCACCAGGCCAAGGCCGAGCCGCTCCTGCAGCGAACGCAGCACGGCCAATATCTGCGCCTGCACCGTGACATCGAGCGCCGTGGTCGGCTCATCGGCGATTAGCAAATCGGGATCGTTGGCGACGGCCATGGCGATGACCGCGCGCTGGCGCATGCCGCCGGAGAATTCATGCGGATACTGGTTCACCCGGCGCTCCGGCTGCGGGATCGCCACCAGATTGAGCAATTCCACCGCGCGCGCCATGGCCTGCTTGCGGGTGACGCGCTGATGCAGCCTGACCGCCTCGGCGATCTGGGCGCCGACGGTCATCACCGGGTTTAGCGAGGACAGCGGGTCCTGAAAAATCATGGCTATCCGCGCGCCCCTGATCTTGCGCATTTCGCGTGACGATTTGCCGACCAGTTCGTCGCCGTTGAAGCGGACCGAACCGGTGACGACCGCGTTCTTCGACGTCAGGCCGAGCGCGGCGAGCATGCCGACGGATTTGCCCGAGCCGGACTCCCCGACAATGCCGACCACTTCGCCCTTGGCGACGTCGAGATCGATGCCGCGCACCGCTTCGAACTGATCGCCTGCCCGTCGGAAGCCTACCCGCAGGCCGCGTATGGACAGCAGCGGCTCACCTCTGCCCGCCTTGTCGACTGCGCCCGGTGGCGCTGAAGATATCTGTGCGCTCATCGCTTAATCCGACCTTGGATCGAGAATGTCGCGCAAGCCGTCGCCGATGAAGTTGAAGCCGAGCACGATGGTGAGGATGGCGACGCCGGGACCGAAGGCGATCCACCATTGGTAGAAATGGACGGCGCCATCGGAGATCATCGACCCCCATTCAGGCGTCGGCGGCGTGGCGCCGAGCCCGATGAAGCTGAGCGACGCGGCAAGCAGCACGACCTGGCCGAGATCCATGGTCGCGCTGATCAGCACCGGGGTCCAGCAAAGCGGCAATATGTGCGTGAACAGCACGCGTCGAGGCCTGGCGCCGGCAGCGATCGCCGCCTCGACATGCTCGCGCTCCTTCACCTCCAGCACCTGCGCCCGCATCAGCCGGGCGTAGACCGGCCACCAGACCAGCACCATGGCGATGGCGGCATTGCCGAGGCCGGGGCCGAGCGACGCCGCGACGGCCATGGCCAGCAGCATCGGCGGAAAGGACAGAGTGACGTCGACAAGCCGCATAATCGCCGCGCCGGTCAGGCCGCCGACGAAGCCGGAAATGGCGCCGAGCAGCGAGCCGATGATCCCAGCGGAGACGACGACCAGTACCGCGATAGGCAGCGAATGCGCGGCCCCGTGCAGAGTGCGGGCCAGCACATCGCGCCCGAGTGCGTCGGTGCCCAGCCAGTGCGCCCAGCTCGGCGGCTGCAGCCGGCGCGCCACCATTTCGAGCGGATCGAACTGCACGACCAGATTGGCGAACACGGTCATGAACAGCCAGAACAGGATGACGATCGTGCCGATGACCAAAGGCGCGGTCAGCCATTCGGGAACAGCGGCGGAACGGGATCTGGTTTCGACCGCCGACATCAGCTCAATCTCACGCGCGGATTGGCCACGACATAGAGTATGTCGGTGATGAGGTTGGTGACCAGGAAGGCGAGGCCGCCGACGATGGTGACGCCGATGATCGCCGGGAAGTCAAGCGCGCGCGCCGCCTCGACGGCATAGGAGCCCATGCCCGGCCAGGAAAAGATGGTCTCGGTCAGCACCGCGCCGGTGATCAGATAGGCGAAGGAATAGCCGATGACGGTCAGGGTCGGCACCATGGTGTTGCGCAGCGCGTGCACAATGACGACGCGGAATTCGCTCGCCCCCTTGGCGCGCGCGGTGAGCACGAACTCGCGGCTCATCACATCCAGCATGTTGGCGCGCACCAGCCGCGATATGGTTCCCGAAACCGTCCAGCCGAGCACGAAGGCCGGCAGAAGCAGGTGCCAGAGCGCGTCCTTGAGGACGGTCCAGTCGCCAGCCAGAAGCGAATCGATGGTCAGGAAGCCCGTGATGCCGGGCGGCAATGCCAGGCGGGCATCGACCCTGCCCGGCCCCGGCAGCCAGTTCAGCATGACGGAGAAGATGAACAACAGGCCGAGCCCCGACCAGAACACCGGCAGCGAAGAGCCGAACAAGGCGAACAGCCGCGCGCCATGGTCAATCAGGCTGTTGCGGAAATAGGCGGCTAGCACACCAAGCACAATGCCGAGCGTGGTGCCGAAGATCATCGCAGCGCAAACCAGTTCGAGCGTTGCCGGCAAGCGGTAGAGAATGTCGGTGCCGACATTGCGCTTGGTGATGAATGAGGTGCCAAGATCGCCGCTCAGCAGATTACTGAGATATATCATATAGCGTTCCGGCAAAGGACGATCGAGACCCCAGCGCGCCTTGGCGGCGGCCACCACTTCGGGGTTGCTCATCTGCTGTTCGGCGACAATCGCGGTCAGCGGATCGCCCTTGGTCACCGTGGTGATCAGGAAGGCAATGGTGACGATGCCGAGCACCAGAAACGGCATGGCGATAAGCCGGCGCAAAATATAGCGAGACACGTGGCTACCTTCACAAGGAGGGGCTTCGTAAGATGGCACAAGGCGCTTGGAGATGCCATCGAGGGAAGCATATTGACAGTGGGTGAAAGCGCCTGTCAATATAAATGGAATTTAATTTCACTTTTGAGACAGCGCCGGCGACACCGGCCCGACAGGCGGACGACGACGCCAGAAAGACCTCAGCGTGCGCAAGCGAGCCACCAGGGACGAGACGGAGCTTGAAGTCGAAGGCGCGCAGCTTTCGTCGTCGCTGGTGCGCGGGCTCGGCATCCTGCGCGCTTTCCGCCCGGGCGATGCCTCACTCGGCAATCAGGACATCATTGCCCGCACCGGCCTGCCCAAGGCCACGGTTTCGCGCATCACCTATACGCTAAGCGCGCTCGGCTATCTCCTCTACGACAAGGACCTTGGCCGCTACAGCCTGGGACCAGCCACCGTGGCGCTGGGTTATTCGGCACTGAGTTCCAGTGCGGTTGTCCACGTCGCCCGGCCGCTGATGCAGCCGCTGGCCGATTTGACGGGGGCGGCGGTGGCGCTCGGCACCCGCGACAGCCTCAACATGGTCTATCTCGCCAACTGCCGGTCGGAGAGCCTTGTCACGCTGCGCCTCAACCCGGGCTCCTATCTGCCGATCTGGAAGACATCGATGGGGCTGGCCTATGCGGCGGCACTTTCATCCGAGGAGCGTGCCAGCCTTGTGGGGGCTTTGCAGGAGGCCGAGCCGGACAGGGCGGCGATGATCGCGGCGGCGATCGACGATGCGATCGCCCAGTATGCCGACAAGGGCTATGTGACGTCGTTCGGCGCCTGGCACAGCTACATCCATGCAGTCGGCGTGCCGTTCCGTCCGAGTGACGGCTCGCCGCTGGTTGCCATCACCTGCGGCGGCATCGGCGAGATCATCACGGAAGAGCGCGCGCATGCCGAGATCGGACCGGCGCTGGTGGCGATGGTGAAGGCGCTGGGCAGAGAGCTCGAGGGGAGTCCCGGGTAACGGGATTGGCCCAGACGATCGGACTCGCATGCCGGCTTGAACTTGCCTGATGGTGACCGCACAGTCGCCGTCGATGGTATGGCGGTCGCGCGTGGTTGGCGTCCATCGGGTTCAGGTGACGGGGGGAGAATCAGATGCCGATGAATTTTGCAGGACGGTTCAGCGGTCGAGCGGCGGTGATCACCGGCGGCGCATCGGGCATCGGTCTGGCAGTGGCTCAGAGGATTGTCGAAGAGGGCGGACGGGTTTCAGTCTGGGATCGCGATCCTGCTCAGATCGAACAGGCCAAGACTACCCTTCCCGGCCTCCACGGTGTTGCCATCGACGTCGCCAATGCGGCCGGCGTGGAACGCGCCAAACAGTCGGCGATCGAAGCGCTTGGCGGTGTCGACATCCTGGTCACCAGTGCGGCGATCACCGGACCCAACATGACGACCTGGAATTACTCGGTCGAAGATTGGCAGAAGGTCATCGACATCAACATCAATGGCGTCTTCTATTGCAACAAGGCGCTTGTCCCGCACATGCTCGAGCGCAACTATGGCCGCATCGTCAACATCGCTTCGATCGCCGGCAAGGAAGGCAATCCCAACGCTTCGGCCTACAGCACCTCGAAGGCCGCGGTGATCGGCCTGACCAAGTCGCTCGGCAAGGAGTTGGCCAAGACCAAGGTGACGGTCAATTGCGTCACACCGGCGGCCGTGCGCACCGCGATCTTCAGGCAGATGAGCCAGGAGCACATCGACTTCATGCTGTCCAAGATACCGATGGCGCGCTTCGGCGAGGTCGACGAGGTGGCGGCGCTGATCTGCTGGATCGCCTCGGAAGAGTGTTCGTTCACGACCGCCGCCGTGTTCGACGTTTCCGGCGGCCGCGCCACCTACTGAGGCAGGACGCATCTCAATTCCGCGTGACGACGCAACGAACTGGAGCGTAGGGGCGTATAGTCCAGACGTCGAATCGACGTTGACGCAACAAAGCTATGCGGGAAAGCTATGACGCGGCATGACAGTTCAGCATGCGTGATGACCTGCCGGCGCGGGGCAACTGGTTGGCGGTTGACGGACGCTGCAGCCATCCGGCGGGAGCTTGCTTCCTTTGCTTAGGGCCGAGCCTGGCGCGCTGTCCGACGACGAGCTTCTGGACCGCTATCAGCGCGCCGCCTTCGACTATTTCCTCGAGAACGTGAACCCCGAAAACGGATTGGTCGCCGACACCTCGCGGCCGAATTCGCCGGCCAGCATCGCTGTCGTCGGCTTCGCGCTGTCCAGCTATCCGGTCGGCGTCGAGCGCGGCTGGATGGCGCGCGATGCCGCCGCGAAGCTGACGCTGGCCGCGTTGCGTTTCTTCTCGGCCGGCTCGCAAGGCAATGGCGAGGAGGTCACCGGCCACAAGGGTTTCTACTACCATTTCCTCGACATGCGGACCGGCCTGCGCGTCTGGCGCTGCGAACTGTCGATGGTGGATACGGCATTGCTGATATCGGGCATGCTGGTGGCGGGCGCCTATTTCTCCGGTGATGATGACGAGGAAGCCGAAATCCGCCAACTGGCCGAGGCGCTCTACCGGCGCGTCGACTGGCGGTGGGCACAAGGCTCAAGCCCGACCTTGCGACAAGGCTGGAAGCCGAGGAGCGGCTTTCTCCACTATGGCTGGGAGGGCTACAACGAAGCCACGATCCTCTACGTCCTGTCGATGGCCTCGCCCGACAGCCCAACTTCGGACAACAGCTACGAGGGCTGGACGGCGACCTATCAGTGGGAGAACATTTACGGCTACGACGTGCTGTATGGCGGTCCGCTGTTCATGCACCAGTTCTCGCATGCCTGGATCGATTTCGCCGGCATCCGCGACGCCTTCATGCGCGAGAAGAACTCGGACTATTTCGAAAACAGCCGCCGCTCGACCTATCTGCATCGCGACTATGCACGCCACAACCCTTACGGCTATGGCGGCTACGACGAGAACCTTTGGGGTCTTTCGGCGGGCGACGGGCCAGGCGGTTTTCGCACCAGCGTGGAGCGACAGCGCCGGCGGTTTTCCGGCTATGCCGCGCGCGGCGCGCCGTTCGGTCCCGATGACGGGACGATCGCGCCTTGGTCCTATCCGGCATCACTGCCTTTCGCCCCGGAGATCTGCCTGGCGGCGTTGCGCCATCTCGGTGATCGCTACCCCGAGGTGATCGACAATTTCCGACTGCCGAGCGGTTTCAATCCGACATTGGCGAACCGACGTAAATTCGGGAGGCACGGCTGGGTGTCGGAAGGCCACTATGGGCTGGATCAAGGCATCGTGGTGATGATGATCGAGAACCATCGGTCAGGGTTGATCTGGAGACTGATGCGGTCAAATCAACACATCCGCAACGGCTTGCGCAAGGCCGGATTCAATGGCGGCTGGCTGTCTCAGCCGGCAAGCCCGGCGTCGGGTGGCGGCGATGTCGCGTGACCGGACCAGGGCTGCCGCCTTTCCTGTCGATCACAACGACATTGAGCTGATCAAGGGCGCCCATCCGCCGCACCGGAAGAACCCGCAGCCGGACGGTCCCTACAACCTCGTCGTCATCGGTGCCGGACCGGCTGGACTGACCGCCGCCTACGAAGCGGCCGGCCTCGGCGCAAAGGTCGCGCTCATCGAGCGCAACCTGATCGGCGGAACTTGCGTCAATGTCGGCTGCATCCCGTCGAAGTCGATCATCCGCACCGCAAGGCTTTATGCCGACATGCGCGACGCCGAGAATTTCGGCGGCGACATGCCGGACCGTCTTCACGTCAACTTTCAGCGCGCCATGACGCGGATGCGGCAGATCCGGCAGCGGATCAGCCGCGCCGATGCCGCCGATAGCCTGATTGCCGAAGGCATCGACCTTTATTTCGGTGAAGCGCGGTTTTCCGGAAGGGACGCTGTCACGGTCGCCGGACAAACCTTGCGTTTCAGAAAGGCGCTGATCGCGACAGGCGCGCGCCCGAGGCTGCCGACGATCTCGGGGCTTGCCGACGCCGGCTATCTCAGCAACGAGACCATGTTCGATCTCACGGAGTGCCCGAAGCGGCTTCTGGTCATCGGCGGCGGACCACTCGGTTGCGAAGCGGCGCAGGCCTTCTGCCTGCTGGGCGCGAAGGTCATCCAGGCGCAGCGCGAACCGATGTTCCTGCCCGGTGAGGAACGCGATGCCGCCCAAATTCTTTCGGACGCGCTGGCGCGCGAAGGTGTCGAGGTTCGCCTCAACACCGAGGTGGTGGCGGTACGAACGGAAGGCGGCAAGAAGCTCGCCGACCTGGTGTGCGACGACATCACGACAACGATTTCCGTCGACGAGATCATCACCGGCATCGGCCGATCGCCCAATGTCGACGGTCTCGACCTGGAGAACGCCGGGGTGGCATATGATGCCGACGGCATCAAGGTGGACGATTATCTCCGAACCGCCAATCCACGCATCTATGCGGCGGGCGACGTCTGCCTCGCCTACAAATTCACCCATACCGCCGAGGCGACAGCCCGCATGGTCGTGCGCAATGCCCTGTTTCTCGGACGCAGGAAACTGAGCGAACTGGTCATTCCGTGGTGCACCTATACCGATCCGGAGATCGCCCATGTCGGCCTCTATCCGGCGGAGGCGCGCCAGAGCGGCATTCCGGTCAAGACCTATACGGTGCTGATGCACGATGTCGCCCGTGCGGTGATGGACGGCGAGGAGGAGGGTTTTGTCAAAATCCACGTCAGGGAGGGCTCCGACCGCATCCTGGGCGCCACGGTCGTCGCCAGCCATGCCGGCGAGATGATCAATGCGGTGTCGCTGGCGATCAAATCGGACATGGGACTGCGGGCGCTGGCCGACGTCATCCATCCATTCCCGACGCAGGCGCAAGGCATCAAGATGGCCGGTGACGCCTATCGGCGGACAAGGCTCACCTCATCATGGAAGCATCTGGCGGGCCGCTGGTTGGCGTGGTCCAGGCGATGGTGACATTCGGCAGGGCGCGCAGCTGGTGCATCTGACATTCAGCGACGATGCGGCGCTTGACGAAAGCGGCGTTCGGCTGAACAAGTCGAAGCCGATTGTTGTGGTTTTGGGGCCGTCGCGCATGTCGTCTGGAATGAAGCCTCCGGCGCAAAGCCCAGAGCGTCCGCTTTGAAACCCGCGGACGCACAACCGCTCGACGCTGCCTCCGCGGCGAAAGCCGGGCGACGTGTGCTGGTTGTGTCCCACGATCCGGCCTTTCCGCCGATCTCCGGCGCGGATTTGCGGAACTACCGCAATGCTGAGTCTGCTGCGCAATTCGGCCCGGTCTGCCTGGTGTCTGTGCTGCCGCAGGCGACGGAAACAACCGATCCGTCGATCCGCACCGAAGCCTTGTCGATCAAGGGAGAGGCCCGCTCCGCTTCGATCGGGTGGTGGCGCATAAGGGCGGAGCGTCGCATCTCGCGCGTCGCCTTGACGCGGCTGGAGGCACTGGTTCGGGACTTCCGCCCCGATACGGTGCTGATCGAGGGCATCGGCCTGTTCAAGCTGCTGCGGCCTTTGCGGGCATTGACGAAACATCTCATCCTCGACATGCACAACGTCGAGTCCGACTTGGCGGGGCAGTTGCGGCACGTCGATGTGAAGCGGCCTGCGGTGGCGACGATCAGCGCGGGCCTTGGCATCAGGCGTCTCGAGAGAAAAGCGATTGCCCTTGTCGACCGGGTCTGGGTCTGCTCGAGCCAGGATCGAGAGCGGTTGATGGCGCTTTCCCGGCATAAGTTGCCGATCGACGTCGTTCCAAACGGAATTCCGCACGCCGGGCACAGCCCCGAAACGCTGCCCGCCGAGCCCGGATCCGGCGAAAGCTTTCCGGTGATCCTGTTCGTCGGCCATCTCGGCTATCCGCCAAACGTCGACGCCGTCCAGAGATTAGCCGGCTCCATACTTACGCGCATCCGACTGGCCTTGCCGACCGCGACATTGATTCTCGCTGGGCGCAACCCGACAACGGCCGTGCAAGCGCTGGCAGGATTGCGGGGCGTGGAGCTTGTCGAAGACCCCGAAGACATGGCGCCGCTTCTTTCGAGAGCGCATCTCACCATCATCCCGCTTGCGGCAGGCGGCGGCACCCGCATCAAGATTTTGGAGGCGATGGCGTGGGGCGTGCCGGTGATCGCCACGCCTCTGGCGGCCGAGGGCCTGGATCTGGTCGACGGGGAGGAGCTGCTGCTGTCGGATACCGATGAAGGGCTTGCCGGAATGGCTGTCGGACTCTGCCTGGATGCCGACCGCAGGGCACGGCAGCGCATCCGCGCGCATCAAGCGGTTTGGGCAAGGTTCGGCCCAGAAGCCATCCGCAATGCTGTCCGCGGCGGGCTGGGGCTGGACGAGGCTGGCACCTGATCCGTCCCTCCACCAGATATGGAGGAGCCACATCGTTCCACATCGCTTGCAGGAGCCCCGCTTCGCACCACGTCCAGCCGGAATTTCGTGGTCTGCCCTATCAGGATGCGTGCTGAAGCTCTTGCCGAATGGGGCCGAGATAGGTTTGCGGATGCAAGCGTCCCCAAACATGGCCCCGGTCGGTCAGATGCGCGACCTGCTCTATCCAGCGTCTCGGCGCATCGGGGTCCCTCACCTCATGCCAGTCGTCGACGATAATGACAGGCAGGCCCTGGTAGAGCGGGTCGAGCGGCGAGGTCCTGGTGACGACGATGCAGCCGAGATAAAACAGCTCCCATGTCCTATGACAGTCCAGGCCATTGCCTTCGGTGGACAGCACGAGCGGGTATTGCGAGTATAGTTGCCAGATCGAGCGCTGGGAGACCCGTTTCGTCAGGAAATCAACATGCGGACATCCGCCCAGGGCATCAAGCAGTTCCCGGCGCTGCCTCGAGCCATTGCTGATGCTGAAATCAGAGAACAGCCTGGGCGGGCGGCGGTCCACATGATCCTGCCGGGCGCGTATGATTTCCAGTTGCTTCACAAGCCCTGCCGGCGTGGCAAGGGACCGAGGCGTGTGAAGATCGAGCCCGATCGGGAAAGGCTTCACTCTGGGGTGAGTGCCGTCACAATTCTGGCTGTACCAAGAGACCAGGAAAGGGTTGGCGAGAAGTTGGTCGACGGTGTCCTTCGCCAGATCCGACGGCACCGAAGCATCTCCGTCGGTCGTCAGCAGCGTGAACGGTGCCGTGATCGTCGGCAGCACGATCCTGACGAACGTGTCGAGGTCGCAGGTTTGCGCATCCCTGGACAAGGTGCTCAGGCGCAGCCAGACGATGCCACGCGCGCCGCTGTAATGTTGGCGGAAAAATGCCTCGCTCTGCGTCGATGCAGTTGGCGCGTTGCGATACCAGCGCGGCCCGGCGAAATCGCAGAAATGCCCGATGCCCTGCGACCACAGCACGGGCGGAACGTCAAGAAACCTTAGCGCCCTGGAATAGACGACTCTTTTGACAGCCCTTCGAAACCTGCCCATCGGCAACTCCTAGCGCGGATGGCAATAGCGTTGCAACGTACTGCCTGGCATATTCGCCTTGAGCCGAACCCGGGCTAAAAATTTCGAGCCGTCTGGCGGCGTCGCAACTGGCTGACGATCTCGCCGGCTGCAGTGCCGCGACCAACTCCCGGCACGGACGGAGGCACGCGGCGGTCTACAGACTTGATCGCGGCAAAGGTCGAAGTGCTTGCGGTTCAGCGCAAGACCGCACATCTCAATCGTGCAATTCCCGCGATATCGGCGGACCGAGGGAGAAATCGGAGAACGTTACCTCAAAGCCCTCGCGTTGCGGCGAACAGCACATCATGCCGATATCGACCGTCTTCGAGGTCGGGAAATAGGCAAGCCGCACAGGCTTCCAGTGGCCGTCGGAAGCATCGAGGTACTGGACGCGGATCGCCTCGGCGTGACGGGTCAACCGGATCCTGACGCCGTTCGGATCGGCATGAATGGCGACCAGCGACCAGTCTGACGTGTCGTTGGTGACGACAACGGAGAAATAGGCAAGGCCGTCGGTGTACTCGATACCGGCCTTGATCCAGTGCGTTTCGCTGAGCCGGACCATCAGCCCGGCCTGATCATAGAGGACTTCGTAGTCGCCTTTGACCGTGACTTCGGCGCTGAAATCGCCTTCGACCGGCCGGTGCAGGAAGTGGCCGTTGTCGCGCCAGAAACCGTAGAAGGTCTCGCGCCAGAAATCGGTCTCCTTACCGGTGCGCACACGAACGCTGTCGCCGTCGATAGAATGGTGCGGCGGCGGGTTAAGCCAGATCAGATCTTGCACTGTCATCCTTTCGCGCCGTCCAATCCAGATGTGCATGGCGGTGTTGCCGGCATGATCGGCAGTGACCGATCAGTCAGGCTGATCGGTCGACGGCCGATCAGCCTGCGAACGTATAGGCCGTCTTCACCGTGGTGTAGAACTCCGCCGCATAGTGGCCCTGCTCGCGCGGCCCATAGCTCGAACCCTTGCGGCCGCCGAAGGGAACATGGAAATCGACACCCGCCGTCGGCAGGTTGACCATCACCATTCCGGCCTCCGAATTGCGCTTGAAGTGCGTGGCATGCTTGAGGCTCGAGGTGCAGATGCCGGAGGTCAAGCCGAAGGGCGTGTCGTTGGCGACGGAAAGCGCCTCGTCATAGTCCTTGACGCGAATGACGCTGGCGACAGGTCCGAAAATCTCCTCGCGCGAACTGCGCATGGCATTGGTGGCCTCGGTCAGCAATGCCGGCTGCAGATAGAAGCCTGGCGTCTTGCGGTCGAGCCGCTCGCCGCCGAAGGCGAGCGTGGCACCTTCCCTGACGCCGATGGCGATATAGTCCTCGTCCTGCTTCAGCTGCGTCGCGTCGACGACAGGACCGATCTGGGTCTGCGCGTCGAGCGCATCGCCGATGACCAGTTTGCTCATGCGATCCTTGAGGGCATCGACGAAACGGTCATGGATGGCCTCGGTCACGATCAGCCTGGACGACGCGGTGCAGCGCTGGCCGGTCGAGAAGAAGGCGCCATTGAGCGCGCAATCGACGGCGATCGCAAGATCGGCATCGTCGAGCACGACCAGTGGGTTCTTGCCGCCCATTTCAAGCTGGAACTTGCGCATGTGTTCGATGCTTGCCGCGGCAACGCGCTTGCCGGTACCGACCGAGCCGGTGAAGCTGATGGCGTTGACGTCGGGACTGTCGAGCATCGCCTGACCGACCACCGAACCCTTGCCCATGACGAGATTGAGCACGCCCTTTGGCAGGCCGGCGCGATGCAGGATGTCGACAATGGTCCAGGCGCTCTCGGGAACCAGCTCCGCCGGCTTGAAGACGACGGTGTTGCCGTGTGTCAGCGCCGGAGCGATCTTCCAGGCCGGAATGGCGATCGGAAAATTCCACGGCGTGATGATGCCGACCACGCCGACCGCCTCGCGCGTCATCTCGACGCCGACGCCCGGCCGCACGCTCGGCACGACCTCTCCGGTCAAACGCAACGTTTCGCCGGCAAAGAAATCGAAAATCTGGGCGGCGCGAATGGTCTCGCCTATGCCTTCGGCCAGCGTCTTGCCTTCCTCACGCGCGAGGTTGCGGCCAATCTCGTCCTTGCGCGCCAAAATCTCGTCGGAGGCCTTTTTCAGCACCGCGTGACGCGCCAGCGGACCGGAGCGGGACCAAGCCGGGAACGCTGCCTTGGCCGCGGCGATCGCCTGCTTGGCCTGTTCGACACCCGCCGAGGCATAATCGCCGACGATGTCACCGGTATCCGAGGGGTTGATGTTGCGCGAACCGGCGTCGCCGACCCACTCGCCATCGATGAGGTTCTTTCGAAACAGCGTCATATCGTATGTTCCTGCTTGTTGGCCGCGCGGGCATCTGTCTGAACTGGTATTTGCCAGACAATTGCCTCGCGGGAAAGCAAACAGTGAACCAGCAGCCGCGACAAAAATCCCCGCTTGCGCCGCGCGGATGGCGGGCGACGACAATGCCCCATCGAGCCTCGATGCAGCCAACAGCCACGATGCATCGTTCGGCTTGGGCCCGATTTGGTCTGTACACAAATGTCCATAGCCTTGATTTGCCTGAGGCAGCGTGTCATGCGTCGTGTCGATGGCAGCTCTCGAAACGACGATTCAGCGCGCCGGCGCCACCGGCAATATCAAGGCCACTCGCGAAGACTGGCTGAAGCTTGCGCTTGAAACGTTGATCTCTGACGGTGTCGAACGCGTCCGCGTGCTGACGCTTGGACAGAAGCTCGATGTGTCGCGTTCCAGCTTCTACTGGTATTTCAAGAGCCGACAGGATCTGCTCGATCAATTGCTAGATTACTGGCGGCAGACCAACACCAGGTTCATCGTCGAACGGGCCAGGCGGCCTTCCGCGACCGTCATCCGCGGGGTGATGAGCATTTTCGAATGCTGGGTGGACGAAAAACTGTTCGATCCGCAGCTGGATTTCGCGATCAGGGCCTGGGCCCGCCGCTCGCCCGCCATCAGGCGCGCGCTCGACGAGGCCGACGAGGAGCGCGTCAACGCCATCCGCCACATGTTCATGCGCCACGGCTATGAGGAAGAAGACGCGTTCGTGCGAGCCCGCGTGCTGTATTTCATGCAGATCGGCTATTACTCGCTTGAGCTCAACGAGCCGATGAGCAGCCGCCTGCCTCACGTCGCCGGTTATCTGCGCAGCTTCACCGGCCAGGAGCCTCCAGCGGAGGATGTCGAAGACTTCTCGCGCTATGTCGAGAAAACGCTTTTGCGCAACCGATAGTACGGCCCGTTCGGCCCCCGCAGCTGGCGACTTCGCGGGCGCATCGGCCCAAATAGCAAGCACGTTTGCTGCCGACAGCAGCGGAGACGCCCCTCTGCCGCATCGGCGCAAAGCGGCGTCATGGACCGTTCATTCCGTCCTCCGCCAAGCTCTAGACACATATGTACAATACCGATAGGGTACGCCACACTGACTGGGTGGAGTGCGACAGGATGAAATCCCAATACAGGGCGATCGTCATCGGCGGCGGCGTGGTTGGAGCCTCGGTGCTCTATCACCTGGCGAAGTTCGGCTGGAGCGACGTCGCGCTTATCGAACGCGAGGTACTGACAGCGGGATCGAGCTGGCATGCGGCCGGCGGATTCCATGCGCTGAACGCCGATCCCAACATCGCCGCCCTGCAGGCCTATACGATCGACCTGCTCTCCGAGGTCGAGAAGGAATCGGGCCAGAGCATCGGCATGCACATGACCGGCGGCATCTCGGTCGCCTCGGCGCCCGAGCGCTGGGAATGGCTCAAGGCCTCCTACCGCATCTTCCAGACCATGGGCATCGACGATGTCCACCTGGTCGGTGTCGATGAGATCAAGCAGCGCTGCCCGATCCTCAACACCGACGGCATGCTGGGAGGCCTCTTTGCCGCGCGCGAGGGCCATATCGATCCCTCAGGCGTCGTGCACGCCTATGCCAAGGCAGCCAGGCTGCGCGGCGCCGACATCATCGAGCACAACCGGGTGCTGGAACTCAACCGCCGCGCCGATGGCGGTTGGGACGTGGTCACCGAGAAGGGCACGGTGATTGCCGAGCACGTCGTCAATGCCGGCGGACTGTGGGCCAAGCAGGTCGGCAGGATGGCCGGCATCGACCTGCCGGTATCGCCGATGGAACACCATTATCTCGTCACCGAGGCATTGCCCGAAATCCAGGCGCTGGACATGGAATTGCCGCTGATCGTCGATCTCGAAGGCTTCACCTACATGCGCCAGGAGCAGAAAGGCCTTCTGCTTGGTATCTATGAGGTCAACCACAAACACTGGAACATGGACGGGGCGCCCTGGGACTACGGCATCGAACTGATCCAGGAAGATACCGACCGCATCGCCGACGAGCTGGCGCTCGGCTTCAGCCGTTATCCCTGCCTGGAGACAGCCGGCATCAAGCGCTGGGTAAACGGCGCCTTCACCTTCTCACCGGACGGCAATCCGCTGGTCGGCCCGGTGCGCGGCGTGCCCAATTACTGGGTGGCGTGCGGCGTCATGGCCGGTTTCCTGCAAGGCGGCGGCGTCGGCAAGTCGCTGGCCGAATGGATGATCCATGGCGAGCCGGAAGCCGACGTCTACGGCATGGACATCGCCCGCTATGGCGACTTCGCCTCCAACCGCGAATACATCAGGCAGACCACCGGGCAGTTCTATTCGCGCCGCTTCGTCATGAGCTATCCCAACGAGCAGCTGCCGGCGGGACGGCCCTTGAAGACAGCCGGCGCGCATGACGCGATGGATGCCGCCGGCGCGCGCTGGGGCAATTCATGGGGCATGGAAGTGCCGCTCTATTTCGCGCCGCAAGGCTTCGTCGAGACACCGACGCTGAAGCGCTCCAACGCCTTCGACATTGTCGCACAGGAATGCAGCAAAGTGCGCGAAAGTGTCGGCCTGCTCGATATATCAGCTTTCTCGCGCTACGAGATCACCGGTTCGCGGGCCGAGGCTTGGCTCGACCGGCTGCTTGCCTGTGCGCTGCCCAAGCCGGGACGCGCCAAGCTCGCGCCGATGCTGGGCGAAAACGGCAAACTCAAGGGCGATCTCACCGTCTTCAACTGGGGCGATGGCTCCTGGTGGATCATGGGATCCTACTATCTGCGCCAATGGCATATGCGCTGGTTCGAACAGCATCTGGGCGACGGCGTCACCGTCCGCGACATTTCCGATGCGGTAGTCGGTTTCTCGCTCGCCGGACCCAATGCGCGAATGCTGCTCGAGCGGCTGACACACCAGGATGTCTCGCACGAGGCTTTCGGCTTCCTCGCCTGCAAGACATTGGATGTCGGCCTGGTGCGGGCCAAGGTCGGTCGGCTGTCGGTCATCGGCGAGCTCGGCTACGAAATCCATTGCCAGGCCAATGAGCACGCGGGCCTGCGCCGTGCGCTGCTTGCCGCAGGCAGCGATCTGGGCGTCACCGAATACGGCTTCGGCGCGGTCAATTCGCTGCGCCTCGAAAAGAGCTTTGGCATCTGGTCGCGCGAGTTCACGCAGGACTATACGCCTGATGAGACCGGGATGGACCGCTGGATCGCCTTCGACAAGGGCGATTTCATCGGGCGGGAGGCGGCCCTGAAAGAGCAGAAGGCTTCATCGAGGCGCACGCTGGTGACGCTCGAAATCGACGCGGCGGATGCCGATGCCAGTGGCTACGAGCCGGTCTGGAACAGAGGCAGGCTTGCCGGCTTCGTCACCTCCGGCGGCTATGGCCATACGGTCGGCAAGAGCCTCGCCATGGCGCTGGTCGAGCGCGAGGCGGCCGAGATCGATACGCAGTTGACAACCCACATCGTCGGCGTCGAAAGAGGTGCGCGCGTCATCGCTTCGTCGCCATACGATCCACTGGGCAAGGCGATGCGGGCATGACCGATCGAACCGGCGGCATCCGTGCAAAAGACCATTCAATGATCCACGTTCCCTTCAGAAAATCAGATCTGTCCGGCACGCCATGACCAGACGCTATTCCGCATTGTCGCTGTTCAAGGAGGGCCTGGCCGGCCAGACCGGCTGGAAGCCGGCCTGGCGCTCGCCCGAGCCGAAGCCAGCCTACGACGCGATCGTCATCGGCGGCGGCGGCCATGGGCTGGCGACGGCCTATTACCTGGCAAAGAACCACAACATCACCAGGGTCGCTGTGCTGGAAAAGGGCTGGATCGGCGGCGGCAACACCGGCCGCAACACCACCGTGGTGCGCTCCAACTACTATTACCCGGAAAGCGTTGAGCTCTACGGGCTGGCGCACCGCCTTTACGAAGGGCTGGGCAAGGACCTGAACTACAATGTCATGCTGTCGCAGCGCGGCATGGTCAATCTCTGCCACTCGACCGCCGAGATGGAGATCGGCGCGCGCACCGTCAACGCTATGCAGATCAACGGCATCGATGCCGAATTGTTTTCTCCCGAGGATGTGCGCCGGGTGGCGCCGATCTACAATTTTTCGCCGGACGCGCGCTTCCCGGTGTTCGGCGGCATCTGGCAAGGCAGGGCCGGCACGGCGCGCCATGACGCCGTCGCCTGGGGCTACGCGCGGGCGGCGAGCCGGCTCGGCGTCGATATCATCCAGAACTGCGAGATCACTGATTTCATCATCGAAGGCGGCCGCTGTCGCGGCGTCCAGACTTCGCGTGGCGCGATCCGTGCCGAGCGCATCGGCATGGCGGTAGCCGGGCATTCTTCGGTGCTGGCGGCAAAGGCCGGCTTCCGGCTGCCGATCAATTCCTATGCGCTGCAAGCCTGCGTGTCCGAGCCGGTCAAGCCGATCCTCGACACGGTGGTGCTGTCGCCCGGCTGCGGCGTCTATGTCAGCCAGTCGGACAAGGGCGAGATCGTCATCGGCGGCGGCCTTGACCGCATCCCTTCCTATGCGCAGCGCGGCAATCTGCCGACGCTGGAGGGGGTGATTGCAGGCCTTTTGGAAATGTTTCCGATCTTCGGCCAGCTCAAGCTGATGCGGCAATGGGCCGGGATTGTCGATGTCGTGCCGGACTCCTCGCCGATCATCGGTGAATCGCCGCTGCCCGGCCTATTCCTCAATTGCGGCTGGGGCACGGGCGGCTTCAAGGCCATTCCCGCCGGCGGCACGCTGCTTGCGAACCTGCTGGCGACCGGCAAGCACAACGACATCAGCCGCCCCTTCGACCTCGATCGCTTCGCCAGCGGGCGGCTGATCGACGAAGCGGCCGGCTCCGGCATCGCGCATTAGAGGCAATCATGCAGTTGTTCCCTTGCCCATTTTGCGGCCCGCGTGACGAGACCGAATTCCACTATGGCGGCGATGCCGGCAACATCAGGCCTGACGGTGCCGACGTGCCGATCGATCGCTGGGCTGAGTACCTCTATCTGCGCGGCAATCCGAAAGGCACGGCGCGCGAGATCTGGGCCCACATGATTTGCGGCGAGTTCTTCGCCATGGAGCGGGACACCATCACCCACAAGGTGCTGTCTTCGGCCGCTCTCGACGGGGAGCATGCCGCGTGACCGCCTCGCGTCTTGCCACCGGCGGCAGCGCTATCGACCGCTCGCGCCCGATCCGCTTCAGCTTCGACGGCGCCACCGTGCATGGCTTTGCCGGCGACACCATCGCCTCGGCGCTGCTGGCCCGCGACGTCGCGGTCGTCGGCCGCAGCTTCAAATATCACCGGCCGCGCGGCATCTGGGGTGCCGGCGTCGAGGAGCCGAACGCGCTGGTCGATCTCGGCGGCAGCGTGCCAGCGAAGCCCAACACGCGCGCCACGACCGAGCCGGCGCGCGACGGGCTGGTGGCGAAAAGCGTCAACGCCACGCCCAGCGCGCTGGCCGACCGCAACGCCTTTCTCGACCGTTTCGCACGCTTCATACCGGCGGCGTTCTACTACAAGACTTTCATGTGGCCGGACTGGCACAGGTTCGAGCCGCGCATCCGCGCCATGGCGGGATTGGGCACAGTCGACGCCGACTGGATCTCGCCGGGCACGGCGGACCAGATCAACCATCATTGCGATGTGCTGGTTGTAGGCGCGGGACCGGCAGGGCTGGCGGCGGCAAGGCTGGCGTCTGGTGCTGGCCTGACCGTCACACTGGTCGACGACCAGCATAGCCCCGGCGGATCGCTCGGCCATCGTGCCGCGGAGATCGACGGCAAGCCGGCGGCCGTATGGGTCAAGGAGACGATTGCCGAGCTTGCCGCTGGCGGTCACCTCATCCTGCCTTCGACCACCGCCTTCGGCATTTACGACCACAATCTGGTCGGGCTGAACCAGCGTCATCTCGACGGCCGGCCGGATACGCTGTGGCGGGTCAGGCCGCGCCAGATCGTGCTGGCGGCCGGCGCCATCGAGCGGCCGCTGCCCTTCGCCAACAACGACCTGCCGGGCATCCTATCGGCGGATGCGGCGCTCGCCTATCTCCGGCGCCACGCTGTGCTGGTCGGCCGCCGCATCGTCGTCGCCACCAACAATGACAGCGCCTATGAGGTGGCGGGGGCGCTTGCCGAGGCCGGCGCCGAAGTCAGGCTTGTCGACATCCGGCGCGACGGCACGCCTGCCGCGCCGGCCAATGTCCGGCTGGCCAAAGGGCGTTCTCTCATATCCGCCAGCGGCAGGCTGCGCGTCGACGGCGTAACGCTCGACGACGGCACGAGGTTCGATGCCGATTGCGTCCTGATCTCGGGCGGCTGGACGCCGACCATCCATCTCTTCGGCCAAGCCAAGGGCAAGCTCGCCTGGAGCGAGGCGCGCGCGGCCTTTCTGCCGGGCGATCCGGTCGATAACATCGCGGTGGCAGGTGCGGCTGCCGGCGCGGTTTCCTTGTCGGAGGTGTTTGCTGGCGCCAGCACCGCCGTTGCATCGCTCGGCCAGACGAAGGCTCCCCTACCGCGGAGCACCGGGCCGGAGGCAACGGACGGTATAGTCGCGGCATGGCCAATGCCGAGTTCGAAGGGACGCATCTGGATCGACTATCAAAACGACGTGACGGTGAAGGACGTCGAGTTGGCAGCGCTCGAAAACTTCGTCTCGGTCGAACATCTGAAGCGCTACACCACGCTCGGCATGGCGACCGACCAGGGCAAGACCTCCAACCTGCCCGGCCTGGCGCTGATGGCCGGCATCACCGGCCGCACCGTGCCGGAGGTCGGCACCACCACCTATCGTCCGCCATTCACCCCGGTGCCGCTGGCAAGCTTTGCCGGCGCGCGCGTCGGCGAATTGATGGCACCGGTGCGCCGGCTGCCGCTCGAAAATGTGCACCGCGCCAATGGCGCCGTCTTTCAGGAATATGGCGGCTGGCTGCGCCCGGCCCACTATGGCGGTAGCGCGGATGCGGAACACTCAATACAGGATGAGGCGCGCCTTGCCCGGGAGTCGGTCGCGCTGTTCGACGGTTCGACGCTCGGCAAGATCGAGGTGATCGGGCCGCAGGCGGCCGCATTCGTGGATTTCCTGTACTACAACACCATGTCGACGCTGAAGCCCGGCCGCTGCCGCTACGGCTTCATGCTGTCGGAAAACGGCGTGGTCTTCGACGACGGCGTTCTGGTGCGGCTGGACGAGCATCGCTTCGTCGTCTCGTGCTCGTCATCGCATGTCGCTGCCGTGCACGCCTGGCTGGAGGAATGGCGTCAGGACCGTTTTGGGCGCGACGCCGTCTACATCCACAACGCCACATCAGACATGGCGACGCTGACCGTCTCGGGGCCAAACTCCCGAAAACTGCTCGAAACGCTTGGCCTCGGCCTCTCGCTCGACGATGCCGACCTGCCGCATATGGCGATCGCTCATGGCACCTATGCCGGCGACGATGTCCGTATTGCCCGCGTCAGCTTCACCGGCGACAGGAGCTACGAAATCTCCGTTCGGGCCGATCGCGCCGAGCCGTTATGGGCGGATCTGCGCGAGGCCGGCCAGGCCTTCGATGCCGTCGTCATCGGACTCGAGGCGCTGATGATCCTGCGGGCAGAGAAAGGCTTTATCGTCATTGGCAAGGACACTGACGGCACCACGTTGCCGCATGATCTCGGCGTCGACGGTCCGCGCGCCAAGCGCCAGACCGAGTTCGTCGGCCGCCGCTCGCTGTTCACAGAGGAGGCCTCGCGTGACAACCGCATGCAGCTTGTCGGATTGGCGGTGCCGCAAGGCGAAGCGCCGCTGCCGACCGGCGCGCACGGCATCAAACGGAGCGACGGCAGATTGCGCAGCCAGGGCTTTGTCACCTCGAGCTACCAGAGCCCGACGCTCGGCCGCCCGGTTGCGCTTGGGCTGATCGAGCGCGGCGCGACGCGGCACGGCGAGACGATCGACATCCAGCACCTCGGCAAGATCAGCAAGGCGACGATTACCGCCCCTTGCGCCTTCGACCCGGCAGGAGAGCGGCTGCATGCGTGATCTCGCGGAAAAATGGTCTGTTGCACCGGACTGGCAGGGCGCGGTCATCGCCACGCCGGGCCTTGCGATACGAGCAGCCCTCGGCCTCAACCAGTTGCTGGTCAGCGGCAACCTCGACGCGTGGGCACGGGCTTCCGGTGTCGACGGAACTGGCGTGGGTGCTTTTGGTACCGCACAGGGCGACCGCTATGCGGCGCGGCTGGCGCGCGACCGGTTGCTCGTCGTGTCGAAGAGCCCGCTCCCCATCGCCACGGGCTGGCATGCAGACGGGTTCGCGGCGACGGCGATCAGCGCCGGGTTGCAAATATTCGAGGCCGAGGGCACGGCGCTCGATGCTTTCATCGCGCGTGGAACGACGCTCGATCCCAGCCAGCCAAGTGCCAGTGCAGCGCTTTCCTTTGCCGGCATCAGCGCCGTCGTCTATCGCCATGACGGCAAGCTGCGCATCCATGTCGATCGCGGTCTTGCCGCCTATCTCTGGACATGGATGGAAACGGCGGCTGGCAACATCGCCACCGGATCAGCCGCTTAGCCGGCGGCACGTCAGAGCGTGAACGACCAGAACAGGCAGGCCAGCGTCGCCGCGGCAAAGACCACGAAGAACAGGCTGCGCAGCAGCACGTTGCGGCGCAGCTCGTTCATGACGAAGTGACAACCTACGATCGCCGCCGCAAACAGGAACCGCCAGTTCAGCAATGCCCACACGGCGCTGCCCTGCCCGAACGCCCATCTGGCGACAAGACAGCCGACGATGGTCGCAAACAGTGCAATCACGGTCCAGAAGAGGGCATCGGCGGCATGGGTCAGGACGATGCCGGCCGCCCTGATCGGCAGGATCATCATCAACATTGCGCTGAAGAAATAGACAGCGGCAATCGGGATGAACACGCCGGCGTCGGCGATGCCGTCAAGGCGCCTGACGCCGATGGCACCATAGGGATAGCCGTGCCTGGCGACAGCCAGGCTCAACGCCATGAGCAAGGCGGTCAGCACGGCGACCAATGCGAAGGATGTGAGGGCTTTGCTCATGACGTTCCTGTCCCCGACGAATCAGACAGGAACGTTTTTAGCGGGCAGTCGTAAATTGCGTAAGCGAGATCAATCATTACGCGAATTTCGGTTGCGGCGTAATCCGCCGACGGCGTCTATTCGGCGGCGATCCTGCCTGCCGAGCGGTTGGCCAGCACGAAGCCGACCTCGTCGACCGCCTGCGCGGCACGCTTAAGGATCGCCTCGGAGTGTAGCACGCCGTCGGTGAAATCCTTGTCGGTGGCGTAGACGGCGGTGGGCAGCGCAAAGGCCTCGAAGAAGCCGAACAGCGGCCGCAGCTGATGTTCGACAATCAAGGCGTGGCGCTCGCCACCGCCGGTCGCCGTCAACACGATGGGCTTCCCCCGCAGCGCTGCCGGATCGATCAGGTCGAAGAAGTGCTTGAACAGGCCGGTATAGCTGCCTTTGTAGGTCGGCGAGCCGACGACGAGCACGTCGGCAGCGAGGACTTCGTCCAGGATCGCCCGGGCCTGGCTATCGAGGTCGCGGGCCCATCTTGCCGTGCCGAGCGACGGGCCGAGATCCTCGATATCATAAGTGGTCGCCGACAGACTGTGGCTGGCGGCGATGTCCCTGGTGACCAGATCGACGAAGGCGCGCGTCTTTGACGGCCGGGTGATGTTGCCGGAAAAGCCGACGACTGTTGGATTTGACATGGCAGTGAACCTCTTGGGGTATAGTGGCCGAAAAATTTTGCTGTGGCGAGCCTCTCGCCCGCCGGTGAGAAATCAGCTCCAGGCGTGCAGCGGCGGGTTTTCGCCGTTGAGGAAATATTTGCCGAGGATCGAATATTTCCAGCGCACCGGATCGTGCAGCGTGTGCGTGCGCGCGTTGCGCCAATGCCGGTCGAGATTGTGTTCGGCCAGCGTTGAGCGGGTCCCCGCAAGTTCGAACAGCTTGTTGGTGGCGGCAATGGCGATCTCGGTCGACAGGATTTTTGCCTCGGCGGTGACGATCTGGGCGTGCGCCACCGTGTCGGCGGTCGGCTCGATCACCGCCCGGTCGATTGCCAGGCCGGCCTTTTCCAGCAGCGCCTGCGCCGCGTGCAGGCGCAGCGTCAGGTCGCCGATGGCCTGGATGGTGTAGGGATCGTCCCAGGCATTGTCGACGCCACTGTCGATCCAGGCTCGGCTCTTGGTCCTGACGAAATTGACCGTCTCGTCGATCGCTGCCTGGGCGATGCCGGTGTCGACCGCCACCTGGATGATCTGGAAGATGGCGCCGTCGGCGGTTGGCCTGTCAAAACCCTTGTAGCCTGGCACCAGATGCGTCTTCGGCACCTTGACGTTGTCGATGATGACGGTGCCGGACAGCGTCGTGCGCTGGCCGAAGCTCGACCAATCGTCGATGACGGTCAGGCCGGGCGCGCCGCGGTCGGCGATCGCATACCAGGCACGGCCTTGGTCATCGAGCGCGACGATCGGCACGAGATGAGCGAGCAGCGCGCCGGACGAATAGAATTTGCGGCCATTGACGACGACATGGTCGCCGGCATCGGTGAAGCGGGTTTCGAAATCGGCGGCGCGTTTGGAGCCGAACTCGGAAAAGGCGTTGCCGAACCGCGTGCCTTTCAACGCTTCGGCAAACAGCAGCTCCTGCTGGTCCGCGTCGGACACGGTGCGGATGGCGGCGACGACGCCGAGATGGTTCTGGGCAATCTGGCCGATCGAGGAATCCGCCGCCGAGATGATCTCGATCACCTTCGCCAGCGTCGCATAGGACAATTCCGGCCCGCCGAATGCCTTGGGCACGTTGATCGACCACAGGCCGCTTTGCGAAAAGGCATCGAGTTCGGCAACCGGCCAGATCCGCTCGCGGTCGCGCCTTGAGGAGTCCTTGACGAATTCGGCGGCGAGCGCGTGGGCGATAGCAATCGCCTCGGCGGCGTCCTTGATGATGTGCGCTGGCGCGGTCGGTCTTGCGACTGCCGGCACGGCGGCGGAAGCCTGGTCGGTCTTGACGGTCGAAACGGTCATTTCACTGCTCCTTGGGATTTCATTTCAGGCAACGGCATGGAGATGGGCTGGTTTGGCGGCGGGCGAAGGCTGTTGCCCGGCGGTCGATTGACCGAGGTAGAAGGCCCTGATGTCCTCGCGCTGGCGAAGCTCGGCGGCCGCACCAGTGAGAACGGAGACGCCGTTTTCGAGCACAGTGGCGTGGTCGGCATAACGGAGCGCCACCGCCGAATTCTGCTCGGCGACCAGGATCGACAGGCCGGTCTCGCGGTTCAGCTTTCTGAGCGTCTGGAAGATGTCCTGGACGATGAGCGGGGCGAGACCCATCGACGGTTCGTCGAGGACCAGCAGGCGCGGCCGCGACATCAGCGCCCGGCCGATGGCGGTCATCTGCTGTTCGCCGCCAGAAGTTAGGCCGGACAATGTCCGGCGCTTTTCCCTGAGCCTCGGGAAATAGCCGTAGATCCGCTCGAGATCTTCGTTGATCTCGGCGCGGCGGCCGCTGCGGCCAATGCCGCCGGCAACCAGATTTTCCTCGACGGTGAGGCTCTTGAAGCAGTGGCGGCCTTCCAGCACCTGGACCAGGCCGGCGCGCACGAGATCGCCCGGCTTGCGGCGCGAGACATCCGAGCCTTCATAGCGGATGGTGCCTGCATTGACCTGGCCGCGTTCGGCCGGCAGCAAATTGGAGACGGCCTTCAGCGTCGTGGTCTTGCCGGCGCCATTGGCGCCAAGCAATGCCAGGATCTGGCCGCGCCGAAGTTCGAAGCTGACGCCGTGCAGCGCCGTGATGGCGTGGTTGTAGGTGGCATGAACCGTATCCACGGCAAGAATGACGTCATCGTCCGGCATGGGGCTCTCATTTTGTGGTTCGATGAACCGAACAGGCCGGGCGCTGCGGAACCCTATCCGCTGCGCCCGGCTCTGCCCTGATCAGTTGGTGGTCACTGCGTTGGCATCATCCTCGGTGCGCAGCTTGATGCCCTTCTCGGCGGCGTAGGCCTCGGCGGACTTCTCGATGATTGGCCGCAGCAGCGCCCAGTCCGGCGCGATCCAGTCGGAGACGACGTTCCACTTCTTGCCGTCCCACTGCTGGAAGGTCACGTAGCCCTCGCCTTCGTGATTGTCCCAGCTGACATTGATCGAGTGGAACAGGTCCTTGGCGCCAAGCGCCTCGACTTTGGCCGGATCAAGCTTGAGGTGCTCGAAGCCCCAGCGGACCTCGTCGCCGGTCAGCGTGCGGTGGCCGAACTTCTCCTGCGCGACGCGGATCGCCTCGACATTGAGGATGCCGTTGACGATGCCGAGATTGTGGTAGACCGAGCCGATACGCGCCTTGTCTTCGAGGTTACCCTTGCCGGCGCCGTAGACCGTCTTCACGATCTCCTGAACCACCGGGTAGGAGTTGCCGGAAGCCTGGGTGGTGATGGCGGTGTAACCCTTGGCGGCGTCGCCGGCCGGGATGACATCCTCTTCCGAGTTCGACCAGACATTGCCGACGATGTGATCGACGGGAAAGCCGACCTTGACCGCCGTTTTCAACGCCACCGGGTTCATCACGCCCCACCCGCGCAGGACGACGAAGTCCGGCTTGGCGCGGCGGATCGTCAGCCACTGCGACTGCTGCTCGTTACCGGGATGCGGCACCTCGATCTGCTGCACGGTGAAGCCGTATTTCTGCGCCAGCAATTCATAGATCGGGATGGTTTCCTTGCCGTAAGGCGAGCCGTGATAGAGCACGACGATCTTCTTGCCCTTCAGTCTGTCGATGCCGCCTTCCTTGGAGGCGATGTAGTTCACGATGCCTGATGTCTCGCTGTAAGGATTGAGCAGCAGCGGGAAGACGTAGGGGAAAACGCGTCCATCTGTGGAATCGGTGCGGCCGTGGTTGACGGTGATCAGCGGCACCTTGTCGGCGGTGATGCGGTCGATCATGGCGTAGGCGATGCCGACCGAGAGCGGGTTCCAGGCGGCGGCACCGGCATGGCTCTTCTGCCGCTCGTAGCATTCGACGCCGCGCTCGACCTCGTACTGGGTCTCGCATTCGTCCCAGGTCAGCTTGACGCCGTTGACGCCGCCGTCGCGGATGTTGATGAGGTTGAGATAATCGATGAAGCCGCCGAAGAAGCCGGTGCCGCCGGCAGCATACGGCCCGACGCGATAGCTTTGCAGCGGGAAATACTGTTCGTCGGCGTGCGCGGCGGGCAAGGCCACCGACACGATCATCGCCGCAGACAGCGCCGCCGCCTTGATTGTGCTCAGGAAATTCATGGTTGAGGTACTCCCGGTATGGGCCGTCTTGGGTTCGGCCTCTGGTTCATTTTCAAACGTCGGTTCGGAGTGGATGCATGGGCTCAGGTCGACTGCCAGGCGAACACGAGCCGTCTTCGGACCCTGTCCCACAGCGCCACCAGCCCGTCGGGTTCAAGGATCAGAAACAGGATGATGAGCGCGCCCAGCACGATGCGCTGGCTCATGTCGAGCACGCCCGAATCGAAGAGATCGCCAAGCAGGAAGCCGCCGAGGCGCGACAGAGCGAGCGGGAAGACCACGATGAGGGCGGCGCCGAAAAATGCGCCGCGGATCGAAGCCAGGCCACCGATGATGATGATGAACAGTATCTGGAACGACCGGTCGAGGTCGAAGCCATCCGGCTCGACGGTCCGCAGATACGCGAAGGCCCAGATGACGCCGGCGACGCCGATGATGAAGGACGAGATGGCGAAGGCAAGCAGCTTGGTCTTCAGCACCGGGATGCCGATGATGCGGGCGGCGGTTTCATTGTCGCGGATGGCGATGAAGTTGCGCCCGGTCTGCGACGAGACCAGCCGATGGGCGAGGAAGGTCAGAACGGTGACGATGGTCAAGGCGAAGAGATAGCGGCCGATGGCGCCGTCGAGCGCGAAACCTGAAACCGATAGTCTTGGCGCGTCGATGACGCCTGACGCCGAGTTGTTGGAGAACCAGCTGAATTTGGTCAGTGCCCATTGCACGAAGAACTGCGCGGCAAGCGTCGAGACCGCGAGATAAAAACCCTTCAGACGCAGGCTCGGCAGGCCAAAGACGATGCCGATCGCGGCGGCGACGATGCCGGCCAGGAAGATGCTGCCGATCAGCGGCAGGCCTTCGATCCGCAGGTTGAAATTGTAGGCGGCGAAGGCGCCGGCCGCCATGAAGGCAGCACTCCCAAGCGAAACCTGGCCGGCATAGCCGGTGAGGATGTTCAAGCCCACGCCGGCGAGGCTGAGCGCCAGGAACGGCAGCAGGATGGCCTCGAACAGATAGCTCGAGCCGATCAGCGGCACGACACCATAGGCGAAGGCGAGCAGCAGCACGGGCGAGGCCCACTTCGGCAGCACCGGCGCGGCGACGAAATCGCTTGATATCGCGGTCATCGCTCAGATCCTCTCGACGAGCTTCTGGCCGAACAGGCCGGAAGGACGGATCAGCAAGAAGACCAGCGCGACGACATAGGCGAACCAGCTCTCGATGCCGCCGCCGAAATAGTCGCCGATATAGACCTCGGCGAGTTTCTCGCTGGCGCCGATCAGAAGCCCGCCGACGATGGCGCCGAGGATGGAATCGAAGCCGCCGAGCACCAGCACTGGCAGCGCCTTGAGCACCACCAGCGACAGCGAGAACTGCACACCGAGGCGCGCACCCCAGAGCAGTCCCGCCACCAGTGCGACAAGACCGGCAGCAGCCCAGACGGTGGCCCAGATCAGCGGCAGCCTGAGACCGACCGCGAGGGCCGCGAACTGATGGTCGGCGACGGCGCGAAAGGAGAGGCCGATGCGGGTGTAGCGGAAAAACAGCGACAGCAAGAGGACCATGCCGGCGGCAACCACTGCGGCAAAAATGTCGAACTGGCTGATCAGCACGCCGCCGATTTCCAGCGGCACGTCCTCGATGCCGAGATCGAGGCCGTGGACCTGCGTGCCCCAGATCAGCTGGGCGGCGCCCTCGATGATGTAGGACAGGCCGAGCGTCGCCATGAACAGTGTGATCGGCGGCTTGTTGGTCAGCGGCCGCAGCACCGTGCGCTCGATGGCGACACCCATGGCGACCATGATGGCGAAAGTGATCACCAGCGCCAGCGCGAACGGGATGCCGCGCTCGATAAGGCTGACGAAGGTGAGTGCCGCGAACAACAGCATCGCGCCTTGCGCGAAATTGAGCACGCCCGAGGTCTTGTAGATCAGCACGAAGCCGATCGCGACCAGCGAGTACATGACGCCGGAGAGCAGGCCGCCGACGAGCACTTCGATGAAGAACTGGTAGTCGAAATCGGCGATCATATGCCTGCCCCGTCCTCATTGTCCGAGGCGACGCCGAGGTAGGCATCGATGACGCGCTGGTCGTTCCTGACCTCGTCTGGCGTGGCGTCGGCGATCTTGCGGCCGTAGTCGAGAACGGCAATGCGGTCGGACAGGCCCATGACGACGCCGACATCGTGCTCGATCAACACCACGGTGGTGGCGAAACGATCGCGCGCGGCACGGACGAAAGCCGCCATCTCGCTCTTTTCGCTCGCGGTCATGCCGGCCATCGGCTCGTCGAGCAAAAGCAGGCGCGGCTGGGCCACCAGTGCGCGGGCCAGTTCGACACGCTTCTGCAGTCCGTAAGGCAAGGTGCCGACAAGACGGTCGCGAATGGCGGTGAGGTCGAGAAATTCGAGGATCTGTTCCGCGCGGCTGCGTGTTTCGCGCTGCTCGCCGCGCGAGCGGCCGATGCCGAGCACCTGGCCGGCAAAGTTGGAGCGAACCTTGTAGGCGAGGCCGGAAGCGACATTGTCGAGGACGCTGAGACCCTTGAACAGTGCAAGGTTCTGGAAGGTTCTGGCGACACCGAGGTGAGCCAACTGCTGCGTCGGCACCTGGGCATAGAAGGTGCCGTCGAGCCGGACGTGGCCGCGATCCGGCCGATAGACGCCGCTGATGACGTTGATCAGCGAGCTTTTGCCGGCGCCGTTCGGGCCGATGATGGCGCGAATTTCGCCTGGGTGAACCGACAGGTCGATATCGGCCAGTGCCACGACGCCGCCGAACGACAGGCCGATGCCCTGGAGCGAAAGCAGCGGAGCGGCGACACCAGCAACGGAGCCGATCGGCTCGCCGTCGTCTTCGGACTGCTGCTCCCGCGGGCTTGACGGCAGGCCGCGCGCAAAGACTTCCGGCGCATAGACCGAAGCGTCCATCACTCCGAGCGTATAACTGGGCAACGGCATTCCAATCGTCCTTGATTAGGCGCGCAAAACCTCATTGCCGCTCGACGGATCGAGCGCGCCGGCAACCTTCATGCGTGTGCTGGCCGGACCGTGGCGGGCCAGGCTGCGGGATGGCTACTCCGCCGCCAGCGACGCCGCCGCCTCGGCGTTTTCCAGTTCGCGGACCAGCGGGATGACATGCTTGCCGAAATACTCGACCTCTTCCTGGAAGTGCAGGAAGCCGAGCAGGATGATATCGGCGCCGGCGCGCTTCAGGTCGACGATGCGCTCGGCGACTTGCCTTGGCGTGCCGATCAGGTTCGAGCGGAAGCCGTCATTGTACTGGACCAGATCGTCGAAGGAGGATTTCGCCCAATTGCCCTCGCCTTCCGGCGAAGCCTTGCCGGCATTTTTCACCTCATGGCCAAAGGCGTTGACCGCCTCGGGGTTGGCCTTGGCAATGATTTCGGCGAGCACCGCCCTGGCCTCATCCTCTGTCTCGCGGACGACCGCGAAGGCGTTGACGCCAACCTTGACGGAATGGTTATTGGCCTTCGCCTTGGTCCTGAGGTCGTCGACCTGCTTGGCGATCTCGGCCGGCGTGTTGCCATTGGTGAAGTACCAGTCCGAGACCCGCGATGCCATGTCGCGCGCGGCGCGCGACGAGCCGCCCTGGAAGATTTCGGGCAGCGGCTGCGGCGGTTTCGGCTTCAGCGAATATTCGTTGAAGCGGTAGAAATCGCCACGGAAGGTGAAGCTGTCCTCGGTCCATATTCCGCGCAGCGCACGAATGAATTCCTCCGAGCGGCGATAGCGCTCGTCATGGTCGAGCCAATGCTCGCCGATGGCATGGAACTCGCCACGGAACCAGCCGGAGACGAGGTTGATCGCGACGCGGCCATTGGTGAGATAGCTGATGGTGGCGATCTGCTTGGCCGCCAGCGCCGGGTTCCACGGTCCGGGCAGGATCGCCGCGATGACCTTGAGCGTTGTGGTCGCCGCCAGCAGATCATGGCTGAACGCCACCGATTCATGCTGCTCGTCGGCGCCGTAGCCGGCGGTGAAGCGGATCTGGCTGAGGGCGTAATCGAAGCCGGACTTCTCGGCGATCTGCGCCAGCTTGCGATTGTACTCGGCCGAATGGTTGGTGCGCTGCTCGATGTTGGAGATCACCAGGCCGCCCGAAACATTCGGCACCCAGTAGGCAAACTTGATCGAGTCGGTCTCTGCGTGTCCCATGAACTGTCTCCCATTCAGGCCATCTCGTTGATCGATCCGACCGCAGCCGGTTTCGTCGGTATTTATTATGTTTATAGAATTTATATACAAAGAAGGATTTTCCGTTTTTGAGCCCCTCTTGGGACGGAAATACCAATTTTGCTCGGCCAACCCGGTTTGCCGGTGTCAGCTCATGACCGGACCCTGCGCGGCATTGGCGCCGATGGCCTGCGCTGACGGCAGCGTTACCAGCAGCTTGGCAATTTCAACCGCGACCGCCTGGGCATGGCGAGCGACTTCCGGCAGACCCATGAGCTCGCCGAAAGTCCCTCGTGCCAGCGGGCCGGCGACCAGGAGTGTCGCGACCGCCTCACCGTCCCGGCCGATCGCGCGGCTGTCGAGACCTGTCTCGATGCCAAGCCCATATTGGTCCGTCCTGATCAAGCCGGTTTCCGCCAGCGAGCTCAGCGCCGGGTTCAGCTGCAGCGCCTGCCCATGAGCCGGACCGGTGGTGTTGATGACGGCAGCGAAGCGCGCCGCCTCGATCCGGGTCTGCCCGCGCCGTTGAAAGCTGACAGCTAGGCTGCCGTCCTCATCGTTCGACGCGACAAGCCTGGCGGCAATGGTGTCGACTGTACCGGCGGCATGGCGCCGGTCGAGCACGGCGGCGACCTGCGGGGCGATCCTGAAACGATGCACGTCCCAGAACACGCGCAGCTGGCGGACCAGCCTTGCCCGCTCCGGCGGGGCAAGTGCGGCCCACAGCACCGGCCCCTGCAGGCGCAACTGGTCGAAGACCGACTGCCAGTTGACATTGGCCGCTCTTGCCGCTGCCAGCGTCGCGCGAATGGTCCTGAGCAGGCCGAGCGCCGTCGTCGCCGGCGCGGATGCAAAATCGCCAAAAGGCTCGCCCCTGACATCGGGGTGTCCGCGCGAGCGTAAGCCGCGGCGCGACAGCGTGAGGATGCGGCCACGATGGCCACGACGGTCAAGTTCGGCGACCATGTCGGCCGAGGTCAGCCCGGAGCCGACGATCAGCACCGAGGCGTCCGGCCCGATCCCGGCAAGCGCCGCGGCTGCGTATGGGTCGGCGATGAAACCCGGCGCTTCCGTCAGGTGGATCAACGCGGCTGGAATTGCAGGCTGCGGATGCGTTGCTGCTAGAACGACGATGTCGGAGGCGACCGGTCCGGCAGAGGTGTGCACGGTCCAGCCCGCGCCACTGGCATCGCGTGTCACGCGTGTGGCGGAACCTTCAACATGATGGACAAGGCCGGAATTGAGATGCGGCGCCAGATGCTCGGCAACATAGCGACCGAACACGCGCCGGCGCGGAAAAGCGTCGCCGTTCATCCAGATCGCATCCGGGTCGTGTTCGAGTTCTCCGCTGCCAGTCAACCAGCGTGCAAAATGCTGCGGGTCGTCGGGAGCCATGCTCATCCTGACCGCGGGAACATTGACCCGATGAGAGGGTTCCTCGCTGGAATAGGCAAGGCCACCGCCAATCAAGGGTCGCGGCTCGATCACGGAAATGGAAATGCGCTCCGGTCGAGGCATTTGCGCCAGGTGCCACGCCACCGCCGCACCGGAAAAGCCGCCGCCAATAATGGCGACGCGCAACCGCGAGGACGCAGGAAGCAAGTTCACGAGGCGCTGGCGAGCGACTTCGGCCGGTGGTCGCCGGCGATGGTTTCGCCGAACGGACCGGTGTTTACGGACGAGCCGGCTGCCTTGACCGGATGGTCGGTCGGCAGTTTCGGCAGCACCAGCTCGCCGAAGCGATAGGCTTCTTCGAGATGTGGATAGCCGGAAAGGATGAAGGTATCGATGCCGAGGCGCCGGTACTCGTCGATGCGCTCGGCGATCGTGTCGGGATCGCCGACAAGTGCGGTACCTGCGCCGCCGCGCACCAGGCCGACGCCGGCCCAGAGGTTGGGGGCGATCTCGAGCTTGGCGCGATTGCCGCCATGCAATGCGCTCATCCGCGCCTGGCCGACCGAATCCATGCGGGCAAAGACCTTCTGCGCCGAGGCGATCGTCGCGTCGTCGAGCCGGCTTATCAGCCTGTCGGCAGCGGCCCAGGCCTCCTCGGTGGTTTCGCGGGCGATGACATGCAGCCTAATGCCGAAGGAGAGCTTGCGGCCAGCCTTCTGCGCCAGTTCACGCATGCCGTCCAGCTTGCGCTCGACATCGGCTGGCGGCTCTCCCCAGGTCAAATATTTGTCGATCTCCTGCGCCGCCACCACGGACCCAGCGTCGGACGAGCCCCCGAAATACAATGGCGGATATGGCGTCTGCACCGGCGGAAACAGCAGCCGGCCGTCCTCGATGTGGAAATGCTTGCCCTCGTGCCCCACCGTCTCGCCGCTCAGCACCCGCTTGTAGATCTGCAAGAACTCCTGCGTCACCTCATAGCGTTCGGCATGCGACAGGAAGATGCCGTCGCCCTTGTTCTCCAGCGGATCGCCGCCGGTGACGACGTTGATCAGCAGGCGGCCATTGGAGATGCGATCCAGCGTCGCAGTCATGCGCGCGGCCAGCGTCGGCGACTGCAAACCGGGCCGCACGGCGACAAGGAAACGCAAGCGCTCGGTAATCGGCACAAGAGCCGATGCGATCACCCAGGAATCCTCGCACGAGCGGCCGGTCGGCAACAGCACGCCATAGTAGCCGAGCGTGTCGGCCGCCTTCGCCACTTGCGTCAGATACGGCAGATCGACCGATCTGCCACCCTCGGCCGTGCCGAGGTAGCGGCTGTCGCCATGCGTAGGCAGAAACCAGAGCACCTTGATGCGGTCTGGCACGACCCGGCTCATGGCCTTTCTCCCGCTGCCTGGCGAAGGCGGCCGGATATGCCTGCTTTGGTGAGTAGCTGATGCGAAAGAGTGGGCATGGCGTGGTCCTGTCCGGGTGGAAACCAGATCGCCAGTGCAGATTGCTTATTCCACAAACTCTGTAGAGTTAGTTTATTCCAATTCTGTCGCCGCTATTAGAATTTCTCTCTCTGGCAGGGAAAGGGGGCCGGCCCGAATACACGGGCCGGCCCCCTTCGTATCAGAACGCGGGTTCGACCGCGTTGACGTTGTCCTTGGTGACGACGGTCAGCGGGATGGGCAGCCGGTCCTTGACCTGCTTCCCGTCGATGATCTCGGCCATCGTGTTGATCGCCAGGCGGCCATCCTCGACGGGCGACTGGACGATGGTCGAGTACATCTCATTGGTGCGGATGGATTCGAACGCATCCTTCTGGCCATTGATGCCGACAATCGGCGGTGCGGCCTTGGAGGGGTTGGCCTCCTTCCATGCGTCGATGAAGCCGCGGGCCATCGTGTCGTCATTGGCGTAGACACCGCTGATCTGGTCGCCGAAGCGTGTGATCAGATCGCGGCTGACCACCAGTGCCTTTTGCTGGTCGAAGTCGGCATTGACCGTGTCGAGCACCTTGATGTCGGCATTGGTTTCCTTGAGACGGTCGGTGAAGCCGCTGACACGTCCGATCGTGGTGCCGTTGCCGGCCTGGCCGGCGATGATGACGACGGAGCCCTTGCCGCCGAGCGCCTTGCTCAGCGAGTCCGCCGCCAGCTTGCCTTCCTCATAGACATCAGGCCCGGTGAACGACTTGATGAACGGCTTGGCATCGTCGCTCATCGGCGAATTGATGAGGATCGCCGGAATGTTCGCCTGCTGCGCGCGCGCCAGTCCCGGTATGTAGGCCTGCGGGTCGAGCGGCCACAGGATGATGCCGTCGACCTTGCGCGCAACGCAGGTGTTGAGCTGCTCGGTGCCTTTCTGGACATCAAAATCCTGGCTGAGGCTCAGGATCTCGATGCCGAGTTCCGCGGCGCGCGCCTGAAGCGCCTTGTTGGCCGGCGTCGCATAGGCATGCGAATCCGCTGCCGTCACGTAGCAGACCGTCTTGGCGCTGGCCCAGCCCGTCGATGCCAGCACAGCCGCCATGGCGGCGACGTGAAGCATGCTTTTCTTGCCAATCATGTGTTCCTCCCAATCATGTGGTTCCTCCTTGAGTGATTGGATTGTCGCGAACGAGCGCCGGGCGCGTGCCCGGAGCCCTCCCCTTGGTGGTAACGGCCCGATCGAGCACGACGAGCAGGATCAGGATAAGCCCGGACACGACCTGCTGGACGTATGCGGGAACGGACTGGAACTCCATCGCGATGGTCAGCGAGCCGATTGTCAGCACGCCGCCGAGCGTGCCGAGCGCGGATCCCCTGCCGCCTTCGAGACGAGTTCCGCCGACAACGACCGCGGCAATGACGGCGACCGTCAATTCCGAGCCGAAGACGGGTGAGCCGGTGTTGGTGACGAGGCTCTGGAGAACCCCCGCCAGGCCGGCAAGCGTGCCGGCAAAGACAAAGCCGAGAAAGACGATACGGTCCGAGGCGATACCGCTTTCCTTGGCAGCCGCCGGGTTGGATCCCACCGCAAAGACGTTACGCCCAGGTATGGTGCGCGTCAGCCAGAAATGCAGCAGCACGATCAGGGCGATGAACAGCGCGCTGCGGAGGGTGAAGACATCGAGATAGATCTTGGCCAGCGCCAGGGAAAGCATGATGTCGGTTCCGGTCACCGGCTGGCTGTTGGTGATCCAGTGCGCGAGCGAGCGGAAGATGAGCATCGTCGCGAGCGTCAGCACGAGCGAATTCACCTTCAGGCCGACGACCAGCATGCCGTTGACGGCGCCTGCCAGGGTACCGACCAGGATGCCGACGATCGCGGCAGGGAGGATGCCGATCTCTCGCTGCAGGATGACCGATACGATGCCGGCCAGGGCAAACACCGCGCCACCGGAGAGGTCGATCTGGCCCGATATCAAAAGCACCGTCAGGCCGATCGCGATCAGGCCGATCGTCGCCGCCCGGTCGAGGCCGAGGCCGAGGGTCGATGCCGAGAGGTAGCCGGGGACCACCAGCGCGGAAATGACGAGCGTCAGACCGAGAATGACGATGACGCGATACTGCGAGACAAGCGAAAGAAAACGCATCACGACACGCCCCGCTTGCGCAGCGCCGCATCCATGCCGACGGCGCCGACGATCAGGATGCCGAGCACGAAACCCTGGATCGGCGTGCGCACACCGTCGAGCACCATGACGTTGGTCAGCAGTTGCACGAAGATGAGGCCGGCAATGGCCCGTGGCACCGATCCGAAGCCGCCGACGATCGACACGCCGCCGACCACCACCGCCGTGATGGCACTGAATTCGTAGCCGCCGCCGATGAGCGGCCGCGCGCTCTGCAGCGTCAGCCCGAGCAGGCCGCCGCTGATGCCGGAAGCGAGTGCTGTGATCACGAAGGCGCCAGCCTTCACGGCCTGCACCGGAACCGCACTTGCCTCGGCGGCGCTGTAATTGCCGCCGGTGGCAAGCGTCCATCTGCCCCAGAAGGAGCGGGACAGGACGAAATGGCCGACAAGAGCAATGACCAGGAAGATCAGCACCACGACCGGAATGCCGAACAGCCGGCCCTTGGCGAGTTCGGCGGAGGCGGGATTGCTGCCATAGACGATGACCCCGCCGACAGCCGCCTGGACGATGCCCAGTCCGATCGTGCCAATGCCGAGCGTGGCAATGATTGGATTGATGCCGACATATCCGACCAGGACCCCGTTGAGCAGGCCTATGAGGCCCGCGAGACCAACCGCCAGCACGAAGGCCGGCAGCGGTCCGATCATCGGCTGCAGCCCGAGCGACAGGATGGCGCCGCAGGCGATGGTGGCCGGCACCGACAGGTCGGCCAGGCTGCCGACCACGAGCACGAAGGTCATGCCGACGACGACGATGCCGACGATGGACATCGAGGTCAGGACGTTGAGCAAATTGCCTGATGTGAAGAAGGCGGGGCTGACGAAGGAGCCGTAGAGCATCACGGCGAGGATAGCGAAGGCCAGCCCCGCCTTCGACAGGACATCGACAAGCCTGCTGCCACGCGTAAAGCGGTCGTTGCGGTTCACGCCGCCGATCTCCATGGCAGCTTCGGTCACGCCGTCTCCTCCCCCGTGGCTAGCGCCATGATGCGCTCCTCGCTCAATTCGCTGCGCAGGAGAGGCTCGGAGGCATAGCCATCGCGCATCACCACCACGCGGTCGCAGACGCCGAGGATTTCGGGCAGCTCCGACGAGATCATCACGACCGCCATGCCGCCGGCGACGAGTTGGCCGATGATGTGGTGGATCTCGGCCTTGGCGCCGACGTCGACGCCCCGCGTCGGCTCGTCGAGGATCAAGGCCGAAGGTTTGGCGGCAAGCCATTTGGCGATGACCGCCTTCTGCTGGTTACCGCCCGACAGAAGGCTGATGCGCCGTTCGCCGTCGGGCGGTGAAATCGAAAACTGCTTGACCGAGTCCGCGGCAAGCGAGTGATCGGCGCTGCGGCTGATGCGCCCGAAACGGCTCAGGCGGCGCAGTATGGGCAGGCTGATGTTTTCCCGGATCGACATTCCAGGCACGACGCCGTCGCCCTTGCGATCTTCCGGAACATAGGCAATGCCTGCCCTGACCGCCTGGGATGGCGAGTTGATCGAGACCTCGCGTCCGTTGACGCTGACCGAGCCCTCGACAAGCCGCGACAGGCCGAAGATTGCGCGGGCGACCTCGGTGCGGCCAGCGCCCACCAGCCCCGTCAAGCCCAGTATCTCGCCGGCGCGTACATCGAAGCTGACATTGCGGAAGCGCGTGCCGTCGCTGATGCGTTCGACGCGCAGCACCGACTTGCCGATCTCGGCCGGGCTTTTCGGGAAGACATTGCTGACTTCGCGACCGACCATCAGCCTGATCATGTGAGCGGCATTTATGCCTTCGATCGGACGCGTCTCGATCATTGAGCCGTCGCGCAGCACAGTCACCTCGTCGGCGATTTCGAGCACCTCCTTCAGTCGGTGGCTGATGTAGATGATGGCGATGCCGTCATCGCGCATCTTGCGCAGGATCCGGAACAACGCCGCCGTCTCATGCTCGCTGAGGCTGGATGTCGGTTCGTCCAGGACGATGATCCTGGGCTGCGCCGCGTAGGCCTTGGCGATCTCGACGAGCTGCTGCTGGCTGATCGACAGGTTGCCGAGCCGTTCACGCGGGTTGATGGCCGCTCCGAGCTCATCGAGGACGGCGGTCGCAGCCCGGATCATCTCGCCCTTGCGCAGAAAGATCCACTTGCCCGGCATGCGGCCGAGATAGACGTTTTCGGCGACGCTCAGGTCGGCGACCAGATTGATTTCCTGATGCACCATGCGGATGCCGAGCGCCTGGGCGTCGGCGGGCCGGCGCATGCGCACCTCGGCGCCGCCGACCCTGATTGTGCCGCTGCTGGGTGCGTAGGACCCGTTGAGCACTTTCATGAGCGTCGATTTGCCGGCGCCGTTCTCACCCACGACCGCATGAACCGTGCCGAATTTCACGGCGAAATTGACGTTGGACAGAGCCTTCACGCCCGGGAACGTCTTGCTGATGCCTCGCATGTCCAGGGCGCAATCGGCGGCGACAGTCATATCTGGCTAGGTTCCTCCTGGCGGGTGGCCGATCATCCTTGGTATCGGCCGTCGATATGTTAGTATAATAGTCGCTTCAAACGCAATTCGACCCTCTTCGAACTGGCTTGAACGTCCGCGCTTTTGAACACGCGGCTCAGTCCAGGCTCTCGGTTGCGGATTGAATTTCTCGCCGCGGACGATGACTATTGCACTAATATAACAGTTCTGGCAAGCTGGATTCCGGCGGTCGTTATGGACATCAGGTGTCAACCGACCTCACCCTTGCATTGGGTGCATTCTAATTGACATTCTAATATAATCTGACCATTTCTGGTGAACGAAGACACGGATTTGCAATGGACCTGGATCCTTCGACGCTCAATCGGGCTCTTCCGCTCCGCGATCAGATCTATCACAAGATCCGCAACCTGATCGTCGTCGGGCAGTTGAAGCCGGGCGAGGTCATCAACGAGGTCGCCATCGCGGAGGCCCTGGGTGTGTCGCGCACCCCCGTTCGTGAAGCGGTCAAGCGCATCAGCGACGAGGGTCTGGTCAAGATCCTGGCGCAAACGGGCACCTATGTCGCTCCGATCAGCCGGGCCGACCTGGAAGAAGCCTATGTCATCCGGCGGGCACTGGAGATGGAGAGCGCCCGACGCGCGGCCGCCAAGTTCACACCGGCCGCCAGCGAATTGCTGGAAGACAACATGGCGGCGCACCGCCTCGCCATATCGCGAGGCAGATATGCCACCGCGATACAGCTCGACGATGTCTTTCACCGCACCATCGCCGAGATCTGCGGCCTGCCGATGATCTGGAGAGCCGTCGACATCTCAAAGGCACAGATGGATCGCGGCCGCTATCTCGCCATCCCCAAGCCGGGCTATGGCGAACAGACGATCGAGCAGCACGAGGCCATTTTCGACGCGCTGAAGCGCCACGACGCCGAGGGGGCGGCAAGGGCCATGGAACATCATCTCGAGACGTCGTTCCGCAACACGCTCGAAGTCGCCGCCGACCTTCTCGACTGAAACACCGCGAGCCACCGGCATGCAAAGAATGGGACTTTGTATCGGCGTGAAAGCCGAGGCGATCGCGGACTACAAGCGCGTCCACGCCGCCGTCTGGCCGGAAGTGCTCGACGTCATCAGTCGCGCCGACATCCGCAACTATTCGATCTTCCTGCGCGAACCGGAGAACCTTCTGTTCGCCTGCTGGGAGTATCACGGCAGCGACTTCGCCAGGGATGCGGCGCGGATGAGCGAGTCGCCGGCCATGCGCAAATGGTGGGAACTGTGCGACCCCATGCAGACGCCACTGCCGACGCGCGCCGACGGCGAATGGTGGGCGGCCATGGAAGCGGTCTTCCATCTCGATTGACCGTGTCCCGCGTGCGGCGGTCCGTTGTTTCATCCAGCCGTTTGCCGCCCTCAAACTGCGCCGCAAGGCGCACTCATTGCACGCTCACCTAACCGATCCGCCACTACGCCCCTGCAATCCAAGCCTTTCGCAACCGCACCTTGACCACTGACATTCTATTATATTAGTATTCCAAATCACTTTTGCCTCTCGGCGCTCCTTGTCGGGGGGAGCTTTTTCAGAGTTTGGGTCATGGCACGGTTCATCAAGCTGTCGGATATCGACAACATTCTTCTGGCGGTCGATCCGTTGAAAATCGGCGACAAAGCCGGGGACGTGGCGGCCAGGGCACGCATACCGCGCGGGCACAAAATGGCCTTGCGCGACATCGGCTCGGACGAGCCGATCGTGAAATACGGCCAGACCATCGGGTTTGCGCGGGAACCCATCGTCGCCGGCGACTGGGTTCACGAGCACAATGTGTATCTGCGCAATTTCGAACGCGACTACGTCTTCGGCACCAATACCAGGCAAACCGAGGTCGTTGCCGAGGCCGAGCGCGCTACTTTCATGGGTTACCGCCGGCCGAGCGGCAAGGTGGGCACGCGCAACTTCATTGCCGTCCTGACCTCGGTGAACTGCTCTGCCAGCGTCGCCCGGTTCATCGTCGACGAGGTCAACCGGTCTGGCATCCTGCGCGACTATCCCAATGTCGACGGCATCATCGCACTCGTCCACGGCACTGGCTGCGGCATCGACACCAAGGGCCCCGCTTACGACCTGTTGAAACGGACGCAATGGGGCTTTGCCACCAACCCCAATGTCGGCGGCGTGCTGATGGTCGGACTCGGCTGCGAAGCGTTCCAGATCCCACGCTGGATGCAGTCGTACAACATCGAGGAGAGCACGATTTTCCGCACGATGACCATCCAGGAAACCGGCGGCACGCGAAAGACAGTCGAGGCCGGCGTCAAGGCGATCGTCGACATGCTGCCTACGGTGAACGCCGCCGAAAGGACTCCGCAGCCGGCCTCCGAACTGGTGCTTGCGCTGCAATGCGGCGGATCGGACGGCTATTCCGGCATCAGCGCCAATCCGGCACTGGGTGCTGCGGTGGACCTGCTTGTCGGGCAAGGCGGCACGGCCGTGCTCTCGGAGACGCCCGAGATCTATGGCGCCGAACATCTTCTCGCCTTGCGCGCCGAGAGCCGCGCGGTGGGTGAAAAGCTGATCGAGCGCATCCGCTGGTGGGAGGATTATACCGCCAGGCACGACATGGAGATGAACAACAACCCTTCGCCCGGCAACAAGCTGGGTGGGCTGACGACCATCCTGGAGAAATCGCTCGGCGCCTCCGCCAAGGGCGGCACCACCAATCTGCGCGCGGTGCTGGAATATGCCGAGCCGATCAACGAGCGCGGCCTCGTCTTCATGGATACGCCTGGCTACGATCCGGTCTCGGCCACCGGGCAGGTCGCCGGCGGAGCCAACATATTGTGCTTCACCACCGGCCGCGGTTCGGCCTTCGGCTGCAAGCCGACGCCCTCGATCAAGCTCGCCTCCAACAGCTTCATCTTCGAGCAGATGCGCGAGGACATGGACATCAATTGCGGAGACATACTGGACGGCGTCTCGCTGGCCGAGAAGGGCGAGGAGATCTTCGCCGAGATCCTGCGCGTCGCTTCCGGCGGGCGCACCAGGTCGGAAGCGCTCGGCTATGGCGACAACGAGTTCGTGCCATGGAGCCTCGGCGCGACGATGTAGCGATATCGCCCGCCTGCACAGGCCGGCCTTTATCCCGGAAGTAGCTCAAACGGAAAGAACCGCTCGACATGAACAGGATTGATCTTGACGGCCAGCACGCTGTGGTCACCGGCGGCGCCCAAGGCCTCGGCTTTGCGATGGCCAGACGCTTCGTCGCCTCCGGCGCGACGGTAACCTTGTGGGATCTCGATGAGGCTCGCCTCGAAACCGCCAAGAAGGAACTCGGCAACGCCGCCACGACAGAGATCGTGGACGTCGCCGATTGGGTGTCGGTGGACGCGGCGCGCGCCAGGACCGAAGAGCTGGCCGGCAACATTTCCATTCTGGTCAATTCCGCCGGAATCGCCGGCCCGGCCGTCCCGCTCGACGTCTACGACATCGAGACGTGGAAAAAGGTCATCGACGTCAACGTCAACGGTACGTTCTACGTCAATCGCGCCGTGGTTCCCGGGATGAAGGAGCGCAATTACGGGCGGATCGTCAACATCGCTTCGGTCGCCGGCAAGGAGGGCAACCCCAACGCCTCCGCCTATTCAGCCTCGAAGGCGGCGGTCATCGGCTTGACCAAGTCGCTCGGCAAAGAACTGGCGCAGTACGACATCGCCGTGAACTGCATCTCGCCGGCCACGGCACAGACGCGCATCCTTGAACAACTGACGCCGGAGCATATCGAATATATGCGCTCGCGCATTCCGCGCGGCCGCCTGTTGGAGGTCGATGAGGCCGCTGCCATGGTCGCCTGGCTCGTCTCCAAGGAGAACAGTTTTACAACCGCCTCCACGTTCGACCTGTCGGGTGGGCGGACGACCTATTGAAAGGCAGTTGACGTTCAGCCAGGCAACCGACCGAGACCAATCGCAAAGCGCTCCACCATCGCGAGGCCAGGCTCGCTGGGCCGCATCGCCGGAGCCCGGGCGTGTATCGGGATGCCTGCGCGGGCGCCGAACAGCCGCTTGCCATAGCAGATCAAGTTTTCGATGCCTTGCATGACGAAGACCGCTGCCGGCAACATTCTTGCATATTCAGCCTCGGCCGTGGCTTCGCCTCCGGCGCGGAACGCATGATAGGCGCGCACGGCATAGTCGGCGCAATCCGGCGCCAGGATCATGCCGCGGCAACCGATGCGGAAATTGTCGATCAGTTCCAGGCCGCCACGCCCGTTGAAAACCGGTATCCGGCCATCGGTGCGCTCGATCAGCCCGGCGATGTCGGTAACCGGACCCTCGCCCTTGATCAGCCTAACGTTGGGATACAGCGTGACGAGGTCGCGGATTTCGTCTGATGAAAGGCCGCGCCCGAAAAACGCCGGCGCGTTCTGGATCGCCACCGGCAGATCGGTCGCCTCGGCAACGCGGCCGAAGAACTTGATGTATTCCGGCGCACCATAGGACCCAACCGGCGGCGGCTGCAGGATCACCCAATCCGCTCCCACGCTTTCAGCATGGCGAACCTGTGCGACCTGCTCGGCCACCGAAGCGCCGAAGATGGTGAAAGCGAGTGGCACTTTTCCGTCGGTGTCTTCCGCCGTCCAGTCCATGATCGTCCGGCGCTCGGCCTCGGACAGCTTGGCGACTTCCGTCGCCAAGCCGAGCGCCGCCATGCCGTGCACGCCGCTCGCCAGGCAGATCTCGACCTGCCTGCGCATCGCCGCGCGGTCGAGTTTTTCGTTCTCATCAAAGAGCGCGTAGAGAATGGCGTGAATGCCGTGGAAATCATAAGGTTTGAATTTTGTCACGCGGACCTCAATGGCTTTCGCGTTGAATGGCGTGGCCACGGCATCCGACGAGAAAATCGAGGTCGGCGCCGCGATCCGCCTGCAGCACATGGTCGACGTAAAGACCCTGATAGCCGCCGCGCATAGCCGGCTGCGGCGGAGCCCAGGATGTCCGCCGCTTTGCGAGTTCCTGTTCTGACACGTCGAGATGCAGCTTCCTTGCTTCGACATCGAGCTCGATCATGTCGCCGCTCCTCACCAGCGCCAGCGGGCCGCCGACAGCGGCTTCGGGTGCGGCATGCAGCACGACGGTGCCGAAGGCGGTGCCCGACATGCGGGCATCGGAGATACGGATCATGTCGCGGACGCCTTGCTTCAACAGCTTCTGAGGCAGCGCCATGTTGCCGACCTCGGCCATTCCCGGATAGCCCTTGGGGCCGCAATTCTTCAGCACCATGATCGAGCCCTCGTCGATGTCCAGCAAGGGATCGTCGATGCGCGCCTTGTAGTCGTCAATGTCCTCGAAGACGACGGCGCGGCCGCGATGCTTCATGAGAGCTGGCGACGCGGCTGACGGTTTGATGATGGCGCCGTCGGGCGCCAGATTGCCGCGCAGCACCGCGATGCCGCCGTGCGATGTCAGCGCCTTGTCGCGCGGGCGGATCACCTCCGGATTGTAGTTTTGGGCGTCAGTGATGTTCTCGCGCACGCTCTTGCCGGTGACGGTCAGCGCATCGAGATCGAGCATGTCGGCGATCTCTTTCATGACGGCCGGAATACCGCCGGCGTAGCAGAAATCCTCCATCAGGAAACGGCCTGACGGCATCAGGTCGAGGATGGTCGGCACGTCGCGGCCATATCGATCCCAATCATCCAGGGTCAGCTCGGTGCCGACGCGGCCGGCGATGGCCAGGAGATGCACGACCGCATTGGTGGAGCCGCCGATCGCGCCATTGACGCGGATGGCGTTGGCGAAAGCTTTTCTCGTGAGGATAGCCGACGGGCGCAGATCCTCATTGACCATCACGACGATGCGCCGCCCCGTCATGCGGGCGATGCGGCTGCGGCGCGCGTCGACCGCCGGATAGGCAGCGTTACCGGGCAGCGCCAGGCCGAGCGACTCGACCATGGAAGCCATGGTCGAGGCCGTGCCCATGGTCATGCAGTGACCGGGCGAGCGCGACATGGCGCTCTCGGCATTGGCGAAATCCTGCTCGCTCATCACACCGGCGCGAACGTCTTCCGAAAATTTCCACACATCGGTGCCGGAACCGATTTCGTGGCCCTGGAAGCGGCCATTAAGCATCGGCCCGCCGGAGATGGCGATCGACGGCAGGTCGCAGGAGGCCGCGCCCATGACCAGCGACGGTGTGGTCTTGTCACAGCCGGCCATCAGCACGACGCCGTCCATCGGGTTGCCGCGGATCGCCTCCTCGACATCCATCGAGGCGAGGTTGCGAAACAGCATCGCCGTCGGCCGCAGATTGGACTCGCCGCAAGAGAAGACCGGGAATTCGAGCGGCAGGCCGCCGGCTTCCAGCACGCCGGCCTTGATGTGCTCGATCAGAGCACGGAAATGCACGTGGCAAGGCGTGAATTCGGAGAATGTGTTGCAGATGCCGATCACCGGACGGCCGTCGAAGGCATCGTCGGGCAGGCCGTTGTTCTTCATCCAGCTGCGGTGGATGAAGGCATCCTTGCCCAGCCCGCCGAACCAATGCTGCGATCGTCTCTTGGTCATGGTCTTTCCGGCGTTCAGGCGGGATGCTGCAGCTGGCTCAGCCCGCCATCGACGACGAGCGTCGCCGCGTTCATGAACGGGCATTCGTCGGAGATCATGAACACCGCAGCCCGCGCGATCTCGCGCGCCGTGGCGATGCGGCCGCCGGGATGCAGCGCCATGGTGTTGGCGCGTGCTGCGGCCGGATCGGCAAAGCTGTTCCAGTAGTCGATCGCCTTCTGCGTCTCGACATAGCCCGGCGCCAGCGCGTTCACGCGCACGCCTTGCGCCGCATATTCGAGCGCCAGCGATTTGGTCAGGCCGAGCAGCGCGTGCTTGGCGACGGGATAGGGGAAGGTGTGCGGAATGATGGTGAAGCTGTGCGTCGAGGCGATGTTGAGGATGGCGCCGCCGCCGCTTGTAATCATGCCCGGCAGCACAGCCTTGCTGCAATTCCAGGCGCCCTTGACGTTGACGTCGAAATTGCGGTTCCACTCTTCCTCGGTCGCCTTGAGCGGCGTCGAGAACACATTGACCCCGGCATTGTTGATCAGCGCGTTGATGTGGCCGATTTCGTCGGTCGCTTGGCCGACGGCAGTGGCAATCGCGGCTCCGTCGCTGATGTCGGCTGCCGCATGCCCGACATGGCCGTGCGGCGCGGCAAGGCCGGCGACGGCCTTGTCCAGCAGTGCGCCGTCGCGGTCGACGAGGAACAGTCTTGCACCTTCGGCAAGGCAGGCCTCGGCGATGGCCAGCCCGATGCCTTGCGCGGCGCCGGTCAGGAAGATGCGTTTGCCGGAAAGGCGCTCAGCCATTTTTGTCCCTCCAGCTTAGCGCCGGCCCAGTGCCGACGAGCGCAGATTGTCGAGCAGCACGGCCAGCAGCAGGATCACGCCACGTACGATGTACTGGTAGAAGGCCGGGATGTTGAGCAGGTTCATGGCGTTTTCGGCGATGCCCATGATCAGCACGCCGACGATGACGCCCGACATGGTGGCGCGGCCGCCGGCAAGCGAAACACCGCCGAGCACGCAGGCCGAGATGACCGAGAGTTCGAGCCCGACCGCCGCGTTGGGCTGGCCGGAGGTGATGCGCGACGCCAGCAGGATGCCGGCGATGCCGCAGACGACGCCCTGCAGCGCAAAAATCCAGATGCGCGTCCGGTCGACATTGACGCCGGCAAGACGCGAGGCCTCCGGATTGCCGCCGATGGCCAGCGTGTTCTTGCCGAAGACGGTGCGGTTGAGGACGAAGCCGAAGATGCAAAACAGGATAGCGAGCACCCAGACCGGCGTCGGTATGCCGAGCAGTTTCGAGAGCGCCAGCTGATAGAAATCCGAGCTGTTGATGCCGACGGCACGGCCGTCGGACGCGATCAGCGCAAAGCCGCGCACGATCTGCATGGTGGCCAGCGTCGTGATCAGCGCGTTGATGCGGAATTTGGCGATGACGACGCCGTTGATGAAGCCGACGAAAGCGCCGCAGGCGATTGCCGCCAGCAGGCCAAGCAGGATCGAGCCGGTGTAATTCGACGCCATCACAGCGACCATGCCGGCAAAGGCGACGATCGAACCGACCGACAGGTCGAAGTCGCGCGCGGCGAGGCAGAACATCATGGTGCAGGCGACGATGCCGACGGTGACCACCGACTGCAGCAGGCCGAGCATGTTGCGGTCCGTAAGGAAGTTCGGCACCAGAGCCGACACCAGCGCGAAGGCGACGACGAAGATGACGACGAGGCCCTGTTCGCCGAGCAGGATTTTTTTCAACTGGTCGGTCATGCCAAAGTCCTCAGGATGCGATCGCGTCGGGAGTTTTCTGATCGGGGAGAGCGGCGGCCAGGATCGCCCTTTCGGCGAACTGGTCGCGGGTGAGTTCAGCGCTGACGCGGCCACCGCACATCACCAGAATACGGTCGCAGATGCCCATCACTTCCGGCAGTTCGGACGAGACCACGACGATCGCCATGCCGTCCTGCGCAAGCTGGTAGAGCAATTCGTAGATTTCCGATTTGGCCCCTACGTCGATGCCGCGCGTCGGTTCGTCGACAATGAGAACCCGCACCCCTTGTTCGGACAGCCAGCGGCCAAGGATGACCTTCTGCTGGTTGCCGCCGGAGAGATTGATGATGTCCTGCTTGCGCGACGGCGTGCGCACCTTGAGCTTCTTGATGAAGGTTTCGGCGATGGCGATCTCGCTGGCGCGGTTGAGCACGCCGAAGCGCGTGTGATGGCGCCGCGACGAGATGTTGATGTTCTCCTCGACCGAGCGGCCCTGGATGATGCCGTCATGCTTGCGATCCTCCGAGCACAGCACGATGCCGGCCCGGATCGTGCCACGCGGATCGGCGGCACGGACCAGCTTGCCGTCGACGGTGATGCTACCGCCCGAGCGCGGATCGGCGCCATAGACCAGCCGCATCAGTTCCGAGCGCCCGGCGCCGATCAGGCCGAAGAAGCCGACGATCTCGCCTGCCCTCGCCTCGAAACTGGCCGGCGTCTTCAGTTTGGGGCCGCTGAGAGCGTCGACCTTCAGGCGGACATCGCCCGTTTTTCGTGCGCGAAAACCCCAGATATCCGAAATCTCGCGGCCGACCATCTCGGCGACGACCTGGTCGCGGGTGACGCCTTTCAGCGACGCATGGTGCGCCGCGAGCTTGCCGTCGCGCAGCACGGTCAGGCTGTCGCAGAGCCGGAACACTTCGTCGAGCCTGTGCGAGACATAGATGATGACCTTGCCTTCGCCGCGCAGGCGGTCGATCAGGGCAAACAGGATTTCGCTTTCGCGCGAGGAAAGCGACGAGGTCGGTTCGTCCAGCGCGATAACGCGTGCGTCGAGCATGACCGCCTTGGCGATCTCGACCATCTGGCGTTCGCCGATCGACAGCGTCTTGACCTTGCGGCGCATGTCGATGTCGATACCGGCCGATTTCAGCTTGGCGCCGACGTCGTCCAGCATCCGGCGGCCGGCGATGATGCCGGCGTTGGCGGGGAAACGACCGAGGCTGAGGTTTTCGGCAACGGTGAGTTCAGGAACGAGTTGCAGTTCCTGATGAATGACAATGACGCCATTGTCGAAGGCATCCCGGGTCGAGGTATAGGCCTGAACCCTACCGTCAATGCGGATCTCGCCCTGATCGGCATGCTGGTCACCGGACAGTATCTTGATCAGGGTGGATTTGCCGGCGCCGTTCTCGCCCATCAAACCATGCACGGCGCCTTTGTCGACACCGAACGAGACGTCCGACAGCGCCTTGACGCCCGGATAGGTCTTGGTGATGTGCGAGAAGTCGAGAAAGGACACGGGCAGCGATCCTCTTATGGAATGGCAAACAGGCGGCGGGATGAGCCGCCGCCTGTTTGTACAGGGAGGATTATTCGATGCCGAGACCCTGGCGGACCTTCTGGTAGTCGTCGCGCTTGGCGAGTGCACCCGAGGTCAGGATCAGCTTCTCCGGCTCCTTGTTGTTGGCAACCCAGTCATACATGTTGAGCGCCGTCTCGTAGCCATGACGCTTCGGCGAGATGATCACGGTGCCGACGAAGCCGGTGGCCGTCGGCTTCTTAAACTCGTTGATCGCCGAATCCGCGCCGCCAATGCCAACACCGATCATGCCGTCCGCCGGAATGCCAACGCTTTCGGCTGCACGCACGGCGCCGAGCACCGCTTCGTCGTTGAGGCCGAAGGAAACCCACTTCTTGATGTCGGCATGGGCGTTGAGCACGACCGTCGCCGCATTGAGGGCAGCTTCCGTGTCGGTCTTGGCCTGCGGGGCGTCAAAAATGTTCTCGGCCTTGAAGCCGTTTGCCTTCAGCACCGAGATGGCACCTTCGACGCGATCGACCGCCGTCGGCAGCTGGTCGTAGGAGACGCGGATGGCGCCAACCTCGTCGGCTTTCCAGCCGCGCGCCTTCATTTCGTCGACGATCGCCTGGCCGACGGCTTCGCCGATCTTGGTGGCCGAAATGCCCATATGCGGGACGTCTTCCAGCGCCTTGCCGTCGGCGCCGACCAGACGGTCGTCGACAGTCATCAGCTTGAGATTGTTGGCGGCGGCCTTGGCGACGATGCCGGGGCCAAGCTTCACGTCCGGTGTGCAGACGATGAAGCCCTGGGCGCCCTGGGCGCCGAGATTGTCGATCGCCGACATCAGCTTCTCACCGTCCTCGGCGCCGATCTTGACCAGGGTAAAGCCCTTCTCCTTGGCGGCCTGGTCGGCGAACTTCCATTCGTCCTGGAACCACGGCTCCTCGGGCTGCTTGACGATGAAACCGATCTTGGTGTCCTGAGCATATGCAGCGATGGTCGTGACGGACAGCACGGCAAGCGCGCCCGCGACGAGCGCGGTCTTCAAAAGTCGCATGATTACCTCCCAGCGATAGACCGGGCGCTCAGCCCGGATGCCGGAGTGTCTAATCGTTTTTATCATACTCGTCAATTGATCTGGTATGATAATTAATGTACATGCTCTGACCAGCAATCGCTGGCGCAATCAGTCCGCATCCGTTAATGGCGGATCGGTTGTGCGAAACCAGCGGTTCGCCGCCTTGGAGGAGGGCTGAGGTGACCGGGACTTTGAAGAAACCGCAAGGCGACACAGCCACTCGCCGCCCGCGCGTCATGCCCGATGTGACCAAGGCAATGGCCTCAGACATCTTTTCCGGGCGCTACCCGGCCGGATCCTCCTTGCCGACCGAAAACGAACTCGGCGTCGAATATGGTGTCAGCCGCACTGTCATCCGCGAGGCCCTGAAAGTGTTGGCGGCAAAGGGGCTGGTGCTGTCGCGGCCGCGCGTCGGCACGATCGTCTGCAACGAGGACGACTGGAACATCATCGACCCACAGGTGCTGGCCTGGCACGCGCCGCATGCACTGGACGACAAGCTGTTCGACGCCATCCTCGAAACGCGCCGCGCCATCGAACCGCTGGTCGCCGAACTGGCGGCCACGCGCGCAACGCTGCAGGAAATAGCCGATCTCGAAGCGGCATGGCGCGGCATGGCCGGCGCCGGCGAGGATCTCGCCGCCTTCTCGCGCAGCGACATCGCTTTCCACCAGATCGTCTATGCCGCGAGCCATAACCCGATCTTTCGCCAGATCGGCAATCTCATCGACACCGGGCTGAAATTCTCGCTCGAGGCGACGGCGGTGATTTCGCTCGACCGGCGCATGGAGGCCGTGGCGGCGCACCGCGAGGTGGTCGAGGCGCTGCGCATGCGCGACGCCGAGGCGGCGCGTGGGGCCGCAAACAAGATCCTCGACCTTGCGGCGCGCGACCTCGTCAGCGCCAAGAAACTCAAGAGCAACTGAGATTGCGCATGAAAATCATCTCGCTCACCACCTACATCGTTCCGCCGCGCTGGCTGTTCCTGAAGATCGAGACCGATGCCGGCGTCACCGGCTGGGGCGAGCCGGTCGTCGAGGGCCGGGCTCTGACCGTCGAGGCAGCGGTCAAGGAGCTTGGCGATTACCTCATCGGCAAGGATCCCCGCCTGATCGAGGACCACTGGACGGTGATGCACCGCGGCGGCTTCTACCGTGGCGGGCCGATCCTGATGAGCGCCATTGCGGGGATCGACCAGGCACTGTGGGATATCAAGGGCAAGGCGCTCGGCGTTCCCGTGCATGAGTTGCTCGGTGGCAAGCTGCGCGACACGATCAAGGTCTATTCTTGGATCGGCGGCGACCGGCCGGCCGAAGTGGCCGCTGGTGCCCGGGAAATGGTTGCGCGCGGCTTCCTGGCGCTCAAGATGAACGGCACTGAAGAACTGCAGATCGTCGACAGCCACGACAAGATCGACGCCGCTGTCGAACGCGTCGCCATGGTGCGCGAGGCCGTCGGACCCAACATCGGCATCGCCGTCGATTTTCATGGCCGCGTGCACCGGCCGATGGCGCGTGCCCTGGTCAAGGAACTCGAACCCTATAGGCTGATGTTCATCGAGGAGCCGGTGCTCAGCGAAAACCGCGAGGCGCTGAAGGAGATCGCCGCGCTCGGCTCGACGCCGATCGCGCTCGGCGAGCGGCTCTACAGCCGCTGGGACTTCAAATCCGTGTTCAAGGAAGGCGTCGTCGACATCATCCAGCCTGATCTGTCGCACGCCGGTGGCATCACCGAATGCCGCAAGATCGCGGCGATGGCGGAAGCCTATGACGTCGCGGTGGCGCCGCACTGCCCGCTCGGGCCGATCGCGCTTGCCGCGTGCCTGCAGCTCGACGCGGTCAGCTACAACTGCTTCATCCAGGAGCAGAGCCTCGGCATCCACTACAACGCCGCCAACGACCTGCTCGACTATGCCGCCAACAAGGATGTCTTCCGCTACGAGGATGGTTATGTCGCCATTCCCGACGGCCCGGGCCTGGGTGTCGAGATCGACGAGGAGTATGTCAAGGAACGCGCCAAGGAAGGCCACCGCTGGCGCAACCCTGTCTGGCGCCACAAAGACGGCTCCTTCGCCGAGTGGTGATCGGGCCGGCTTCCAGTCTCTAAGCGCTCCATGAACAGTGAAGACTTTGTCCGGCGAACAGTTGCTCTCGAGAAATGGCTGGTTCGTTCCGTTTGATGGGGGCGCTTTCAGCGGCGTTGCCTGAACTGACCATCAAACGCAGATGACCGCAGTACCACACATTCATCGGCTGCGAATTGCAGAGGGACTGTTTGGTGGAGCCAATCGGGATCGAACCGACGACCTCTTGAATGCCATTCAAGCGCTCTCCCAACTGAGCTATGGCCCCACTTCCGGCAGTCAACCGGCGCCGTTTCCGGCGAAGAGATCCGGCGCGGGTTGGAGACCGCGCCGTTAGTGCAGGCGGCTTCTAACCCCGCCTTTCGTCAATATCAAGCCTTCAAGAGCCGCTTTTTCTTCGCAGGCTACGAAAGCCTGCAAACGCCCGCTTTCAAGGCCGATCAGACCTCGTCGTCGTCGTCGCCGACGCCGATCATGTCGGCAACGTCGTCATCTTCTTCCTCTTCGTCGGCGAGGAAGGTGTCATCCTCGTCGTCGCCGAGGTCGACGTCATCCTCGTCGTCGCCGAGATCCGGCAGGTCGTCGCCCTTGGCGTCCTCGTCGGCCTCTTCAAGCGAGACGACCTCAACGCCCTCTTCTTCCTCGGCGTCCACTTCCTTCTCGGCCACTTCCTCTTCCTCCTCGAGAGCGGCAATCTTGCCTTCCTCGAAATAGGAACGCGGATAGGTCTTGCCGGTGTAGGGCGAGACGATCGGGTCCTTGTTCAGGTCGTAGAATTTTCGGCCCGTCTCCGGGTCGATACGTTTTGTGCCAAGTTCGGTTTTTGCCACGGCAAGCCTCGTCAATAAAAGAGTGGTCCCCTTAACCACAGTTTGCAGCGCTGTCAAAGCGAAAAGCCGGCGTCACAAAACCATACGTTGAAAGGCGTCGCGTCAGTGACGACCATGGGGGATGACCATTTCGGCCCGCCGTGATACGAGACCGCCGCAACAAATGAAAAGCGCCGGCCCGCCGGCATTCCGTCCAGGGAAATTCCATGTCTCACGCCGCCGCGCCCAAGCCGGCCACCGCCCGCCAATCCCCAGCCCTTTCTGGTATCGCGCGCGTGCCGGGCGACAAGTCGATCTCGCACCGCTCCTTCATGTTCGGCGGCCTCGCCTCGGGCGAGACCCGCATCACCGGCCTGCTCGAAGGCGAGGACGTGATGCGCACAGGTGCTGCCATGAAGGCTATGGGCGCACATATCGAGAAGAACGGCGACGAGTGGGTGATCCGCGGCACAGGCAATGGCGCACTGCTGCAGCCGGAAGGCCCGCTCGATTTCGGCAATGCCGGCACCGGCTCGCGGCTCACCATGGGCCTTGTCGGCACTTATGACATGGAGACGACCTTCATCGGCGACGCCTCGCTGTCGGGCCGGCCGATGGGCCGCGTGCTGGAACCCTTGCGCCAGATGGGCGTGCAGGTGTTGAAGGCGACACCGGGTGACCGCATGCCGATCACGCTGCATGGGCCAAAGCATGCCGCGCCGATCACCTATCGTGTGCCGATGGCCTCGGCGCAGGTCAAGTCGGCGGTGCTGCTTGCCGGGCTGAACACGCCGGGCATCACCACCGTCATCGAGCCCGTCATGACGCGCGACCACACCGAAAAGATGCTCAGAGGATTCGGCGCGAACCTGTCGGTCGAAACCGACGAGCGCGGCGTGCGCCACATCTTCATCGAAGGACAGGGCAGACTGACCGGCCAGACCATCGCCGTGCCGGGCGACCCGTCCTCGGCCGGCTTCCCGCTGGTGGCCGCACTGATCGTGCCGGGTTCGGACATCACAATCGAAAACGTGTTGATGAACCCGACCCGCACCGGCCTGCTTTTGACGTTGCAGGAGATGGGCGGCAAGATCGACATCCTGAACCCGCGCAATGCCGGCGGCGAGGATGTCGCCGATCTGCGCGTGCGCTACTCCGAACTGAAGGGCGTCACCGTGCCGCCCGAGCGGGCGCCGTCGATGATCGATGAGTACCCCGTGCTTGCGGTCGCTGCCAGCTTCGCCGAGGGTGAAACGCTGATGCAGGGGCTGGAGGAACTGCGGGTGAAGGAATCCGACCGGCTGTCGGCCGTCGCCAACGGACTGAAGCTCAACGGCGTCGACTGCACCGAGGGCGAGGCTTCGCTTGCGGTGCGCGGCAAACCCGGCGGTAAGGGCCTTGGCGGCCATCCGAACGGTCAGGACACCACCGTGCAAACCCATCTCGACCACCGCATCGCCATGAGTTTTCTCGTGATGGGCCTGGCGACGGAAAAGCCGGTGACCATTGACGACGCCGCCATGATCGCGACCAGCTTTCCGGAGTTCATGGGCCTGATGAAGGCGCTGGGCGCGGAGATCGGCTAGTCGATGGCTTGGGACCAGACTGCAACGCTGGCGGGACAGCACCCCCCTCTGTCCTGCCGGACATCTCCCCCGCAAGGGGAGAGATTGGCGGCTTTGGCGCTCCATTCAATCCTGCAATATTGGCGATTGGCTAAGTCAGCGGTGATGGCTGATCTCCCCCCTTGCGGGGGAGATGTCCGGCAGGACAGAGGGGGGTGTGAAGAATCTCGGCGCCCGTCTTCTTCATCGCACCTGTCAATCGCGGCGGCCCGCCAATGACTCACACCTTCACCATCGCTATCGACGGCCCGGCCGGCGCCGGCAAAGGCACCCTCGCCCGCCGACTCGCCGACCATTACCGGCTGAACCTGCTCGACACCGGCCTCACCTATCGCGCCGTCGCCTATGCGCTGATCCAGCACGCGCTGCCGCTCGACAATGTCTCGGCGGCCGAAACCGCTGCCCGCCAGGTCGATCTGGCGAAGCTCGACCGCGCGGTGCTGTCGGCGCATGCCGTCGGCGAGGCTGCCTCCAAGGTCGCGGTGTACCCGACGGTGCGGCGCATCCTCGTCGAAAAGCAGCGCGACTTCGCCAAGACGCCACCGGGTGCGGTGCTCGATGGGCGCGACATCGGCACCGTCGTGTGCCCCGACGCCGACATCAAACTCTATGTGACAGCGAGCGCGGAGGTGCGGGCACAGCGCCGGCTGTCGGAGATCGAAAGCATCGGCGGCACCGCTGATTTCACCGAGATCCTCGCCGATATCGTGCGCCGCGACGAGCGCGACATGGGTCGAGCGGACTCACCTTTGAAGCCGGCGACCGACGCGCACTTGCTTGATACCAGCGAAATGGCTATAGAAGCCGCGTTTCTCGCAGCCATGGCGATCATCGACGACGTGCTGGCCAAAAGAGACAAGGCCTGATCCGGGTTTTCCCTCGTATTTCCGTTGTCGGAGGCGAAGAAAATACCCATATCGGGCACGAACCAGCCTGCCAGCATTCTTCATGCGCCGGAATTGCCGCTTAAAGAGCGGCCCAGGGTTTTTGTAGCCCGGAACGCCGGCAGGCCAACGCAACGCTAACCCACGGCGCCCGTCCCGCTTCTAGATGCGGGGCACTCCAGGAGAAACAATGTCAGCTGCAAATCCCACTCGCGACGATTTCGCGAGCCTGCTCGAAGAATCTTTTACCGCCGGCCATTCCGGCGAAGGTCAGGTCGTCAAGGGCATCATCACCGCCATTGAAAAAGACATGGCTATCATCGACGTCGGCCTCAAGGTCGAAGGCCGCGTGCCGCTGAAGGAATTCGGCGTCAAGGGCAAGGACACCACCCTCAAGGTCGGTGACACCGTCGAAGTCTATGTCGAGCGCATCGAGAACGCGCTTGGCGAAGCGATGCTTTCACGTGAGAAGGCCCGCCGCGAAGAGAGCTGGGTCCGTCTCGAAGAGAAGTTCACCAAGGGTGAGCGCGTCGAAGGCGTCATCTTCAACCAGGTCAAGGGCGGCTTCACCGTCGACCTCGACGGCGCCGTGGCCTTCCTGCCGCGCAGCCAGGTCGATATCCGCCCGATCCGCGACGTCTCCCCGCTGATGCACAACCCGCAGCCCTTCGAAATCCTCAAGATGGATCGCCGCCGCGGCAACATCGTGGTGTCGCGCCGTACCGTGCTTGAGGAGAGCCGCGCCGAACAGCGTTCGGAAATCGTGCAGAACCTCGAAGAAGGCCAGGTTGTCGAAGGCGTCGTCAAGAACATCACCGATTATGGTGCGTTCGTCGACCTCGGCGGCATCGACGGCCTGCTGCATGTCACCGACATGGCATGGCGCCGCGTCAACCATCCGACCGAAATCCTCAACATCGGTCAGACGGTCAAGGTGCAGATCATCCGCATCAACCAGGAAACCCACCGCATCTCGCTCGGCATGAAGCAGCTCGAGAGCGATCCGTGGTCCGAGATCGGCACCAAGTTCCCGATCGGCAAGAAGATCAAGGGTACCGTCACCAACATCACCGACTACGGCGCGTTCGTCGAGCTGGAGCCGGGCATCGAGGGTCTCATCCACGTTTCGGAAATGTCGTGGACGAAGAAGAACGTGCATCCCGGCAAGATCCTGTCGACGACCCAGGAAGTCGACGTGGTGGTGCTCGAGGTCGATCCGGCCAAGCGCCGCATCTCGCTCGGCCTCAAGCAGACGCTCGAGAATCCGTGGCAGGCTTTCGCCTCGAGCCATCCGGTCGGCAGCCAGGTCGAGGGCGAGGTCAAGAACAAGACCGAGTTCGGCCTGTTCATCGGCCTCGAAGGCGACGTGGACGGCATGGTGCACCTTTCCGACCTCGACTGGACGCGTCCGGGCGAGCAGGTCATCGAAGAGTACAATCGCGGCGACATGGTCAAGGCGCAGGTGCTCGACGTCGACATCGACAAGGAGCGCATCTCGCTCGGCATCAAGCAGCTGGCCAAGGATACGGTCGGCGAAGCGGCGACTTCAGGCGAACTGCGCAAGAACGCGGTCGTCACCTGTGAGGTCATCGGCGTCAAGGATGGCGGTCTGGAAGTGCGGCTGGTCGACAGCGGCATCGAGACCTTCATCAAGCGCTCCGATCTGAGCCGTGACCGCGACGAGCAGCGCCCCGAGCGCTTCACCGTCGGCCAGAAGGTCGACGCCCGCGTCATCGCCTTCGACAAGAAGACCCGCAAGCTGCAGGTCTCGATCAAGGCGCTGGAAATCGCTGAAGAGAAGGAAGCGGTCGCTCAGTACGGCTCGACCGACTCCGGCGCTTCGCTGGGCGACATCCTGGGTGCCGCGCTGAAGAAGCAGGGCAGCTAAGCCCTTCGCATCGCGAAGTCCTTCGCGAAGCGAAGTTCTTCACAGGCGAAAACAAAACCCCGCCGGAGCGATCCGGCGGGGTTTTTCTTTGACCGAGGTAAAGGTTGGAAGGTTACGCCCTGCCGTAAAGCGGCACCAGCGTACCACTCATCGCCTGGTTGGCCGGCGAGGCAAGGTAGGCGATGGCCTCGGCGGCGGCTTCGAGGCTGACCCATCTGGTGACGTCGGCATCCGGCATATCGGCGCGGTTTGCCGGCGTATCGAGTGTCGACGGCGCCACGGCGTTGACCAGGATGCCCTTGTGCTTCAGCTCCTCCGCCATTGCCACCGTCATCGCGGCCACCGCCGCCTTGCTGGCGGCGTAAGCGACCATGCCGGCGCCGCGCCGCGGATCGAGCCCGGCGCGCGCGGTGACGTTGACGATACGGCCTGCGGTATCCGATGCGAGCATAGAGCGAACCGCGGCGCGGCAGCACAGGAAGGCTGTGCGTGCATTGGTGTCCATCATCTCGGCAAAGGACGCCGACTCGATCTTTTCAACAGGTGCCGAGGTGAAGCCGCCGGCCAGATGGATCGAGCCCCAAAGGCCTGGAACCTGACTGTAAAACGCTTCGACCTTGGCAGGGTCCGAGAGATCGACGTTGTGCACCAGCTGGACACGGTCATGCGTGGTAAAGGGGAAATGCGTGGGGGCGGCAGCATGGGCGTTGGGCACATGGCAGATCGCGCCGTCACTCAGCAGTTTGCCGACAACCGCACCGCCGAGCGCACCGGTCCCACCGGTCACGACGATATGCTTGCCTTCAAGTGTTTCCGTCATCTTGGACGCTCCTGTCATTTTTTTATCGTTAGGTCGTTTCTGTGCCGCCGACGCGAAGCGTCGCGCCTTTTGCGCCATCACTCAATTGACATCTCGACATGGCAGTTGTCGCGTCTTTGCATGCGTCCGACACTTCAGCCGTGGCCCGCCAAGACGGGAAACACGCGCTTCAGTCAACTGTGATTTCGATGACGCGCGGCAGTCCGGTGGCCCGGGCGCGCTTCAACGCGTCCGCGAGAGCGTCGATGTTGGCAAGACGTTCGGCGCCGATGCCATAGGCCTCGGCCAGCTTGCAGAAATCCGGCGGCGCCGGTGATACGCCGACCGGCTCGACACCGACATCGAGCATCGAGGTTTCGATCTCGCGGTAGCCTCTGTTGTTCCAGACGACGAAGATGACCGGTACCCGCGCATCGAGCGCGGCGCCCATTTCCGGCAGCGTGAACTGGAAGCCGCCGTCACCCGTGAGGCAAACGACCGGCGCATCGGGTATCGCAAGGGCCGCGCCAATCGCCGCCGGTGGGCCATAGCCAAGCGCGCCGAAACCGGTGGCGGCATTGAACCAGCCGCCTGGCCGGTCATGGTCGTAATAGAGGTTGGCCGCATAGATCGGCTGCGTCGAATCGCCGACGATGAGCGCACCCGGCAAAGCGTCGCGGATCATCTCGACGGCGCGCACCTGCCCCTGCAGTGTCGGATTGAGCTCGGCAAAGGCTGCTTTTCGTGTAGCAGCGGCGCGCGACGAACCGCCCTCGCTTGCCCGGACATGGCCCGTTTCCAGAAGCAGCGCTTCGAGCGCCTCGGCGCAATCGGCCTGGATCGAAACGGTTGCCGGGCGGCGGGCAAGCTGGTCGGCGCCGATATCGATGCGGATCAGATTGGCGGGCAGGACGAAGCCGCCATCGCTGTAGCCGTCATAGTCGGTCGGGCCGAATTCGGTGCCGGCGGCAATGACCAGGTCGGCATCGGCCATCAGCGCCCGTACCGCCTTCAGGCTGGGACTGGCCGGCACGCAAAGCGGATGACCATGCAGCAGGCCGCGCGCATTGGTGGTCTGGACGACCGGCGCTCCCAGCCGCTCGGCCAGACGCCGCAATGGCGCCCCGGCGCGTTTGGCGCCGCCGCCGACCAGGATCAGCGGGCGGCGCGCGGCAGCGATGAGTTTGGCCGCGCTGGCAATTGCGGCACCTTCCGGCGCGGGTGGCGTCACATTGCTCAGCATGGCAGCGATGCCATCCGCCGGCTTGACCATGACGTCGGTCGGGATCTCGATATGCACCGGGCCGGGCCGGGCCAATGAAAACAGGGCGAAGGCCTGCGCCAGAGCAGCGGGCAATTCGCTGGCCTCGGTGACGCGCTTCGAAAACAGCGCCACCTTCTCCATCATGCCGCGCTGATCCGGCAGTTCATGCAGATGGCCGAGGCCCTTGCCCAGCGTCGGCATGGCGTTGACGCCGGATATGACCAGCATCGGCACCGAATCAGCGCGTGCCTGCCCCATGGCGGTGATGGTGTTGGTCAGCCCCGGTCCGGTGATGACGAAGGCGACGCCCGGCCTGCCGCTGGCGCGCGCATAGCCATCGGCCATGAAGCCGGCGCCCTGTTCGTGACGCGGCGTGACGTGGCGGATCTTCGAGCGCGCCAGCCCGCGGTAGAGCTCGACCGTGTGGACGCCCGGAATCCCGAACACCGTGTCGACGCCATGCGCTTCGAGCAGCGAAATCAACGCCTCCCCGACCGTCGTCCCAGTGGTGGCCCCAGTGGCGATCATTGGCGCAGCACCGGGCGCGTCAGGCAGGTCGGACCGCCCTCGCAGGCGATGCAGAGCGCATCCGCATCGAAGGTGGCGACCGTGCAGCCGGCCGCTTCCATGGCGGCCGCCGTCCTGGGAAAGCCGGCAACGGCAATGATCTGGCGCGGCGCGGTCGGCAGCACATTGAGACTGAGCCCGCTGGAGGCGAAGAACTCGTCGGCATCGCCCTCGACCAGCTTGATGCCGCGCGCCCGCAGCATCTGGTAGAAGGCGGCCGGCAGCAAGGGCGCATAGACCAGCGCCAGATCGTCGGCGAGCGGGCTGATCACCGACATCAGATGCAGGCAGGCTTCCTCGCCGTGCCAGAGCGGCAGATCGAAACCGAAGACCGAAATGCCCTTAGGCGAGAGCAGGTTCGAAAGCTGCTGGATGCCGTCCTGGTTGGTGCGTACGCCACGACCGACGGCCAGCGTGGTTGCGTCGACCCAGACACAGTCGCCGCCTTCCACCTGGCCCGGATCGTCGATCCGGCCGAGAATGGGGATCCCCATGCGCTTGTAAGCTGCCTCGTGCAGACCGGGCTCGGCACGGCGCAGCGCCTTGCCCATCGAAAGGATAATCGCGCCATGATCGGTCATCAGCGACGGATCATGGGTGAAGACGGAATCGGCCAGCCCGTCATCGGCGTCCGTCAGCCATTCGATCTCGGCGCCGGAAGCCGCGACCATGCTGGTCAACTGCTCATGCTGGGCCGCCGCCTTCTGCGGATCGAACCCCGGACCATAGTGCCATTCCTGTGCCCTGGCATGACGCATGGCGCTCGTGGCGGACCGCATCAACACGCGTTTCAGGGGTCCGGCCATGGACTGCGACCCGTATGATTTGCCCACTAAATTCTCCCTGAACGTCGGTTGGCGCCACTAACCACTACAGCAAGCTGTGATCAATAGTCCAAAAACCATGGTTGACGGAGGCAAGCGGAACGGTCCATCCTGAGCATGGGAACTCTGTCCAGTGACGGGTAATGGGTAAAAGATACCAGCAGCGACGAGCTCGAACGCTCCGCGGAGCGTGGAAGGAATGACGGCAATAAGCGCCGCATCCGGGATGACAGCGCAAAGCGCCGCACCCGCATTGAAACATACGGCGCAGGACGGCGCCGCCGAAGCCATCCATGTCGAGAACCTGCACAAGAGATTCGGTGAGCTGCATGTGCTGAAGGGCGTCTCGCTGTCGGCGCGCGACGGCGAGGTCATCGCCATCATCGGCGGCTCGGGCTCAGGCAAATCGACCCTGCTGCGCTGCATCAACTGCCTGGAAAACCCCACCAGCGGCATCATCCGCGTCAATGGCGAGGAGATCAAGCTCAAGGCCGACAGCCATGGCCACACGGTCCCGGCCGACCGCAAGCAGATCGAGCGCATCCGCTCCAAGCTCGGCATGGTGTTCCAGAACTTCAACCTGTGGAGCCACATGACGCTGATCGAAAACGTCATCGAGGTTCCCGTACATGTGCTTGGCATCAAGCGCGATGTGGCGATCGGCGAGGCCGAGAAACTGCTCGCCCGCGTCGGTCTGGCCGAAAAGCGCGACGTCTATCCGGCCTATCTGTCGGGCGGCCAGCAGCAGCGCGCGGCGATCGCCCGGGCGCTGGCCATCAATCCGCGCGTCATGCTGTTCGACGAGCCCACCTCCGCACTCGATCCCGAGCTGGTCGGTGAGGTGCTGAAGGTGATCGGCGACCTGGCGCGCGAAGGCCGCACCATGGTGCTGGTCACCCACGAGATGAAGTTCGCCCGCGAGGTCGCGACGCATGTCGTCTATCTCTACAATGGATTGGTCGAGGAAGAAGGCCCGCCGGAGCAGATCTTCGGCGCGCCCAAATCCGAAAGGCTGAAGCAGTTCATCCGCAACATCGGCTAGGACAGGCCGGGACGGAAGAAAACCGGGAACCAACAACAAACTGGGAGTCGTGACATGAAGACTGTTCTGAAAACATTCGCCGCAGCGCTGCTGCTCGGCGTCGCCGCCATGGGCGTGGCCAAGGCCGATCCGGTCAAGATCGGCGTCGCCGCCGAGCCTTATCCGCCCTTCACCTCGCCCGATGCTTCGGGCAAGTGGGTCGGTTGGGAGATCGACTTCATCGATGCCGTCTGCGCCGAGGAGAAGCTCGATTGCGTCATTACCCCGGTCGCCTGGGACGGCATCATCCCGGCACTGACGACCAAGAAGATCGACCTCATCGTCTCCTCGATGTCGATCACCGCCGAACGCGCGAAGACGATCGATTTCTCGGACAAGTACTATAACACGCCGACCGCGATCATCGGCCCCAAGGACCAGAAATTCGGCTCCGCCCCGGACGACCTCAAGGGCAAGATCGTCGGCGTGCAGGTTTCGACGGTGCACGCTGTCTACGCCAAGAAGCACTTTGGCAGCACAGCCTCGGAGATCAAGGAATACCAGACCCAGGACGAGGCCAACAACGATCTGGCCGCCGGCCGCCTCGATGCGGTTCAGGCCGATTCCATCGCGCTTGGCGAGTTCCTGAAATCCGACCAGGGCAAGGCCTGCTGCGACTTGAAGGGGATGGTCGCTCCTGACGACGAAGTGCTCGGACCGGGCGTCGGCGCCGGCGTGCGCAAGGAAGACACCGAACTGAAGGGCAAAATCAACGCCGGCATCAAGGCGATCCGCGCCAACGGCAAATATGACGAGATCTCGAAGAAATACTTCGATTTCGACATTTACGGCGGTGGCGGCGCACAGTCGAACTGACGATCCTCGTATGAGCGGTGGGGCATGGCGCCAGCGCCATGCCCCACCGCTCGATCTTTCCCAGGCATGTTTGCCGCCGACGCAGCCGTCGGCGGTTGGCCAGCACTTCGGGGGCGACGCTGATCGACGCACTTCTTTCGGCCTCCGCGGCCGGCATCACCGAGCTTCTCTCGCCCTACCCGCCAGGCTGGGGCGGGGCTCTTTTGGTTGGGCTGCTCCATTCGATCGAGATCGCGCTGGGCGCCACGTGCCTCGGCCTTCTGATCGGCACCGGCGGCGCCTATGGCAAACTTTATGGCGGGCCGGTGGTGCGCGATCTCCTGGCGGTCTACACCACCATCGTGCGCGCGGTGCCCGAACTGGTGCTGATCCTGCTGCTCTATTACGCCGGAACCGACCTGATCAATCAGGCGCTGACGGCCATGGGCTATCAGCGCGTCGACGTGAGTGGCCTTGCCGCCGGCATCGCCGTGCTCGGCTTTGTCCAGGGCGCCTATTCGACAGAGGTGATACGCGGCGCGATCCTGGCCATTCCGCAGGGCCAGATCGAGGCCGCCCGCGCCTATGGAATGTCTCCGGGCCTGATGTTGCGGCGCATCACCTTGCCGTCAATGCTGCCCTTCGCCATACCGGGCCTCGCCAATCTCTGGCTGATCGCCACCAAGGACACCGCGCTGCTGGCGGTCGTCGGTTTCTACGAACTGGCGCTGGCGACGCGGCAGGCGGCGGGCGTCACCAAAGCCTATTTCACCTTCTTTTTCGCGGCGGGCGTGCTCTATCTGCTGCTGTCGCTGGTCTCCAATCTCATCATCGGCCGGGTCGAGGCATGGTCGCGGCGCGGCATGCCTTCGCTCAAGGAGGCGCGCTGATGGCCAACGAGGCCGCCATCATCAATGTCGTCGCGCGAACGTCGCTGTGGCTGCAGCCGCACCGCATCGTGCTGATCCTGATCGCACTCGGCCTGGTTCTGTCGGCCGCCTTTTTCATGCGCTGGGACTGGCTGCCGCAATATTATGAAATGGGCTTGATCGGCATCTGGCGGTCGCTGTGGATCCTGGCCGTCACCTGCGTCCTGGGCTTCCTGCTGGCCGTGCCGCTAGGGCTGGCGCAAGCCGCCGGCTCATTCTGGTTCGCCGCGCCCGCCAAGGTGTTCTGCACGGTGATCCGGGGCACGCCGCTGCTGATCCAGCTATGGCTGCTTTATTACGGCCTGGGCTCGCTGTTCCCGCAATATCCTTGGATCCGCGAATCCTGGATGTGGCCATATCTGCGGCAAGCCTGGCCCTATGGCGTGCTGGCGTTGACCCTGTCGTTCGCCGGCTATGAGGGCGAGGTGATGCGCGGCGCCTTTGCGGGCGTGCCGAAGGGGCAACTCGAAGCCGCCCGCGCGTTCGGCATGAGCCGCTGGAAGGCGTTCCGGCGCATCTGGCTGCCGCAAGCCATCTATCGGGCGTTGCCGACGCTGACCGGGGAGACCGTGCTGCAGTTGAAATCGACGCCGCTGGTGGCGACGATCAGCGTCATCGACATCTTCGCCGTTTCGTCCAAGGTGCGGCAGGACACCTATCTCACCTATGAACCCCTGCTGCTGCTGGCGCTGATCTACATGACGATCACCGGTATTCTGGTCTTCGCCTTCAGCAGGATAGAGGCCAGGATTCCCAACAAGATCGGTTAGAGGGGAGTAGGGGAGTAGGGGAGTAGGGGAGTAGGGGAGTATCAGGTTACTATCCACATTCACATTTCCATCCCCATTCGCTATTCACTGCCCACTGTCCCCTACTCCCGTACTCCCGTACTCCCCTATTCCCTTACTCCCCTAGGACGGCCATGATGCAACTCAGTCTCGACCAGGCAAAAGGACTGTGCCGGATGGCGGCACTTGGCGCCGGCGCCAATGAGGAAGCGGCACAATCGCTCGCTGCTTCGATCATATCAGCCGAGGCCGAAGGGCTTTCCTCGGTCGGTCTGTCGCATTTCATCGACTACCTTGAGGCGCTGGAAGCCGGACGCATCGACGGCAATGCCGATCCGGTGATCACCCGGCCGGCGCTTGCGGTCTATCTCTCCGATGCACGCGGCGGGCTGGCGCATACCGGCTTCGACCGCACCATCGACGACCTCGCCAAGGCGGCAAAGCTGTTCGGTGTCGCCATCTTCTCGCAGAAGAACGCCTATACATGCGGCGCGCTCGGCTATTTCACCGGAAGGCTGGCAGCACTTGGACTGGTGTCGTTCGCCGCCACCAACGGCCCGGCCGTGCTTGCCGGCTCGGGCTCGGTCAAGCCGGTCTATTGCACCAACCCGATGTCGTTTGCCGCACCCGCCGCCGACGGCGCGCCGCTGGTCATCGACCAGTCGTCAAGCGCCACCGCCTTCGTCAACATCCGCAAAGCGGCCGAAGAGGGCAAGACAATCCCGGAAGGCTGGGCGCTGGACGCCAGCGGCAACCCGACCACCGATCCGGCCGCCGCCATGAAGGGCGCCATGCTTGCCTTCGGCGGCCAGCGCGGTGCCAACATCGCGTTGATGGTCGAAGTGCTGGCAGCCGGCCTGTCAGGCGCCAACTGGTCGCTCGACGCGCCATGGTTCAGCGGCGGGCCGGACAGTCCCGGCACCGGCCTGTTCGTGCTTGCCGTCGAGCCCAAGCTGCTCGATCCGGATTTCGAGCAGCGAATGAAGGACCAACTCGACCGGCTGCGGCGGCGCTTCGGCGTGCACGTGCCGGGCCGCGCCCGTGCAGAGGCGGCAGAGAAGGCGCAAGCGCGGGGCATCACCGCATCCAAGGCGGTGGTGCAGCGCATTTCCGAATTCGCCGCACGCTACTCTTCCTGAATAATAATTAAATATCAATTGGTTATCTGAAATCAGCCCGCCCCAGGCGCGGTGCGGTGCGATTTTCTTTGCGCGCCGCTGAACCTTTCCGCGCCTTGCTGCGACACAGCTTTGTCCAGGGCAAGGCGAGCTTGCCCGATCCACACCGGGGGAAGCAGCAAACCGAAATCGAAAGCCTGCATCACGCGATGGCCGGTCCTTCGCGCCTCGGAAACTCAACCCAAATCAAAGGAAATTGTCATGACCAACACCAAGATCACCATGCTGACCGCCGTCCTTCTGCTCGGCTCGTTCATGGGTGCCACACAGGCAGCCACCTTGAAGGCCGCGCCGGCCAAGCCGTCCAGCCCGGGTGTCATCACTGCCCCGAGCGGCGGGGCCACCGAAGATCACTACTGCAAGAACGGCCATGCAAAATTCGCCAATTGCAGCGCCGATTTCGTCGCCGCCTGCAAGAAGGTTGGTGGCACCATGTCGGATGTTCAGGGCTGGGGTGGGCGTACTTGCTTCACGCCCTCCTGATACCGTCTCAGGTCAGGCCGCTCCGTCGGCCCCTGACTTCACATGGACGTCGCCCGGAAAACCCCGCTTCTGCGGGGTTTTCTGCGTTTGGCCGCGCAATGTTAAAACATTCGTAGTTTGGTCAACTATTGTTTATTTGACTTCGTCCGACCTGATCGGCCGTTTGCGCTGATCAAGCAAAACAGAGGAGCTACAATGTCGACAAGCACGGACAATCCCCGCAACGCCCTTATCATTCCGGCCCTTGGCAGGGTTTACGCCGCTCTGCACGATGGTGCCGAAACGGTTCTTCGCGTCGTCGCCGGTGGGTTTCTAGCCATCCACGGTTCGCAGAAGATCACCAATCCTTTCGGCGCCGCCGAGATGGTCGAGGGTCTCGGCTTTTATCCGGGTGCGTTGTGGTCCTTGCTTTTGGCCTGCACTGAATTCTTCGGCGGCATCTTCATCGCCATCGGGTTTTTGACGCGGCCGGCCGCCTTTGCCGGCCTGTTCGTGCTGCTGGTCACGGTCTGGTTCCACTGGGTTACGATGGACCAGGGTTATTCGGGCGCGGAGAAGTCGCTGCTGTGGGCGGCGATCCTGCTCTTCTTCGTCATTCGCGGCGGCAACCGCCATTCGGTCGACGCCCGTATCGGCAAAGCGTTCTGACAGGCTGATAGCGACGACGCGTCGCCCTTTGCCTTTGGCACGAAACGGATTATGAAACGGCTTCAGCCAAGCTTGCGAGCGCCGGAGCCAGCCATGACCGAAATCCTGCAGACCCCAAAGCTCGTCGTCGTCTTTGGCGGGTCAGGCTTTGTCGGCCGCCATGTCGTGCGTGCGCTGGCCAAGCGCGGCTATCGCATCCGGGTCGCCTGCCGGCGGCCCGATCTTGCCGGCCATTTGCAGCCGCTTGGCAATGTCGGCCAGATCCAGCCGGTCCAGGCCAATGTGCGCGTGCGTTGGTCGGTAGACCGCGCCGTGCAAGGCGCCGACCATGTCGTCAATCTGGTCGCCATCCTGCATGAGAGCGGCCGGCAGAAATTCTCCGCCGTGCACGAATTCGGCGCCCGCGCAGTGGCCGAGGCCGCGCGCTCGGTCGGCGCCGGCCTGACCCACATTTCTGCGCTTGGCGCCGATCTGGACTCCGAATCGGACTACGCGCGCACCAAGGCGCTTGGCGAAAAGGCTGTGCTGGAGACGATCAAGGACGCCGTGATCTTCCGGCCGTCGATCAATTTCGGACCCGAAGACGGCTTCTTCAATCGCTTCGCCAACATGGCGCGCTATTCGCCGGTGCTGCCGCTGATCGGCGGCGGCCAGACCAAGTTCCAGCCGGTCTATGTCGGCGACGTTGCCGAAGCGGTGGCGCGCTCGGTCGACGGCAAGGTGGATGGCGGCCATATCTATGAACTCGGCGGGCCGAAGGTGCTCACCTTCAAGGAATGCATGGAAGAGCTGCTCGAGGTGATCGAGCGCAAGCGCCTGCTGGTGCCGGTGCCGTGGTGGGTGGCCAACATCCAGGCCTCGATCCTCGGCCTCTTGCCCAATCCGCTGCTGACCAAGGACCAGGTGATGCAGCTGCGCGAACACAACATCGTTTCGGACGCGGCCGCCAAGGGCAACCGGACGCTTGCGGGGCTCGGCATCCAGCCGCAATCGATCGCGACGATCCTGCCCAGCTATCTCTGGCGCTACCGCGCCGCCGGCCAGTTCCAGCAGCGCAAGCCTGCAGCATAGTCGTTACAGCTACCTGAAGGGGTCACGCCTATCTTGGCGTCACCCGCATCGGCAGACCGCCTTGTGGCTGCGTGGTGAGTTTCTGCACCGGCCAAGGCTTGGTTTCGGCGGTGGTGTCGAAGCGGAAGCGCGACAGCATGATCGCCAGCGCGATGATCGCCTCCTGCATGGCGAAGCTGGCGCCGATGCAGACGCGAGGACCGGCGCCAAACGGCAGATACTGGAAGCGGTCGATCTTTTCGCGATTTCCCGGGTGGAAGCGCTCCGGCAGGAAGGCATCCGGCCGGTCCCAAAGCTTCCTGTGGCGATGCACGACCCATGGCATCACCAGCACGGCGGCATGCTTGGGGATATGAAGATCCTTCCACATTTCCGGTTCGATCGGCTCGCGGTTGATCGACGGCGCCGGCGGATAGAGCCGGAGCGCCTCGTCGAAGGCGGCGCGGGTGAACGGCATGGCATCGAGCCATTTCGTCGGATCGGGCTCGCGCGCCAGCACCTGGTCAATCTCCTGCTCGACCCGGTTGCGCTCCCACGGTGATTCCGCCAGGCAATACAGCGTCCAGCCCAAAGCCCGCGCGGTCGTCTCATGGCCGGCGCCGATGAAGGTGATGATGTTGTCCTCGACCTCGGCCCGCGTCAGTCCGTCGGGGCCCTCGGCCTTGAGCAACAGCGTCAGGAAATCCTGCGGCACGGCACCTGGATCGCGCTTGAATTTCCCTTCGCGCATCTTGACCGTGTCGGTGACGATCTTGCGGAAATAGGCCATGGTCTTGCGGCCACGGATGCGGGTCAGCCTCGGCAGCCAGTCGGGCGCGCGCAACAGATCGAGCGGGTCGATGCGTCCCATGGTCTCGAACAGGCGGTCGATCTCGTTGGCGAAACTGCCGGGCTCGCCAGCGATCTCGCCGGAAAACAGCGTCTCGGCCAGGATGTCGTAAGTGAGCAGCGTCATGTCATGAGCGATGTCGGACGTGCCGCCGTCTTCATAGCGGGTGACGAAGTCCAGCGTGCGTCTCAGCATCGGCTGGGCGAAGCCGAAGATGTGGCGCGGCGTGAACACCGGCGCCATCGCCTTGCGCGACCGCTTCCAGACCTCGCCCTCGGCGGTCAGCAGGCCGTCGCGCAGGATCGGCCGCAGGATCTTCTGGCGCACCGTCGCCATCTTGTAGTTCCTGGCGTTGTCGACCAGCACATGGCGGATCAGGCCGGGATCGTTGGCGACGATCAGATGTCCGCCAACGCCATTGGCCGAAATCCAAGGCTCGTTGTAGGTGTGTTCACCCCACAATTCGAGCGGGTTGCGGTAGACGATGCGGATCATCTCCAGCGTCGAGGGCGGCGTCGTGCGCGGCTTCGGCGCCGGGGGAATGAAGGGGGCGGGCTGGAGGTCCATGCTGTGCTCCGCTGATGACCCAATGTAGTGGGCCGCAAAGCAGGCGTCCATGTGACCGTACGGCAAGGCCCTGCTCTCCGGAACGTGACCGGTTACCGTGAGGTGCCTTCTTGTTGCCCCGAGCGGCATGCCCTAGGTGGCAGTCACCAATGGATACCGCTATCGCAGGAGCCCAGCTTGAAGCACCAGTTGAACATCATCATCGGCAGCACGCGGCCAGGCCGCGCAGGGCCGGTTTTTGCCAAGTGGCTGGAGACGTTCGCGCGCGAGCATGGAAAATTCGAGCCGGTACTGACCGACATCGACACTTCAAGCTTCCGGTGCTGGACGAACCGCACCATCCAAGACTCGGCAATTACCAGAACGACCATACCAAGGCCTGGTCGAAAGCGATCGATGCCGCCGATGCCTTCGTCTTCGTGGCGCCGGAATACAATTATTTCGTGGCGCCGGCGATCGTCAACGCGATCGATTATCTCTCGCGTGAATGGAAGTACAAGCCTGCCGCCATTTTCAGCTATGGCGGCGTCTCCGGCGGCCTACGCGCGGCGCAAGCGCTGAAGCCGCTGCTGACCTCGGTGGGTGTCATGCCGATCTCGGAAGGCGTCGCCCTGCCGATGTATCAGAAACTGCTCGACGAGAACGGCGCTTTCAACGCCGGCGAACAGGTGCAGGGCGGAGCCAAAACCATGCTCGACGAGCTGTTGCGCTGGAGCGAGGCTTTGAAGCCTATGCGGGCTGCCTGAAAACGCTGGTCTTCCGCAAAAAGCCCGGCTTGCTCATGGCATAAAGAGGTGGAATGTTTGCGCAAATGGACAAGCCGGGGGGCGGTTCGACTTGCGTTTGCTTTTTGCCTTGCTGCTGATGCTCATGACCACCGCCAATGCGGTGGCCGAGCGGCGCGTGGCCTTGATCATCGCCGACGACGACTACCGCCTGATCCGGCCGCTTGCCAATCCGGTCCATGACGGCGAGGCGATGGCAGCGGCGCTGAAGAAGCTCGGCTTCGAGGTCGTCCTCGAAACCAATCGCGACCTCAGGCGCATGCGCCGCGCGCTCGACGATTTTCGCCAGGATGCCAAAGGCGCCGACGTGGCGCTGGTCTATTTCTCCGGCCACGGTGTCGAAATCTCGGGCGACAACCGGCTGCTGCCGGTCGATGCCGACGCCTCCTCGCTTGATGCGCTGGAGAAGACCAGCCTGCCGCTAGAGGAGGTGCGCGACAGCGTGGCCGCCACTGCCAAGGTCGGCCTGATCATGCTCGACGCCTGCCGGAGCGATCCGTTTTCGGGCACGGTGGGTGACGGGCGCGGCGCGACGTCGCTGGTCAAGGATGTCGTGGAAAATGTCCGGCCGGGGCTTGGTCGGACTGGCCGCGCCGAAAACATCCTGTTCGCTTTCTCGGCAGCACCCGGCGAGACGGCGGCCGACGGAACCGGCCAGAACTCGCCATTCACCACGGCGCTGACCAAATATCTCGGCACCAGCGGGCTCGAAATCCGCTCGGTGCTGACGCTGGTGCAGCAGGAGGTCTACGATTTGTCGCGGGGCAAACAGCTGCCTTACGTCGAGAGCGGCCTGCCGAAGCTGTTCTTTGCCGCGGCCGCCAAGGAACAATTGCCGGAGCGCGAGCGCCTGCTGCTTGCCATGGCCGACGTAACGCCGGAAATGCGCGGTGAGGTCGAGCAGGTTGCCAGCGATGCCGACATGCCGCTGGCGCCTCTCTACGGCGTGCTGATCAGTTCCGACGCCAGCCACCTTTCGGCGGACAGCCTGAATGCCCGGTTGCGCGAGGCGGCGGACGCCTTCGTCAAGGTGCGCGGCGAAATGAGGACGCTGGCCTCCGATGATCCGCAGGTGACGGAGCTGCGCCGGCAGGCCGAGGAGCAGCTTTCGCTCGGCGCCTTCGATGGGGCTCGCGCCATCCTCGCAAAGGCCGCCGACATCGACAATGTTTCGCGCAACGCCTTGAAGGCCAATTTCGTCGGCCGCACGCTGTCCGAGGCGGCGACGCGTTTCCTGTCCGGCGGTGCGGCGCGCGCCGACCTCGACTACGCCACGGCCATCAACGATTATGAATCGGTCCTGGCTCTTTACCGCGAGGCCGGGCAGACCGATCTGACCCTGGACCAGGCCGACCGCCAGATCCGCACGCTGGACGAACTCGGCAAGCTCTACACCCTTGTCGGCAACACCGACGCGGCAGGCCGCGCCTTTGCAGCGCTGGTATCCAATCTCGAGCTGCGTTCGGCCCTGGAAACCGACACGAGCGTCAAGCGCGATTTTGCCGTCAGCCACATCAAGCTCGGCAACGTCAAGCTGGCGCAAGGGGACCTGCCGGAAGCGCTGGAAAACTATCAGACCGCCAGAACCATGCTGCGGGATTTGACCAAGGCCGAGCCTGATCGCCTGCCATGGTTCGGGGACTTCGCCATGGCCGACGACAAGATCGGCAACGTGCTGGTGACGCAAGGCGATCTGGCCGGCGCCGCGCAAGTCTACCAGGAAAGCCTGTCGATCAAGAAGCAGCTTGCCGATAACGAACCGGAGCGCGCCGAGCTGCAGCGCGACCTGACCATCACCTATGACGAGATCGGCGGCCTTGCCCGGGTCATGGGGCGACTTGACAACGCCCAGATGGCCTACGAGGAGAGCCTGAAGGTCCGATTGGCGCTGGCCGAGAAGAAGCCGCGGGACGCCGAGCGGCAACGCGATGTCTCCGTCAGCCATGATACGATCGGCGACCTCAAGCGCGAGCGCGGCGATGCGGCGGGCGCACTCGCGTCCTATAAAGCGGGCCATGCGATCGTCGAACAATTGGTGGGCCGCGACCCCGACAACAGTGAGCTGAAGCGCGACCTGTCGGTCGGCAACGCAAAGATCGGCAATGCGCTGAGCGATCAAGAGGACTGGCCGGCAGCCCTCGCCGCCTACAGGCAAGCCCTCTCGATAGCCCGCATGCTGGCGGCCAGTGACCCTGCCAACGCCGACTGGCAACGCGACCTCTCGGTCAGCTTGGAAAAAGTAGCGGGCATTCTGGCGATTCAGGGCGACCGCGCCGGAGCACTCAAGGCCTATACAGACAGTTTCGCTATCGCCGACCGACTGGCCAAGCTCGACCCTGCCAATGCCGACTGGCAACGCGACCTGTCGATCACGCTGTCCGAGATCGGCATGCTCAAGGCCAAGCAGCGCGACGTCAAAGGCGCGCGGCAGGCTTTCCAGGACAGTCTCGACATCCGCCAGCAGCTCGCCCGGTCCGACCCAAACAACGCCACCTGGCAGCGCGACCTGGTGGTGGCCATGATCGACTACGCTCAGGTCGCCAAGAACCCCAAGACGGTGCTTTCCCAGGCGCTCGACATGACGCTGGAGCTCGACCGCAGCGGGCGGCTGGCGCCGCGATATAAGTTCATGATCAAGTTTCTCAAGGACCGGCTGGCCAAAGTGAAATAGGGCCTGACGGGAGGCTGTCATGGACAGCCGGCTCATTCCCCGTGAAATGCCTGCAAACCTTGGAAAAACCGCCTTTTGCGCCTATATCTAGTGCATATCAGAGGCGCGATTCGGAGCGGGTTTTTCGCGCCGTGCAAGCGGCATCCAGACAACAGGTTTTCATGAGCGATCAGATCGACAACAACAACGGCGCTGAAGCCGAATACGGCGCCGATTCCATCAAGGTTTTGAAGGGGTTGGATGCTGTCCGCAAACGCCCCGGAATGTATATCGGCGATACCGACGACGGTTCGGGCCTGCATCACATGGTCTATGAAGTGGTCGACAACGCCATCGACGAGGCGCTGGCCGGTCACGCCGACCTCGTCACCGTGACGCTAAACCCCGACGGTTCGGTCACCGTGATCGACAATGGCCGCGGAATTCCGACCGATATCCACACCGGAGAAGGCATTTCGGCGGCCGAAGTGATCATGACGCAGCTGCATGCCGGCGGCAAGTTCGACCAGAATTCCTACAAGGTCTCGGGCGGCCTGCATGGCGTCGGCGTGTCGGTGGTCAACGCGCTGTCGGCGTGGCTGAAGCTGAAAATCCGCCGCAACGGCCAGATCTTCGAGATGAGTTTCACGCATGGCAATGCCGACGCACCGCTGAAGGCGACCGGCAGCTATGAGCAGGACAAGCAGCCGGGCACCTATGAGGGCCGCAGCGGCAGCCAGATCACCTTCTTCCCGTCGTCTGAGACCTTCACCATGGTCGAGTTCGACTTCGGCACGCTGGAACACCGGCTGCGCGAGCTTGCCTTCCTCAATTCCGGCGTGCGCATCATTTTGACCGATGCCCGTCACGCCGATGTCGTGCGCCATGAACTGCACTATGATGGAGGCCTCGAAGAATTCGTCAAATATCTCGACCGGGTCAAGAAACCGCTGATCGACAAGCCGATCGCCATCAAGGCCGAGCGCGACGGGATCACCGTCGAAGTGGCGATGTGGTGGAACGACAGCTACCACGAGAACGTGCTGGCCTTCACCAACAACATCCCGCAGCGCGATGGCGGCACGCATCTGGCCGGCTTTCGCGGCGCGCTGACGCGCCAGATCACCGGCTATGGCGAATCGTCGGGCCTGACCAAGAAGGAAAAGGTCTCGCTGATCGGCGACGATTGCCGCGAAGGCCTGACGGCGGTGCTTTCAGTCAAGGTTCCAGATCCGAAATTCTCCTCGCAGACCAAGGACAAGCTGGTCTCGTCGGAGGTCCGTCCTGTCGTCGAAGGCCTGGTCAACGAAGCGCTCGGCACCTGGCTTGAAGAACATCCGAGCGAAGGCAAGGTGGTCGTCGACAAAGTGATCCAGGCCGCGGCGGCGCGTGAAGCGGCGCGCAAGGCGCGCGATATCACCCGCAAGAGCTCGCTCGGCGTCACTTCCCTGCCCGGCAAACTGGCCGACTGCCAGGAACGCGACCCGGCGAAGTCCGAAATCTTCATCGTCGAGGGTGACTCCGCCGGCGGCTCGGCCAAGGGCGGCCGTTCGCGCCAGAATCAGGCCATTCTTCCGCTGCGCGGCAAGATCCTCAATGTCGAGCGGGCCCGCTTCGACCGCATGCTCGGCTCCGACATGATCGGCACGTTGATCACGGCGCTCGGGACCTCGATCGGCAAGGACGAGTTCAACGCCGACAAGCTGCGCTACCACAAGATCATCCTGATGACCGACGCCGATGTCGACGGCGCCCATATCAGAACCTTGCTGCTGACCTTCTTTTTCCGGCAGATGCCGGAGCTGATCGAGCGCGGCCATCTCTACATCGCCCAGCCGCCGCTCTACAAAGTGACGCGCGGCAAGAGCTCGCAATACATCAAGGACGAGAGCGCGTTCGAGGAGTTCCTGATCGGCTCGGGACTGGAGGAAGCATCGCTTACCCTCGGCTCGGGCGAGGTTCGCATCGGACAGGACCTGCGCGGAGCCATCGACGACGCGCTGGCGGTGCGCCAGCTGATCAACGGCCTGCACACGCGCTACAACAGAGGCGTCGTCGAGCAGGCGGCGATCGCCGGCGGGCTCAACCCGGACGTGTTCACCGATCTCGGCCGCGCCAACGACATGGCGGAGCGGATTGCAAAACGCCTCGACATCATCGCCGAGGACACCGAGCGCGGCTGGACCGGCCGCATGTCGACCTCGAATGAAGGCGTCGGCGGCTATGTGTTCGAGCGCACGGTGCGCAGCGTCAAGGAATACGCGCATCTCGACCTGGCGCTGATCAATTCGGCCGACGCACGCCAGCTCGACCGCTACGCACAGCGCCTCAGCGAGGTCTACGGGTCGCCGCCGGTGCTGCGCCGCAAAGATGTCTCCGAAACCATCTCGGGGCCGCTGGCGATGCTCAACGCGGTCTTTGCGACCGGCCGCAAGGGCCTGACGATGCAACGCTACAAGGGTCTCGGCGAGATGAACGCCGAACAGCTGTGGGAAACCACGCTCGATCCGAACGTGCGCTCGCTGCTGCAAGTCAAGGTCAATGACGCGACCGATGCGGATTCGCTGTTTTCGCGGCTGATGGGCGATGAGGTCGAACCCAGGCGCGAGTTCATCCAGGACAACGCGCTGTCGGTCGCCAATCTGGACATCTGATCTGGACATCAAATCTGAATTGGCGCGCTGCGGCGCGCCAATGTTCCGCTGGCGGCAAGAAAATCATTTTACAACGCGCCGGAACGGAAGTTCCCTTGGAACATTGTGACAACATCGATTCACAATATTCTAACAGGAGGCCTCCATGGGACGTGGCATTTTGCTCTGGTTGCTCGGCATTCCGATTCCGATCATCATTCTGATCATGCTGTTCGTACGATAGGGGGCTTCCATGCAGTCCACCCTGTCGGCGGTCGATGTTTCCGCCTCAACCGAGTCCTCCTCCACCGCCGTCAGCTGGGGACCGATCATCGCCGGAGCGTTCGCGGCCTCGACATTGACCCTCATCCTCATGCTGCTCGGTTCGGGGCTGGGATTGAGCATGGTGTCGCCATGGTCGGGATCGGGCGCATCTGTGACCACTTTCGCGGCGTCCACCGCGATCTGGCTTGTCATCGTGCAATGGCTGTCCTCCGGCGTCGGCGGCTATCTTGCCGGACGCCTGCGCACCAAATGGGTCGGCATCCACACCGATGAAGTCTATTTCCGGGACACCGCACACGGCTTTCTTGCCTGGGCGCTGGCCACGTTGCTCGTCGTCGGCGTGCTTGGCTCCGCGCTTTCCGCTGCGATAGGCTCAGGCGTGCAGGCGGTGTCCACCATCGCGTCTGGCGCGGCCATGGGCGCATCGGCGGGAGCTTCGGCCAATGCCGACAGCACATCGGCAGACAATGCGACCTCCTACCTGGTGGATTCGCTGTTCCGTCCGGCTGATCCGGGCAGGCTGGCTGCCGCCAATCCGGACAGCGATGCGGCTGCGGTCGGTCAGGCTTCGCGCATCCTGATCGCCGGTGCAGCGGCAGGCGAGGTTTCCGCAGACGACAAAACGTATCTGTCGCAGCTGGTCGCCGTCCGCACAGGGCTTTCTGAAGCAGACGCCAGGACCCGGGTGGATGCCGTCCTCGCCAAGGCTCAGGACGCCAAAGTCAAGGCGCAGCAGGCCGCCGACACCGCCAGGAAGGCCAGTGCGACGTTTGCCCTGCTTGGTGCGCTCTCGCTGGCCATCGGCGCCTTTATCGCCAGTGCCGCCGCGGCCCTCGGAGGCAGGCAGCGCGACGATGAGGAAGCGGTTTTTATCGCCAACCGCTGAACTGCACTTGCAACAAAGCCACTCCGGCCCGCCCGGAGTGGCTTTGCTTTGAATTGTCGCACAGCGTTGCCTCGACCCCGTTCGCTGAAGTCCGTTCCTATTTTCGGGGAGGAATCGTCGGTGCTTCGGCTTGGCTCGGCTCCAGTTTGCGACCGAGGTCGACCGCGTCGCGCAGCACGGCTAGATGCGAGCGCGGCCGATCGCCGACCTCGACACCGGTCGCCGTCAACGACCAGTACAGCGTGTGGGTGAAGACACGGCCGAGGCAACCGCGTAGCTCGACCTGGATGTTCTCCACGCCCGGGCCGAAATTCTCCGCCATCGGCCCGGAGATCGGATCCCCCGTCAGCCAACCGTTGCCGCGGTCGAAGATATTGGTCCAGCGCGTCGCAGCAAACACCGCGCCATGATGCACCGCGCGCTGCGGCTTGCCCGAAGAACGGTTGCGCCCTTCCTGATAAAGCAATGTGCCACCGGCCGCCGCTCCCTCGGCGACCGGCGGACATGCCGAGAACAGACGCTCGGCGATGCCGCGTCTGAATTCGGCGAGATTGTGCGTCACCAGAAATTCGCTGTGGGTCAGCGGGCTGCCAAGCGTGACGAAATCGCTGATCTTCCAAGGCCCATGGTTGTCGTCCTTGGTGCGCAGTTGGCGATAGAGTTCCCACTGATGGCGCCTGAAGCCGGCAAGATCGTCCAGGCTGCCGGGCCATGCCGAGCCGGCGACGAGCGTCGCCTTGTCGATGGCGTGGATCGCCTTCAGTTTCGCCTTGTCGCGGATGGCCTCCAGTTTTCGGGGCCTGAAATCGGCCCACAAGATCTGCAGCAGGTCATAGGCGATCATCGACCCGAGGCTGTGCGAGACCAGCACGATGCGATCGTAGGTATCGTCCATCATCAGACACTTCAGCAGCTTCAGACCACGGCTGCGGATCAGAGCCCGCTTCTCGACGGTTGCAGCTTCAGCGCGCACATAGGCCGCGACATCGCCGAAATAGGGAAGGCCAAAACGATCCACTGACCAGATGACGAACGAGGCCAGGATGGTGACGAGCGCGCCGACGGTCCACGAAATTTGCTGCTGCCAAACCGACGTCGCAAGCGCGAGAGCCGCGACCAGAACGATGATGACGGCCAGAAGCGTGACCAGATAGAGCTTTCGGGCGTCGGGTGGTATGTCGGCGGGCTTGCGCCACAGCAGGTTTGTCACCCAGGCGGCAAGTCGGCCCCGCGTCGTGCCCTGCGTGATGTCGGCCCAGTAGAGCTCGTAGAAATCGGTGCGGCGGCCATCGACATCGTAAGGCGTGGTGATCCGGCGAAGTTCGTATGAATTGGTCCGGCTGTCGGGTGTGATCCAGCTCTGGTTGATCTTCGCGCCGGCGGGGTCGGCCGGATCGGCGACATGGGCATAAAACGGCGCGCGACTGGGGTCATGGCTCCAGACGGCGCTGACAAAGCCGCGCAGCGTATCCATCGGCCGCTGTTCGCCCATGCCATGCACGATCACCACCGCCTGGCCAGGCTTGCGCGGCGGTTTTCCGACGGGCGGCGGTGCGATGATGGGGTCGGGCACCAACGTCTCCGTTGACGACAATCCCGTCGGTGGGACAGGAATTCGTCATCGTAGCCCCGAACAGCCGACACGCCAAGAAAAAGCCCGGCACGAGGCCGGGCGCATCCTGGCTTGTCTCAGTGCCGATCGCCGATCAGTGATCCATCGCCTTGACGATCTCTTCGGTCATCTTCTTGGCGTCGCCGAGCAGCATCATGGTGCTGTCCTTGTAGAACAGCGTGTTGTCGATGCCGGCATAGCCGGAACCAAGCGAGCGCTTGACGAACAGGCAGGTGCGGGCCTTGTCGACGTCGAGGATCGGCATGCCGTAGATAGGGCTGCTCTTGTCGTCCCGCGCGGACGGATTGGTGACGTCGTTGGCACCGATGACATAGGCGACATCGGCCTGCGCGAACTCGGAGTTGATGTCCTCGAGTTCGAACACTTCGTCGTAGGGCACATTGGCTTCGGCGAGCAGCACGTTCATGTGGCCGGGCATGCGGCCGGCGACCGGGTGAATGGCGTACTTCACGTCGACGCCATTGGCCTTGAGCTTGTCGGCCATTTCGCGCAGCGCGTGCTGCGCCTGGGCAACCGCCATGCCGTAGCCCGGCACGATGATGACTTTCTGGGCGTTCATCATCAGATAGGCGGCGTCGTCGGCCGAGCCCTGCTTGACCGTGCGTTCGATGCCGTCGTCGGCCTGAGCTGCCGTCTCGCCGCCGAAGCCGCCGAGAATGACGGAGATGAAGCTTCGGTTCATGCCCTTGCACATGATGTAGGACAGGATCGCGCCGGATGAGCCGACCAGCGCACCGGTGATGATCAGCGCCAGATTGCCGAGCGTGAAGCCGAGGGCCGCAGCTGCCCAGCCCGAATAGGAGTTGAGCATCGAGACGACGACCGGCATGTCGGCGCCACCGATCGGGATGATCAGCAGGATGCCGAGCACCAGCGAGGCGGCAACGATCAGCCAGAAGACCAGCTTCGATTCCGTGGTGACCAGCAGCACGATCAGCACGACGAGCGCGATGGCAAGTGCCGCGTTGATGAAGTGGCGTCCGCCGATCATGATCGGCTTGCCCGACATGCGGCCATCGAGCTTGAGGAAGGCGATGACCGAGCCGGTGAAGGTGATGGCGCCGATGGCGACGCCAAGGCTCATCTCGATCAGCGCCTGGGCGTGGATGTCACCATCCGTGCCGATGCCAAAACTTTCCGGCGCATAGATGGCGGCGGCCGCCACCATGACGGCGGCGAGGCCGACCAGCGAGTGGAAGGCGGCGACCAGTTGCGGCATCGAGGTCATGGCGATGCGCCGCGCGGTGACGGCGCCGACGCCGCCGCCAATGGCAAGGCCGAGCACGATGAGGCCGAAGCGGCCCGCTGACGGGGTTGCCAGCGCCAGCGTGGTGGCGATGGCGATGCCCATGCCGATCATGCCATAGAGATTGCCCTGGCGACTGGTGGTCGGATGCGACAGGCCGCGCAGCGCCATGATGAACAGAACGCCGGAGACGAGATAGAGGAAGGACGCGAAGTTGGCGTTCATGGCGCTCTACTTGTCCTTCTTCTTGTACATGGCCAGCATGCGCTGGGTGACGAGGAAGCCGCCGAAGATGTTGACCGACACCAGCATCAGCGCGACGAAGCCGAAGCCCGCGGCAATGCCGGAGGCGGCGATGCCGACGGCAAGCAGCGCGCCGACGACGATGACCGAGGAGATGGCGTTGGTGACGGCCATCAGCGGCGTGTGCAGTGCGGGGGTCACCGACCAGACGACGTAGTAGCCGACGAAGATCGCCAGGACGAAGATGGCGAAGCGGAAGACGAAGGGATCGATGGCGCCCCCGGAGAGCGCATGCGCAGCATCACCCGCAGCGTCTGCACCACCAGGCGCGGTCGCCATGTTTTGCACCGCCAGCCGGACGGCGGCGGAAGCCTGGTCGAGCTGGTCCAGGGCTTTCTGCAGGGTCTGGTCCATCACGCGATCCCTTTCGGCTTCGACGAGGGCGACTTGGAGGCGGCCGCCTTCTTGGGCGCGGCTTTCTTGGGCGAAGCGTCGGCGACCATGGTCTTGGCCGGGATCGCGGCAGGCTCAACATATTGGCCCTTTGGCGGCTGCTGATCGGCTTTCACGAAAGCCGGATGAACCACCTTGCCGCCATCGGTCAGCATCGTCGCCTTGACCAGATCGTCGTCGCGGTTGATGGCAAGCGTCTTGGTCGTCTTGTCGACCAGCGTTTCCAGGAAGGCAAACAGGTTTCTGGCATAAAGCAGCGAGGCTGACGCCGCGATGCGGCCGGGCACATTGAGGTGGCCGACGATTTTTACCCCATTGGCCGTTGTCACCACCTGGCCCGGTACAGCGCCCTCGACATTGCCGCCGCGCTCGACCGCCAGATCGACGAGAACCGAGCCCGGCTTCATCGAAGCGACCATCGCCGCCGATACCAGCTTGGGCGCCGGCCGGCCGGGAATAAGCGCGGTGGTGATGACGATATCCTGCTTGGCGATGTGCTCTGATGTGAGTGCCGCCTGCTTGGCCTGATATTCCTTCGACATTTCCTTGGCGTAGCCGCCGGCCGTTTCGGCCGCCTTGAATTCCTCGTCCTCGACCGCAAGGAACTTTGCGCCGAGCGAGGCGACCTGTTCCTTGGCGGCGGGGCGAACGTCGGTGGCGGTGACGACCGCACCAAGCCGGCGCGCGGTGGCGATCGCCTGCAGGCCGGCAACGCCGACGCCCATGATGAAGACCTTTGCTGCCGGCACCGTGCCCGCCGCCGTCATCATCATCGGCAAGGCGCGGTCATATTCAGAAGCCCCGTCGATCACCGCCTGGTAGCCGGCAAGATTGGCCTGCGAGGACAAGACGTCCATCGACTGCGCCCGGGTGATGCGTGGCATGAATTCCATCGAGAAAGCGGTGACGCCAGCCTTGGCCAGGGCTGCCACAGCGGCATCATTGCCATAGGGATCCATGATGGCAATGACCGCTGTACCGGGTTTGTAGCTCTTCAGCTCGGCATCGCCGGGCCGACGCACCTTCAGCACCACATCGGCCTTCGCGGCATCGGAACCCTTGCCGATGGCAGCGCCGGCGCTCGCATAGTCGGCATCGACGATGCGCGAATTCAGACCGGCACCGGCCTCGACGACGACGTCGAAGCCCAACGCCGCCAGCCGTTTCACCGTATCGGGCGAGGCCGCGACGCGCGGCTCGTTGGCATCGAGTTCACGAGGGATGAAAACCGTCTGTCCCACCGCATGATCCTTTCGGCCGGAAGCTATTTCCCGCAAGACGCCGGCCGGCCTCGCGGCGGCGCCGTGGACAAGGTGTCGGAAAAATCTATCGGAGGATAAAGGCGCCGACGGCCAGAACCAGCACGAACAAGATGGTCGCCGAGAAGAAGCCGCCCGCGAAGAAGCCGAAGGCCATCGCCACGAGCAGGGCGCCGCAAAACAGCGAGCCGTACTTGGCCAGCGCGAGGAAGCCCGCATAGGTGCGGTCATGCTCGGCATAGTCCATCTTCGCGCCCAGTTCGACAGGACCGGTCGGCGAGTGATCAGCCATAGGAATACCCCTTCGAAGACATCTTTCAGGCACATAGCGAAAAGCCGGGCCGAGAGCAATGGCGCTATTGCCGCACAACTACCGACAACTGCCTCAAAGAAAGGTTGAAGCCGGCTGCCGACGCGCGACGGAGTCCGATCGCTGGATTCCGGCGCTTGATGCGGAAAGATGCTCCGAAGGCGGACGCTTGCGTGGCCTAAGCCGGCGCCTCAGCCGGCTAGATGCGGAAATAGCCCGAGCAACCCGACGACGATCAGATAGAGCGCGACGATGTAGTTCAACAGCCTTGGCATGACCAGGATCAGCACACCGGCGATCAGCGAGATGAGCGGGGTTAGCGCAAGTGTGGAAATGGTCATGGCAGGTTCCCTCAAAAACTTCAGGATCGACCCGGAGCGCTGCTCGTGGCCGCACCCAGAACGCCGAAGTCGCCAAAAGGCTCCCTGTCGGCCCTGCAAAATCGTGTGAATCCTGCCGTATCAGGCGGCTTCGTGATAGTACTTTGCCGTGGGCAGGATGGTCAGCGGCGCGAGTTCTCCGACATGCGGCGTATCGAACAGCATGCGCTGTTCCATTGGCGTCGAGCGGAAGAACGGGAACCGTGAGAAGGACCGCTCGCGGATGGCGTTGACGTCGGCGCGGTAGAGCACGACCTTGTTGAAAACGCCCGGATAGGCGCGCGACTCGCTGATCTTCTCCGAGTAGTAGATACGCTTGTAGAAGCCGGCGTGATCCTCACGAATGGTCGACAGGCAGTAGGGCGCGTTGAAATGGAAGCACGCCATGCCGGCCAGCCGCAGGGTCAGGTAAGGAATCTGCGGGTAGACGCGCGACCATTCGGGATCGGACGCAAAACGGCTGGGGCAGATGAAGCTCAGCCCGTCACGAAGCATCGGCATGACGATGTCGCCAAAGGCCTTGGTGGAAGGCGACATCGGCGTCGCCAAGGTGACGTGATGGATACGCAGCGTGCTGACGAGTTCCTGGTCGATATAGACCCCGAAGCGGTAGACATTCGGTGCCTCGTCGAGCTCATCGTGAATGGTATGGTTTTCGTTGTCGGGAACCATATCGTTCGAGCGATATGACTTGTAGCGCAGGCGGTAGATGTCCTCGAGATCTTCGCCCTTGTCGCAGCGGCGGTACTCTGTCCGCTCAAGCATCGCCGAGACGTTGCGGGCGAAGCTGGACATGGTGTCGGCGGCGTCCTTGCCGTCCTCGCCCGTCACGGGACGAAGCGAACTCAACTGCACAATCATCAACTCAATCCCCGTACGTTGCCGCCGCGATCCGACACTACGACAGGGTCCTGGGATGTAAAAGATGAAAATGGGAAGCAGCCCGTTTACCAGTCGTTAAGGTTAACGATTGCTAAAATAAGACTAAAATAGTGCTTTTCTTGATTTTCTGCGTCGCGACGGGGAAAGAGCATATCTCGGACATGACGGGAAGCGGCGGAAATTTTGGCATGGCCCGCGACGTGCAGGAAACCTCGAGCCTCTTGAAGGAAACAGGGATGGGCTCTCAGTGCCTGGGCACCATGCGCCATACGCCGCAAATCAGCGACGTACCGCCTTTTTGGCGGTCCTGATATCCTTGGCGAAGGGCCATACGGTGTTCGACATCGTCTCGATGCCGGAAGCGCTGAGCGCCGAACCGAACAGGAACCCCTGGACAAGATCAGGCTTGACCTGCAGCGCCAGGATCTTGAGCTGCTCGAAGGTCTCGACCCCTTCGACGGTCACCGAAAGCCCCAGCGGCCGCGAAAGGTTGACGATGCCCTTGAGCAGCTCGAGCGAACGGGGATTCTGGGTAACGTCCATCAGGAACGAGCGGTCGATCTTGATCTTGTCGAGCGGCAGCTTGTGCAGGTAGCTCAGGCTCGAATAGCCGGTGCCGAAATCGTCGAGCGCGATGCGCACGCCAAGTTGCTTCAGCTCCTCGATATACTGGCGCGTCAGCGACTTGTCGTCGAGCAGCGCCGTTTCGGTGACCTCGATCTCGAGCCGGCTGGCGGCGAGGCCGGTGCCGGCCAACGCATCGTGAACCTTCTGGATGACATCGCGGCTGCGGAAATCCTTGGCGGAGAGATTGACCGAGACGCTGGTCTGGTCGGGCCATTTGGCGCATTCGGCGCAGGCTGCCTGCAGCACGAAGGTGCTGATCTCGGAAATGATGCCCATTTCCTCGGCCAGTGGAATGAAGATGCTGGGCGAGATCGGCCCGAGATCGGGATGATCCCACCGGCACAGCGCCTCGCAGCTGGCGATGCGCATGGTGCTCATCGCCACGATCGGCTGATAGACCACCCGCAGGCTCTTGCTTTCCACGGCTGTGCGCAGATCCGCCTTCATCAGCTGACGGTTGCGGAAAGCGGCATCCATCGAGGCTTCGAACAGCCGCCAGCTGTTCTTGCCGAGCTCCTTGGCCTTGTAGAGCGCCAGGTCCGCCTTGACGATCATGGCGTCGACATCGGTATCCTTGACCCGCGACAGTACCGCGCCGCCGCTGGCCTGGATGCGCAGCCCGTGACCGGCGACGTCGACTTCCCCTTGCAAGCCGGCGAAAATCTCGTCGAGCTGGCTTGTCAGATGGCTCTCATCCTCGACGCGGTCGAAGAAGATCATGAACTCGTCGCCACCGAAACGGCTGACCGTGATATCTTGCCTGGCAATGGCGGCAAGCCGCTCGGCAACGGCATAGATCAAGCCGTCGCCGATCGGATGACCAAGCGTGTCGTTGACGCTCTTGAAATCGTCGAGGTCGAGCACCGCCAGGCCGCAGAGACGATCGCGATCGCCTGATACCATGGCCTCGCCGACCAGTTCATGGAAATAGGCGCGGTTGGGCAGGCCGGTGAGGTTGTCGTAACGTGCCATGAAGCGGATCTTGTCTTCCGCCTCGACACGGGCGGTGACGTCCTCGAAGGTGATGACGCCCAGTTCCTGGCTGCCTTCGCGAGCCGAGAACTCATAATGCTGGCCGTTGGCGAGGGAAACCAGCACCTTGCGGTCGCGGCCCTCGCGCAGGGCACGCGTCAGCTGGGCCTCGATGTAGCGGCAATCCTTGGGCGCCAGCATGCCGCCGGCGACACCGCGCATCAACAGACCATGGATCGACCGGCCGAGCAGCGCATCGGGCGACTTGAGCGACATCAGATGCGCGGCCTCGGCATTGGCCACCGCGACGCGGCCGTCCGGGCCGAGCATGACAAGGCCGTGCGACATGGTGTTGAGCGCCCGGTTGAAGCGCTGGGCGATGCGGTTGGCCTTCTTTTCTTCCGAGACGGCCGCAAAAAGCACATCGCGTACGGTGTTGGCGAATTTCCGGATGGCGAACAGGAACGGCGCCGACAGGAGCCCGAGGAGGACATGGTAGATGTCGCCGCGCAGCAGGAAGCCCAGCGAGATCGGCCAGGTCAAGGCAATGGTCAGGATGGTGACCATGCGTGGCGAGCCGTAGTTGCGGCCGGCGATGGAGGTCGCCGTCGCAAGCGTCAGGCAAACGGAGGCGATTTCGGCGAAACCGTCGCGCGCGAAATAGATGCCGAGCAGGCAGAAGGCGCCAAGCGTCAAGCCATGCAGGGAGCCATAGAGAATGTAGTCATTCTCACGCTTGTGCGCTTCTTCCCAGGTCGTCGGCGAAGGCATGCTGTTGTATTTTCGAAAGTTTCTCATGCGGAACACACCGACGAGAACCATCGAGATGGCGACCAGCAAATACCGCGGATCGCCGTTCTTCCACCAGACAAGGCCGATCAGGAAAGTCTGCGCGAGAATGCCGATCGAAAGCGTCAGCCCGTCGCGAAACAGGGTTTCCACGAACGGAATGTAGACGTCGACCGGAATCTCGTTCTTTTTTCTCAGATTCAACGCCTGAATCCCAACCCTGGGGAGCCAAGCAGTGCCACATCCGCCTTAAGAAAGATTTAGAGAGACCCCCGCGCTCCTGCCGTCAAGCCGAGTGACGTAACGGAAAGCAAGGAAACTGTCGTTCAGGTAAACAAGGCGTATCGATCATTCGGCGGCCTGAAGTTCGGGCCGCGCCGGCGTACTCGACAGGCGTTCGAGCAGCCTTTGGCGTTCGCTCGAAGCCTTGTCGGCGCTGGCTCGACGGACGTGGCCGTAGCCGCGAATGAGGGCAGGCACCGAAGCCAATGCAGCCGCCGCATCGACCCTGGCCGGGGCCAGCGATCCGGCGATGAGCTCCAGATCCGCCTCGTACCGCGCCAGCAGCTGCCGCTCCATGCGCCGTTCGGCGGTGTAGCCGAACAGGTCGAAGGCGGTGCCGCGCAGGCCCTTCATCGCCGCCAGAACCCGAAAGCCCTTCATCATCCACGGACCGAAGCTTGATTTCCTCGGGCTGCCGTCATTGCCACGACGGCCCATGATCGGCGGAGCGAGGTGGAATTCGAGCTTTTCATAGCTCTGGAACTGTTTTCCAAGTTCGGCGACGAAAGAGCCGTCCGTGTAAAGACGCGCCACCTCGTATTCGTCCTTGATCGCCATCAGCTTGAACAGGTTCCTGGCGGCTGCCTGCGCCACCGCAGTCGAACCCGGCACGGCCTTCGCTTCGGCGGCGCGCAAAACGGCCAGCTTTTCGGCATAACGCTTGCCGTAGGCCGTATTCTGATAGGCGGTTAGGAAGGCGACGCGGCGGGCAATGATGTCGTCCAGCGTCTCGGCGATATCCGTGGCCTGGTCGGCCTTTCCAGCCACGGCCGGACCCGGCTGGGCAACGAGCCGGCGCACGAAATCCGGCTGATAGGCAGCACGACGTCCCCAGCGGAAAGCGGCGATGTTCATCGCCACGGCTTCGCCGTTGAGCTCGATCGCCTTTTCGACGGCCTCGGCCGACAATGGCAGGCCGCCGTGCTGGAAGGCAAAGCCGAGCATGAACATGTTGGCGCCGAGCGAATTGCCGAAAAGTGCCGTGGCGGTGCGGGTGGCGTCGAAGAAATGCGCCTTGTCGTCGCCCGCTGCCGCGCGGATCGCCTTTTTCAGCCGCTCTGTCGGCAACGAAAAATCGGCCGAGCGGGCGAATTCGCCGGGCATGATCTCGGCGGTGTTGGCGACGAAGATGGTGTGGCCCTCGCGCACAGCGGTCAGCACCTTCTTGGCGCCCGACACGACGAGATCGCAGCCAAGCACCAGATCGGCCTTGCCGGCCGAAACGCGGATGGCATGGATGTCGTCCGGGGTGCGGGCGATGCGGACATGCGTGAACACCGAGCCACCCTTCTGGGCGAGGCCGGCCATGTCGATCATGCCGCAGCCCTTGTCCTCGAGATGCGCCGCCATGCCAAGCACCGCACCGACGGTGACGACGCCGGTGCCGCCGACGCCATCGATGATCGCCGCCCAGCCCTGCTCGCCAAGCGGGAATTGCGCCGGCACGGGCACGCCTTCCAGCGGATCGGCCTTGCTGGCAAGGCCCTCGGCCTTGCGGATCTTAGCGCCGTGCACGGTGACGAAGGACGGGCAGAAGCCGTTGACGCAGGAGAAATCCTTGTTGCAGCTCGACTGGTCGATCTTGCGCTTGCGGCCAAATTCGGTCTCGACCGGCTGGATCGAGACGCAGTTCGACTGCACGCCGCAATCGCCGCAGCCTTCGCAGACCAGTTCGTTGATGAAGACCCGCTTGTCGGGATCGGGGAAGGTGCCGCGCTTGCGGCGACGGCGCTTTTCGGCGGCGCAGGTCTGGTCGTAGAGCAGCACCGAAACGCCCTTGACCTCGCGCAGCTCGCGCTGGACGAGATCGAGGTCGTCGCGGTGATGGATGGTGGCGCCGGCCGGGAATTCGGCCTTGCCGGCATATTTGCCGGGCTCATCGGTGACGATGGCGATGCGGTCGACGCCTTCGGCGCGCACCTGCCTGGCGATCATGTCGACGGTCAGGCCGCCTTCGTGCGGCTGGCCGCCGGTCATGGCGACGGCGTCGTTGTAGAGGATCTTGTAGGTGATGTTGGCGTCGCTCGACAGCGCGAAGCGGATCGCCAGCGTACCGGAATGGTTGTAGGTGCCGTCGCCAAGATTCTGGAAGATGTGCTCGCGCTTGGAGAACGGCGCCTGGCCGACCCATTGCGCGCCCTCGCCGCCCATGGCCGTGAAGCCGACGGTGTTGCGGTCCATCCACAGCGCCATGAAGTGACAACCGATGCCGGCCGCGGCGATAGAGCCGTCCGGCACCTTGGTGGACGAATTGTGCGGGCAACCGGAGCAAAAGAACGGCGTGCGCGAGCCGATGTCGGTGGCCTCGGTGAGCATTGCCTGGAACTGGCGCAGTTTTGCCACCCGCGCCGAAATCTCTTCGGACGGGCCGATGGTCCTGACGATCCTCTCGCCAAGCGCGATGGCGATCTCGTTGGGATCGAGCGCGCCCTTGGCCGGAAACAGCCAGTCGCCGCGCTCGTCCTTCTTGCCGATAATGACTGGTTGGGTGGCAGTGCCATAAAGGCTTTCGCGCAACTGCACCTCGATCAGCGAGCGCTTCTCCTCGACGACGACAATGGTGTCGAGGCCTTGGGCGAAATCGGCGATGTGATGTAGGTCGAGCGGCCAAGGGCAGCCTACCTTGAACAGCCGCACCCCGATGCGGTTGGCGGCCGCCTCGTCGATGCCGATGTCGTCCAGCGCCTGGCGGACATCGAGGTAGCTCTTGCCGAGCGTGATGATGCCGATCTTCGGGTTGCGGCCGCCCGAATAGACGATGCGGTTCAGCCCGTTGGCAAGGATGAAGGCGGAGGCCGCGGCGCGCTTGTGCTCATGCAGCCGCTCCTCCTGGCCGAGCATGTCGATCTCGTGGCGGATGTTGAGACCGCCAGGCGGCATGTCGAAGTCCGGCACCACAATGTTCAGCCGCTCGAGCGAGGCATCGACCGAGGCGGTCGATTCGATGTTGTCCTTGACACATTTGATCGCCGCCCAGGTACCGGCAAAGCGCGACATGGCAAAGCCGTAGAGCCCGTAATCGATGATCTCCTGGACACCGGCGGGATTGAGGATCGGCACCATCGTGTCGACGAACAGGAATTCGGTGGCATGCGCGTTGGTCGAGGATTCGGCCATATGGTCGTCGCCCATCAAGGCGAGCACACCGCCATGCTTCGACGAGCCGGCGAGGTTGGCATGGCGGAACACGTCGCCTGAGCGGTCAACGCCCGGCCCCTTGCCGTACCAGACCGAAAAGATACCGTCATGGGTGCCCTCGCCCAGCAGTTCCGTCTGCTGCGCGCCCCAGCAAGCGGTGGCGGCAAGCTCCTCGTTGAGACCCGGCTGGAAGACGATGTCAGCCTGGGCGAGCTGTTTCTTCGCCTTCCACAGCTGCATGTCGAGGCCGCCGAGCGGCGAACCGCGATAGCCGGAGACGAAGCCGGCCGTGTTCAAGCCGGCGCGGCGATCGCGCTCGCGCTGCATCAGCAGCATGCGGATGACCGCCTGCGCGCCGGACAGGAAGATGCGCTCCTTTGCGAGATCGAACTTGTCGTCGAGCGCGACGTCGTGCAGCGTCATCAGGCATTTCCTCTGCGGAGGCCACGCGGGGCAGGCAGCCAACGTCGGGGTCGGATGACGCATCCTTTCTCCCCTTGCAAGGCAGGTCAAACAAAATCGCAGATGCCAGGCAACGCGCAACGAACAGTCCGCGGCCATCCTGAATAGGGTATGAAACGATCCGCGGACATTGCCCGGCGCACGAAAATTTCAGCTGCGGCCCGGATGGCCGCGACGCGTCAGCCGCCCTTCGAGCAATCCGGCTTCGGTTCGCCCGGCAGCTTGCCGTCGGGATGGCCGACGAGATCGGGGTTGGCGGTGTAGAGCTGATCGATGACCAGCGGCCGGTCGGGCAGGATCGACTGGTCTTCCGTCGACATCAGCGTGGTATCGATCTTCTGCAGGACCGCGCCGTCGGCGCCCTTGATGCTGATGGCAATCGCATAGGGCTTGTTCTTGACGACGCAGGTCAGTGCCGGGCTCTCCAGCGTCACCTTGTCGAGCTTCGGCCAGACCTTCTGCTCGACCACCAGAGGCACGCCGCCGGCGGGATCCTGGAAGCTGGCGACCGCGACCTGGCCCTCTCCCATCGGCTTCAGCGGCCGCAGGGTCACGACATAGGTCGCCCTGGCAAGGCGGTAGTTGAAGACGAATATCTTGCCGGAAATCTCGAACAGCTTGCCTTCGTCATTGCCGGTATCGCGGCAGGCGCCGAGCGCAACGGCCGCGATGAGTGCCGCGCCGACAAGGATCGAATGGGAAAGGCCGCTACGCATTCTTGACCTCATTTTCCGCCATGCGACGGCGACGATAGTGACGGCTTGCCTTCTGCCTGTTGCCGCACACCGCCATGTCGCACCAAAGGCGGCTGGAATTGCGGCTTCTGTCGACGAACAGCCAGGTGCAGTTGGGACAGATCCTGAGCCTCGCGACGGTGTCGTCGCGCAGAAGGGACAGCGCCGAAACCGCCAGTGCCGCCTCGAAGGCGATCGGAGTCAGGGGATCACCGAAGGGCCTCCCCGGCGCACCGATCTCGGTCCGGCTGCCGGCAAGGCCATCGCCGCAGGCTCTCAGGAATCCGGGCAGATCAGTGGTGGCAACCGCGCCCTTCGACGCCGCATCACGAAACAGCCGGTCCGTCGCCTCGCGGATCGACAGCACGACGGGCGCGATCGCCACCGCCGAGGATACCGCCAGCGGCCTTTCGCCAAGTTCGGCGGCGCGAAAGCGGCTCGCCGCATCGGCGAAGCGGGCAATCTCGGCCGGGTCGTCGAAGCGATCGAACGTCCGCTCCGGATCGCCGCGCAGCACGACGGTGTTCGCCGTGTCGAGCGCAAGCAAGCCGCCGGTGAAGCGGTGCGGGGTCCAGGATACCGTCATGCCTAGAATCTAACCGATAAATCGCATTTGACAAGTTAGATTTAGCGATGCACCCTCACTCCGGGATGCGGTGATCTCCGCAGCCTTTTGAGCATGTCGTTGGCCAGAACCGCTTCGCACTTTTGGGCGGCATGCTTCGAGGTTTTGCATGCTCTATTTCTTCCAGCAGGTGCTGAACGGGCTGCATTCGGGCGCGCTTTATGCGCTGCTCGCCTTTGGTTATGTGCTGACCAACGGCATCCTGCACCGCACCAATCTCGCCTATGGCGCATTGTTCGCCTTTTGCGGCCAGACGATGATCCTGACCGCGGCCTTCGGCTATCAGATGCTGTGGCTGACGCTGCTGGCGGCGGTGGCGCTCGGCGTCGTGGCGGCTTTCCTTTATGCCGCGCTGATCAGCCACGTGCTGTCGCGCAGTGTCTTCGAACCTTTGGCCGACCGCACGCCAAATGCGATCGTGGTGACGACGCTCGGCATCCTGTTGCTGCTGTCCGAAGCGAGCCGCATCGCCGCCGACACGCATGATCTGTGGCTCCCGCCGATGCTGGCGCAGCCTATCGTTTTCGCGCAGGGCGCGACCTTCAAGGCGACGCTGACGCTCATCCAGCTCATCGACTGTGCGGTGGTGCTGACGGCAATCGTGCTGGCCAGCTGGGCGTTTGCCCGGTCGAGCTTCGGCCGGCGCTGGCGTGCCGTCTCCGACGACCCCAAGGCAGCCGCGATGTGCGGCGTCGACGTACGCGCGGTGTTCCGGCACGCGGTGCTGTTCGGCGGCTTCTGCGCCGCGCTGGCCGGTGTGATGGCCGGGCTCTATTACGGCAATGTCAGCTTCGGCTCAGGCCTCGTCTACGGGCTGAAAATCCTATTCGTGACGGCGGTCGGCGGCTATCTCTCGCCACCGCGCGCAGCACTCGGCGCGGCCGCCTTCGGCATGGCCGAATCGCTGTGGGCCGGCTATTTCCCGGTCGAATGGCGCGACGCGTGGATGTATCTGTTCCTGGTCACGACGCTGATCCTGATCGGCGCCGGCCGCGACACCGGCAAAATCGCCTGAAAAGGTCAGACTTTGGTTGCATGACGCGAGGGCAGATCGCCGGTATCGGGCACTGTCTGCCATGCGATGATATTTGCTGCCTCTATGCTTGTTGACCCGTCAGTCCACGCGCGGCATACCGTTGGACCACGCGGCGTGACGGACAAAAAAGGGGGGAGCCGGCACGCCTCCGGTACAAGGGAGGAAATGCATGGCAGGGCTTCTTGCTCTATCCAGGACTATTGATCGCGCCAACGAATTCATCGGCAAATGGATATCGTGGCTGATCCTGCTGGCGATCCTGGTGAGCGCCGCCAACGCCATTATCCGCAAGGTGTTCGACATATCCTCGAACGCCTGGCTCGAGCTGCAATGGTACCTGTTCGGCGCCGCCTTCATGTTAGCCGCCGCCTATACGCTGAAGCAGAACGAACATATCCGCATCGACATCGTCTACGGCCTGTTTTCACGCCGCGTACAGCACTGGATCGACCTGCTCGGGCATCTCTTCTTCCTGATGCCGTTCGTGACGCTGATGGTGATCTATTTCGTGCCCTATGTGTCGCTGTCGTTTCGCAGCGGCGAGATGTCCAACAATTCCGGCGGGCTGATCATCTGGCCGGCCAAGGCCATCCTGCTCATCGGTTTTTTCCTGCTCGCGCTGCAGGGCATCTCCGAAATCATCAAGAAGATCGCCATCATGCGCGGAGACATGGACGACCCCAATCCCTTCATATCGGTGCATGAGCAGGCCGAACTCGAAGCCAAGGCGCTGGCCGACGAGGTGCGCTCGTGATGGAGTTCATCGCGCAGAACATGGCGCCGATCATGTTCGCCTCGCTGATCATCTTCCTGCTGATCGGCTACCCCGTCGCCTTTTCGCTGGCCGCCAACGGCTTGATGTTCTTCTTCATCGGCGTGCTGCTATCCCCCTATTCCGGAGGATCGATCAACCTCGCCTGGCCGCTCCTGCACGCATTGCCGGATAATTTCTACGGCAGCCGGGTGATGTCGAACGACACGCTGCTGGCCATCCCGTTCTTTACCTTCATGGGCATCGTGCTCGAGCGGTCGGGTATGGCCGAAGACCTGCTCGACACGATCGGCCAGCTGTTCGGGCCCATCCGAGGCGGCCTCGCCTATGCGGTGATCTTCGTCGGCGCGCTCTTGGCGGCGACCACCGGCGTGGTGGCGGCTTCCGTCATCGCCATGGGCCTGATCTCGCTGCCGATCATGCTGCGCTATGGCTATGACCGCCGGCTCGCATCCGGTGTCATCGCTGCCTCCGGCACGCTTGCCCAGATCATCCCGCCGTCGCTGGTGCTGATCGTGCTTGCCGACCAGCTCGGCCGCTCGGTCGGCGATATGTACGCGGGCGCGTTGATCCCGGGCCTCGTGCTCACCGGCCTCTATATGTCCTACATCCTGATCATGTCGATCATCCGGCCGAACTCGATGCCGGCGCTGCCGCTCGAGGCTCGTACACTCGGCCATGGCGTGATGTCGCTGCTGGTGGCTTTGCTGGTCACATCAGCGGTTTCCTACGCGGCGTATCGTTATCTGGCGCCGGCGCATGGCGACAATGCCGACATTCTCGGCGCGACGGCCGGAGTGCTGTTCATCTACATCGTCGCCATTGCCGACAAACGCCTGAACTTCAACATGATGTCCAGGCTCGCGCAGCAGGTGATCATCGTGCTGATCCCGCCACTGGCGCTGATCTTTCTGGTGCTGGGCACCATCTTCCTGGGCATCGCCACGCCGACCGAAGGCGGCGCCATGGGCTCGGTCGGCGCCTTGTTCATGGCGGCGGCCAAGGGGCGCTTGTCGCTTGACGTCGTCAAGCAGGCGCTGGCCTCGACGACAAGGCTGTCGTCCTTCGTGCTGTTCATCCTGATCGGCGCACGGGTGTTCTCACTGACCTTTTACGGCGTCAACGGCCATATCTGGGTCGAGCACCTTTTGACGTCGCTGCCGGGCGGCGAGGTCGGCTTCCTGATCGGCGTCAACATGCTCGTCTTCTTCCTCGCCTTCTTCCTCGACTTCTTCGAATTGGCGTTCATCATCGTACCACTGCTGGCGCCCGCCGCCGACAAGCTCGGCATCGACCTGATCTGGTTCGGCGTGCTCCTGGGCGTCAACATGCAGACCAGCTTCATGCACCCGCCCTTCGGCTTCGCGCTGTTCTACCTGCGTTCGGTGGCCGCGCGCGTGCCCTATCTCGATCGTCTCACCGGCAAACAAATCGCGCCGGTGACCACCGGACAGATCTATTGGGGCGCGGTGCCCTTTGTCTGCATCCAGGTGATCATGATCGGCTTGACCATCGCCTTCCCGCAAATGGTGATGCACTACAAGGGAACGACCGTCGATCCGGGCACCATCGACTACAAGGTACCGGAGGTGCCCGGCCTGTCGCCGCTCGGCACGCCGCCGGCGGATGGAGCGGCGCCCGCTGGTGGCGGCACGGCGCCGGCAGCTCCCGACCTTTCGCAACCGCCCAGTTTCGGCGATCCGACACCGGCAAAGCCGGCAGCGCCACAGCCTGACCTGTCGCAACCGCCAAGCTTCAACTGAACCGGCATGGTCAAAACCATGAAAGCGGTGCGGCTGGAAGCAGTGGGCGGCATCACGCTGCGCGACGTCGACATGCCTGACATCGGTGCGGATGAGCTACTGGTGCGCATCGAAGCCTGCGGCGTCTGCGGCACGGATCGGCATCTGTTTCACGGCGAGTTTCCGTGCACGCCGCCGGTGACGCCCGGCCATGAATTCTCCGGCATCGTCGAGGCGGTCGGAAAATCCGTCTCCGGCTTTGCCGTCGGCGACCGCGTCACCGGCGATCCCAACATCGCCTGCGGGCGTTGCGCGCATTGTCATGCCGGGCGGGTCAACCTCTGCAGCAATCTGCGCGCCATCGGCATTCATCGCGACGGCGGCTTTGCCGAATATCTTGCCTTGCCGCAGAAGCAGGCTTTCGTCCTGCCTGCGGGCCTCGATCCCATGCACGGTGCCTTCTGCGAGCCGCTCGGCTGTTGCCTGCATGGCGTCGACCTTGCCGGGATCAAACCGGGCAGCTCGGTGGTCGTGCTTGGCGGCGGCGTGATCGGCCTGCTCACCGTGCAGCTGGCAAGATTGGCGGGAGCCACGACCATCATTCTGTCGACCAGGCAAGCTTCGCGGCGCGCGCTCGCCAGGGATTTCGGCGCGACAGCGACGGTCGATCCGACTGCCGCCGATGTCGTCGACGCCATCGCCGGGCCAGCCGGCCTGGCGCCGGGCGGAGCCGACGTGGTGTTCGAATGCGCGGGCGTGCGAGAGACCGTCGAGCAGTCGATGCGGCTGGCCCGCGCCGGTGGCACGGTCGTCATCGTCGGCGTGACGCCGCAAGGCGTGAAAGCTGAATTCGAGCCGTTCGACCTGCTGTTCCGGGAACTGAAGGTGCTCGGTTCCTTCCTCAATCCCTACACCCATCGCCGCGCCGCCGAACTCATCGCTTCCGGTGCGATAGAGATCGACAGGCTGATCTCCAGGCAGGTGTCGCTTGAAGAAGCGCCAGCGGTGATCGCCAATCCGCCGGCCCCCGGCGAGGTCAAGGTTCTGGTGGTCCCGCGCCGAGGCTGAACCGCCGGCTTCGCCTCCCGGGATATACAGAAAAGCTCCCTGAGCAGGTTCCGCCCAGAGAGCTTTTGAGCAGAAGTCCGGCCGACTACAGCTTGCCGTTGCGCTGCTGGACCATCATGAAGGTGTCGTAATTGTATTCGGCCACCTGCGCCCAGAGATAGTGCTCCTTGCGGAAGCCCTTGATCGATTCCCAGATCTTCTTGAACGGGGCGTTGGAGGCTTCCATTTCGGTATAGACCTCGTTGGCCTTTTCGAAACAGGCAGCCATGATCTCCTGGCTGAACGGGCGCAGTTTCGCGCCGCCGGCCACCAGTCGCTTCACCGCCGCAGGGTTCAGATAATCGTATTTCTGCAGCATGTTGGCGTCGGCCGCCTGCGCGGCAGTGTGCAGCAGCGACTTGTACGTCGGCGAAAGTTCTTCGTACTTCGCCTTGTTGAACATCAGGTGGACGGTCGGGCCGCCCTCCCACCAGCCGGGATAATAATAATAGGGCGCGACCTTGTAGAAGCCGAGCTTCTCGTCATCATAGGGACCAACCCATTCGGCCGCGTCGATGGTGCCTTTCTCCAGCGCGGGATAGATATCACCGCCGGCGATCTGCTGCGGCACGACGCCGAGTTTCTGCACCACCTTGCCGGCAAAACCGCCGATTCGCATCTTGAGGCCGGAAAGGTCGGCCACCGTGTTGATTTCCTTGCGGAACCAGCCACCCATCTGGACGCCGGTGTTGCCGCCCGGCAGGCCGAAAAGGCCCTGCGTGGCGAGAAACTCGTTGAACAGGTCGATGCCGCCGCCGTGGTAATGCCAGGCATTCATGCCGCGTGCGTTGAGCGAAAAGGGAACCGCCGCACCGAGCGCCCATGTCGGGTCCTTGCCCCAGTAATAATATGCCACCGTATGGCAGGCCTCGACCGTGCCGGCCGTGGTGGCGTCGGCGGCCTGCAGGCCAGGCACCAGCTCACCGGCAGCAAAAACCTGGATCTGGAAATTGCCGTCGGTGGCTTCCGACAGCATCTTCGAGAACACCTCGGCGCCGCCATAGATGGTATCGAGCGACTTCGGGAAGGACGATGCCAGCCGCCATGTCACCTTGGGATTGGACTGGGCGATGGCAGGCGCCGCCAGCGTGGCCGCCGCCGCCGCGGCACCGACGCCGGTGACACCGGCCTTGCGAATGAATGAACGACGATCCATGAACTTCCTCCCTTTTGGATCAACAGGCCGACGTCAGGAAATCCTCGGTTTCCCTGTCGGTTCGTTCGAGACAATACACGGGCAAGAAGTCGAGTCCAGCAGGCCGACCCGATTTGACGGCGAAGCCCAGCTACCCTGCAACTATAGTCTAACAGGCCATTTCGTGGCCCATGCGACACGTTGAAACTTGGCATGGAAAAATGCCCGGCGATAGCCTATTTTGCAGGCAGGACATCCTTGCCCAGATGGAACATAGAGCCAAAATGCACCAGCCGCTCGTCGCCATATCGACCGACGTCCGTCAGTTCGACAACTACACCTGGCATGCAGCCCCACAACAATATCTGGAAGCGGCGATCACCGGCGCCGGCGTGTTTCCGGTGCTGGTGCCATCGTTCGGCGACCGGCTCGATTTCGACGAACTTCTGTCGTCGGTCGACGGCGTCATGGTCACCGGCTCGAAATCCAATGTGCACCCCTCGCTTTATGGCGGCGACGCCAGCGAAGCCAATGGCCCCTATGATCCGGCGCGCGACGCCACGACGCTGCCGCTCATCCGGCGGGCGATCGAACGCGGCGTGCCGCTGCTCGCCATCTGCCGCGGCATCCAGGAATTGAACGTGGCGCTGGGCGGCACGCTTGGCACCGAGATCCAGGAGCGCGAGGGTTCGCTCGACCACCGCGCGCCGGTGAGCGACAAGCAGGACGAACGCTTCGCCATCCACCAGACCATTTCGATCAAACCTGACAGTTGCCTGGCCGGCGTGTTCGGTGCCGGCGACATCAAGGTCAATTCGTTGCACCGCCAGGCGATCGACCGGCTCGGCTCGAAGCTGCAGGTCGAGGCCGTCGCCAGCGACGGCACGGTCGAGGCGGTTTCGGTGCGCGACGCCCGCGCCTTCGCCGTCGGCGTGCAATGGCACCCGGAATACTGGGTCAAGTCGGACAGCAATTCGGTGAAGATATTCCGTGCCTTCGGCGATGCGGTTCGGCTGCACGCCGCAGCGAAGGCTGGCGCACGGGCCGCAGCGGAATAATCAGTCGCCAGATTTCTTATCGCCTATGGCCGCCAGCGACAGCAGCGGCAGCGCTGGGGCATAGGATTCGTAGCCGTCGCCGTCGGCAGCCGCGAAGGTGACGATCGGATCGACGCCGTTGGCGCTGAAGGCGACCGTGCCGTCGTTTTGCTCGCGCCAGAACTTCGCCTGCTCTATGCCCGGCAAGAGCCGGCGGCATTTCGGAGCAACGGTGAGCAGCGACAAACCGTCCGAAATTTCAGCCCCGCGGCTGACTGCACAGACCGCCTCATCGCCGTTGGCGACCAGCCTGTAGCTGTTGGACGGGGCGGCCTCGTTGGCCACGCTTTCCACGCTGCCGCCATGAAACAGCTGAATGCCACCAAACAGCGCTGCGGCAGCGATCAATGCGGAAAGTGCTTTCATCATTCTTCATCCACGTACACGGATAGGTTGAAGAATGATTCCAAAGGGTTAAGCTGACGTTAATAAGTGAGGCAGCCTCAAGCTCGCGCCTTGACTTCCGCCGTCTCGGGCACCGGGGTCAGCGGACGGCGCTCGGTGAACCAGGACACCAGATTGTCGACGCACAGATCCGCCATGGCGCGGCGGGTGTGGTCCGAGGCCGAGCCGACATGCGGCAGTAGCGAGGTGTTGGGCGCATCGAGCAGCGCCTTGGGCACGTTCGGTTCGTCGGCAAAGACGTCGAGGCCGGCGGCGGCGATGATGCCGGTGGCGAGGGCCGCCGCAAGCGCTGCTTCGTCGACAGTGCTGCCACGGCCGATGTTGACGAAGACGCCGTTGGCGCCAAGCGCCGACAGGATCTCGGCATTGACCGCCTTCTCCGTCGAGGCGCCCCCCGGCGCCACCGAAATCAGCGTATCGACGGCTTCTGCAAGCCCTTTCAGGGTCGCATGATACTGGTAGGAAAGACCTTCGACACGGCGCCGGTTGTGGTAGGCGACCGGCAAGCCAAAAGCTTCCAGACGCCGGGCGATGGCCTGCCCGATGCGGCCCATGCCGAAAATACCCACACTGCGCCCGCGCAAGGTCAGCCGGCTCAGCGGATAGTTGCCCTTGCGCACCCAGCTGCCGTCACGCAACCAGGTTTCGGCGCGCGGCAAGTCGCGGATGGTGTTGATCAGCAGCCCGATCGTGGTGTCGGCGACCTCCTCGGTCAACACGTCGGGCGTGTTGGTGACCATGATGTTCTTCGCTCGGGCATGGACGACATCGACCGAATCATAGCCGACGCCGAAGGAGGCGATGAGTTCGAGGTTGGGCAATGCATCCATCATCGCCGCGTCGATGCCGGCAAACGAAGCGATGCCGCGCACATCACTGCGCATCTCGTCAGTGACGAGCGCCGGATCGGCGCGTTCGATTCTGACACGCCTGAACGTGCGGTTGATGCGGTCGACCGCATGGTCGTTGAAATCGCCCGGCACCAGGATGGCGACGGATTGCAGCTGTTCGGCCTTGGTCATACACGCTCCACCGGCTTGCCGGTCGACTGACGCACATGCAGTTCCGGCTTGATCAATTCCTGCGAGGGCCGCACCGTCTGGCCGTTGAGCTTGTCGAGCAGCGCGCTGGCGGCGCGGCGGCCAACCTCGCGCTGGCCGTTCCAGACAGTGGTCAGCGCCGGCGTCGCGATCGCCGCTTCCTCAAGGTCATCATAGCCGGTAACGGAGATGTCTACGCCGGGCACAAGGCCGGCACGGGCAATGCCGTTCATCAGGCCGATGGCGACAAGGTCGTTCCAGCAGCAGGCAGCCGTCGGTCTGTCCTTCAGCGCCAGGAACTGTCCGGCGGCCTCGAAGCCGGCCTGCTTGGTGCGTGGGCCGGCGATGCGCCATGACGGCCTGACTTCCAGCCCGGCCGCCTCCATCGCGTTGACATAGCCCTGGTAGCGGTCACGGCCGGTCGAGGTCTGGTCGGTGCCGCCGATCATGGCGATGCGCTTGTGGCCGAGCGAGATCAGATGGTTGGTGGCGAGGCCTGTCCCATAAGAGTCATCGCCGCGAAACACCGGCACGTCGGCACCCTCGACGGTGCGCGCGATCAGCACAGCGGGGAGGCCGTTCTCCTCGGCCATCAGGATGTCGGAAGCCGGCGTGCCTATCGCCGGCGACATGATGACGCCGTCGGCGCCGAGCTGCAAAAGCGTATCGATAAAGGTGCGCTGCTTTTCGAGCTGATCATAATGATTGGACAGGATGAAGGTCTGCCGGCTGCGGTCGAGCTCGCTTTCGATCGAGCGCAGGATCTCGGCGAAGAATGGGTTCATGATGTCGTGGACGACGACGCCGACAATGCCGGAACGCGAGGTGCGCAGGCTGGCGGCGCGTCGGTTGTAGATATAGCCGATGGCGCGGGCATGTTCCTTGATGCGGTCACGGGTGGTCCCGGCAACCAGAGGGCTGTCGCGCAGCGCCAGCGAGACCGTGGCCGTGGACACGCCGAGCGCATCCGCGATCGTCGAAAGCTTGATTTTTTGTGCCAGCGACGTGTGCTCCCCGGACCTGAACTTCCAGACCTAAACTGTTTAAAGGCGGCGTTATGCCACCGATCGGGGGCAAATCAAAGTTTTTTTGCCAACGCTTCGGCCTCGACATCCGAGGCCGCGCGGCTCCGCAGCCGAAGCCTATGCTCGCGATGGACGATGTAGAGACCGCTGGCGACGATGATGGCGGCGCCGACCAATGTCCAGCGGTCGGGAAACTGCTTGAAGACGATCCAGCCGGAAATGATCATCCACACCATCTGCGAATAGGGATAGGGCGCCAAAGCCGTGGTTGTCGCCAGCCGGTAGGCCTGGACCAGCAGCCAGTGACCGACGCCGCCGAACACGCCGAGCATCAGCAGCACGAACCAGTGCCAGCCATCATGCGGCAGGGAAAACGAAAACGGCAGCAGGGGCAACAGCAGCAGCGCCGGCGCCAGCGCCGAAAACAGGATGAGGCTCTCCGATGTCTCGGTCGCCGACATGCGGCGCGTCATGATGACGTAGAAGCAGTTCGACAGCATCGAGCCGAGCGCGAAGAGATGTCCGATGCCGAAAACGCCGACGCCCGGCCGGGTGATGATGAGGACGCCGGCAAAGGCCGCCAGGATCGCCAGCCAGCGCCGCCAGCCGGCCCACTCGCCAAGCAGCGGACCGGCCAGCGCCGTGATCACCATCGGCCCGAAGAAATAGATCGAGGTTGTCTCGGCCAGTTGCAGGGATTTGAGCGCCAGGGCATTGAATATGGTCGATCCGAACAGGAACGCGCCACGCAAGATATGCGCCGGCAGGTTGACCGGACGAAACCGCACCGGTTGGCGCCAGCCGCGCAGCAGCGCGCCGACCAGCACCACATGCACGGCAAAGCGCACCCAGGCAACGACCAGCACGGAAACGCCGGCAAGGACGAGGTATTTGCTTGATGTGTCGAGGAAGGTGAAGCAGACATAGGTGGAAAGCATGCACAGGATCGCCACCGGGGGCGTCGCGCTTTCTACATGTCTTTGGGGAGCACTCACTTGCAGGCCGGGTGGGAAGCTGGGCTGAAGCCCACCTTTGCGGGAATTGCCGGCTCCCGGCAAGGCAATTGTCGCCAGCCCCGAGGTGAAAGCCTGCTGGCACAACAAGAGCCGCCGGCAGGCGTAGTGCCTTGGCTAGGCGTGCATGCGGGCGCCCTTGGTGATTTTATCGACCAGCTTCTTGTCGGCGCGAAGCGCGATCCCGACCACCTTGGCGTCTTCAGGCGCGAATTCGGCGAAGACGGCACGGTTAGCCGCGTCAAAGCCGGTCGAAAACATCTCCTCGACATAGAGCGAGGTGGTCACGCCGCGCTCTAGTGTGCGCCGGTGGATGGCGCCCAACGTTGCCTGGTCGGCGGACAAAACGATGACCGGCTGGATCGACAGCGGGTTGTAGAGATTGCCGGCGCGGTCGCGATAGGGTTCACCGATGATATCGGGAAACTGCGCGACGATGCCGCTGGTCAGGAAAGCGGTGACGTTGAGTTTCTGCCAGACCGGCAGATCTTCCCCGAGCACGATTGCAAATTTCGTATCGAACATGAGACATTGGCCATTCGGTTGTGCCCCAATGCGAGGCTGAAGGAGACGATGTCGCACGATCTAGACAGCCAGGCTTTCAAGGGTCTTGGACGTTTGTGCGTCGATGCGGCGGAAAACCGTATCATCTCCGCCCCCGATCCCGCAGGCATGGAGCGGATCGAGGCGCGCTTCCGTGGCAGCGCGTTCGACCTGCATCGCCACGACACCTATGCGATCGGGGTGACGCTGCACGGTGTGCAGACGTTTCGCTATCTCGGCGCTGCGCGCCACAGCCTTCCGGGACAGATCATCGTTCTGCATCCCGACGAGTTGCATGACGGCGGCGCCGGCACCGAGGACGGCCTGCGCTACCGAATGCTCTATCTGGAGCCGTCGCTGATGCTCGGCTGCCTTGGCGGCGCTTCGCTGCCTTTTGTCAGGGATGGCGTGGTGACGGACGCCGCCTTTTGCGCAACGCTGCTTTCGGCGCTGGGTCCGCTGGAGCAGGAACTCGACGAGTTGTTCGTCGACGACTTCCTGACGCAACTGATGCAAAGCCTGATCCGGCATGGCGGCCAGTCGGCGAAGCCGATGACCAGGACGGCGTGGCGGGCGGCTGCGCTAGCACGCGACTATCTTACGGAAAACCTGACCCGGCCGGTGCGCTCCGGTGAACTGGAAGCGGTAACCGGGCTCGACCGCTATGCCTTGTCGCGGCACTTCCGCGCCGCTTTCTCGACCAGTCCGCATCGCTTCCTGGTGATGCGCCGGCTTCAGCGCGCGCGGCGGATGATCGCCGCCGGCGAACCGTTGGCACAGATCGCAGTCGAAGCCGGCTTCAGCGACCAGAGCCATTTTATCAGGCAATTCAAGAAGGCATTCGGCATGACACCGGGACGCTGGTCGTCGCTGATCCAGGGCTCTGCCGCGGCGGCTTGATCGCCTGCCGCGACAATCTGACGGTCAGTCGTCCGACTCGGCGTCGTCGTCGATGAGCACCAGTTCCTCGTTCGAGAGGTTGGCCTCGATGCGGGCAAGCAGTTTGAACAGCGACTTCTGGTCCTTCTTGTCGAGGCCCTTCAGCGCCTGCTTTTCGGTCTTCTTCACCGATTTCTCGATGGCGTGGATGATGTCGCGGCCTGTATCGGTGAGGAAGATATGGGCCTGGCGGGCATCAGCCTCCGAGGCGCGCTTCTCCAGGAAACCCTGGGCCTGCAGCCGGTTGATGGTCTTGGTGATCGTCGGCGGGCGCACGCCGAGGCGTCCGGCAAGATTGCCCGGCGTCTGACCGTCTTCACGGTCGAGCGCCAGCATGATCTGGTCCTGGCCGGCATAGAAGCCGTGCGCCAGAAGCCGGGCAGCCAGCGCCGTTCTTGCCAGCCTTGCCGCCGAATGCAGCCGGCTCATTGTTGCAGTCTTGTCCGCCTTGGCCATGGTCATCCCTCTTCGGCCGTACCGGTGCGGGCAGCATAGAGGCAGCCGGCCGGTTGGCAATCGACGATCAAAAAGATTCCGGTGCTTCAAACAGCTTTGCCGGCAAGCATTGTGGTGTCCGCCGTGGCTAATGCCAGATGTTTATTTCAGTTAGATGACAAACGAATTCCCAGCCGGAGTTTTCGTCGCGAGCAGGGTGGTGGAGTGACCGCCGCTCAGCCGGGCTTCACCGCTACGATCATCAGCGCCTGATAGGCATCCTCCAGTTCGCGCAGCGCAGCCTGCGATTGCGGTCCGGCCCGCCTGGCGATGCCGTCCGCGGCATTCGAGGTGTCGCGCTTGCCGGGTCGGTCATTGTAGGGCGCGACTGTGGTGAATATCTGCTCGCTGAGGCTGTCGGGGAAGAACAACTGTCCGGTCATCACCGAACTGTCGTTAGGGAAGATCTTGAAATGGATATGGGTGGTGCGGCCGCGATACCAGCCGGGATAGATGGTGGCGAAGGAAACGATGCCGCTTGCATCGGTCTTCTGCCAACCACGCAGGAAGGTCCGGCCCGACGTGTCGACGTCGCGGTCGTCACCCTGTCTGGGATAGCCGGAATAGGCGCCTTGCGCGTCGCAATGCCAGATGTCGACGCGGGCGCCGGCAAGTGGGCGGCAGTCCGCGTCGACAACCTGCAGCCGAACGCCAAGGGCTATGCCCTTCTTGCCTTCGGTGACGTCCGCACGTTCGAGTTTCGGGTCGAAATAGAACGGCCCCTCGGTCACTTCAGGCGTAATGGTGCAGACACCGGCGCCGTTTTCGAACAAGGCCAGTCCGGCATAGGGTAAAGTCTGGTCTGCTATCGCGGCGGCGGGCAGGAAGGCACCACCGCCGGCGGTGACCGCGATCAAACCGAGCGCCTGGCGCCGGCTCATTGAGAAGGAGGATGGCTTGCCGGACATATCTTGCCTCTCGAATTGGCCTCTCGTATCCTGATCTAGGCGGTCACAGCGGCTCTCGCCAATGAAAATTCAGCAATGTCGGCAAGCCGGTTTGGCCCATAGGTTTGCCCCGTGCAAAAGCCCGGCACACACCCTATATGGAGCCGACATTCCCTTTTTCTCAGGCCGAATTTTCGAGGCCAGCACTTTCGAGGCAAGCCATGAGCGACGCACAGACGCAGATCCCCGTAACCGTTCTCACCGGCTATCTCGGCGCCGGCAAGACGACGCTGCTCAACCGCATCCTGTCGGAAAACCACGGCAAGCGCTACGCCGTTATCGTCAACGAATTCGGCGAAATCGGCATCGACAATGATCTGATCGTGGAATCCGATGAGGAAATCTACGAGATGAACAATGGCTGCATCTGCTGCACGGTGCGCGGCGACCTGATCCGTGTCGTCGAGGGCCTGATGCGCCGGCCAGGCCGCTTCGACGCCATCGTGGTCGAGACCACCGGGCTCGCCGATCCGGTGCCGGTGGCGCAGACCTTCTTCATGGACGACGACGTGCGCTCCAAGACCAGGCTTGACGCGGTGGTGGCGCTGGTCGACGCCAAGCATCTGCCGTTACGGCTCAAGGATTCCAGGGAAGCCGAGGACCAGATCGCCTTCGCCGACGTCGTCGTGCTCAACAAGACCGACCTCGTCACATCAGAAGAACTCGCCAAGGTCGAGGCAACGATCCGCGCCATCAATCCGGCGGCGAAGATCCATCGCACGACGCGAGCCGGCGTCGCGCTGACCGAGGTGCTAGACCGCGGCGCCTTCGACCTGTCCAGGGCGCTGGAAAACGACCCGCATTTCCTCGAGGCGCATGACGATCACGATCATCATGACCACGATCATGACGGTCACGATCACCACCACCACGATCATGACGGGCACCACCATCACGCTCATGCTTCAGACATCCATGACGTGACGGTGCAGTCGGTGTCGCTGCGCGGCGGCGAGATGGACCCGAAGAAATTCTTCCCCTGGATCGAGAAGATCACCCAGATGGAAGGCCCCAACATCCTGCGGCTGAAAGGCATCATCGCGCTCAAGGGCGACGACGAACGCTATGTCATCCAGGGCGTGCACATGATCATCGAGGGCGATCACCAGCGCGCCTGGAAGGACGGCGAGAAGCATGAGAGCCGGCTGGTGTTCATCGGCCGCGAACTCGACGCCGAACGGCTGAGGAAGAGCTTTGACGCCTGCCAGGCGTAATTTTGCTCGGGTAGGAACAAGTGATGCCTAGATCGACCGATAGCATGACTGAGCATGAAGCCCAGCCCGCGATCGATGCCGCCGAGGTAGTGAGGGTGTCCGCCACCGATTTCGTGCGTATCCTCGATCTGCTGGAACGCCCGCCGAAGCCCAACGCCAAGCTACGCAAAGTGATTGCGGCGTTGCCAAACACACTGTAACGGCACCCGCTTAACGCGAGGAGTCGATCGCGAAACAGCGCGATCGAACATCCTTCGATGGCAACCCTTATGGTTGCCGGAACCGCAAACGTCGAGTAAGCCGCCGGGTTGTCTCTGCAATCTCGTCCAGGTGAATAAAGATAACCATGCCAACCGTCGCCCCGCTTGATCTCCAGGGACATTGCATCGCCGCCGTCTTTCTCGGCGACGTGCCGCATTTTGCGATGGCCGACGGCGCCGTCCATCGGCTCGACCATGGCCACAAGACAGTTCAGGCCAATGACGGGGTGCTTGCCGCCTTCCATGATGCAGCCAATGACCGGCTGATCACCGGCGGCGAGGACGGCAAGGTGTTTGCCGTGAAAGCGGGCGGCGAGGCCACGGAATTGGCAAGCGCCGCCAGGAAGTGGATCACCAGCGTTGCCGCCGGGCCGCAAGGCGCCATCGCCTATGCCTCAGGCAAGACCGCCTTCGTGCGCTTCGCCGACGGCAAGACCAGGGAATTCACCCATCCGCGTTCGGTCGAGGGCCTGGCCTTCTCGCCCAAGGGCATGCGCTTCGGCGTTGCCCGCTACAATGGCGCGACGCTGCATTTCCCCGCCGCCGAGGGCAAGCCGGTGGAACTCGAATGGGCCGGTGCCCACACCGGCGTCACCTTCTCGCCGGATGGCGCCTTCCTCGTCACCACCATGCAGGAAAACGCGCTGCACGGCTGGAAGCTCGCCGACGGCAAGCACATGCGCATGACCGGCTATCCCGGCAAGGTGAAAAGCCTGTCGTGGAGCGTGAAGGGCAAGTGGCTGGCGAGTTCCGGCGCGCCGGCGGCGATCGTCTGGCCGTTTTCGGGCAAGGATGGGCCGATGGGCAAGGCGCCGCTGGAACTCGGCACGCGAGGCAACGCCATGGTGACGGCTGTCGCCTGCCATCCGAGCCAGGATGTCGTCGCCATAGGCTATGATGACGGCATGGTGATGGCGGTGCGTTTTGCCGACGCCAAGGAAGTGCTGTTGCGACGGCCGGGCAAGGGCTCCATCACCTCGATGATGTGGGACAAGGAAGAACGCCGTGTCGCCTTCGGCAGTGCCGCCGGCGATTGCGGCGTCATCGACATCACGGCCTGACCCCGCTCACTCCGCTCCACACGACACTTTGCCGCTGATTTCAACCGGTTTGCCGTCCTGGTCCGTATCCGCCGCGGCGTCGTAGATGGAGAGCGTATAGCTCCCGTCATAGACGCCTTCGTCGCTGGTCTTGGTCAGGATCGTCAGTTCGATCGAGTTGATCTTTTGCGCGGCCTCGTGCTCACGATAGATGTTCAGCCGCAATTCCTTGCCGTCGAGCCAGTACTGCGTCAGGTTGGAATCCTCGAACACGGTCTTGCGCAGGCTGTCGCCGGCAGGCCGGCTCAGAATTTCGAGGTTGCCGCGAAAGTTGAAGGTCGGCCCGCCCATGCCTCTGGTGACGCCTGCCTCGACCTCGAATGTCGCCGCCGTGTCCTCGGTGGAGCACCAGATGCCGCCCGACGCAAAGGCAGCGCCAGCCGACGACAGAAGCATTGCCACACACATGATCGTTCTCATTTTGCCCCTCCACCTCAAATCCCGCTCATATTGGCGCTGACTTCGGCAGCACGGTCAAGCGCCGCTGCCAAAGGCTGAGCCAACGCAGGACAGATGCGCGGCCAATTGCGGATGCGGACACGGATTGGCTAAGAGGGATCGACCAGAGGGGTTTTCATGCACAGCGATATGTCCAAGACGTCCATCGGCGGCATCGGCCGCGACCGCATTGCCGATTTGCGCGAAACCGAGGGGGCAGCCTTCCGCAAGGCGCGGCCAAAATCGCAAGCCAAGATCGGCAACGGCCTGCCCGGCTTCTTCGGCGGCGTCCCGATGCACTGGATGAACGATTGGCCGACGCCGTTCCCGATCCTGGTCGACAACGCCAGGGGCGCGACGATCACCGACATCGACGGAAACAAGCTCGACGATTTCTGCCTTGGAGACACCGGCTCGATGTTCGGCCATTCGCCGCCACCGGTGGCACGCGCCATCCGCCGCCAGGCCGGACGCGGCCTGACCTATATGCTGCCTTCGGAAGATGCGCTGGCCATAGGGCCGCTGCTGCAGCAGCGCTTCGGCCTGCCGTTCTGGCAGATCGCGACGACGGCGACCGACGCCAACCGCTTTGCGCTGCGTGTTGCCCGTGCCGTCACCGGCCGCGAAAAAATCCTGGTCTTCAACGGCTGCTATCATGGCTCGGTCGACGAGACGATGGTGCGGCTGATCGACGGCAAGCCCGTCAACCGGCCGGGATTGGCGGGCGAGTTCCGCGACCTGACCCGCACGGCCAAGGTCATCGAGTTCAACGATATTTCAGCACTCGAAGCCGCGCTTGGGGATAAGGACGTCGCCTGCGTCATCGCCGAGCCGGTACTGACCAATTCCTGCATGGTGCTGGCCGATCCGGGTTACCATGACGCCCTGCGCAAACTGACACGCCAAGCCGGCACGCTGCTTCTGATCGACGAGACGCACACGATCTCGACCGGCCCCGGCGGCTATACGAGGAAGTATGGCCTCGACCCGGACCTCTTCGTCCTGGGCAAGCCGATTGCCGGCGGTGTGCCGGCAAGTGTATGGGGCATGAGTGACGACGTCGCCTCGCGCTACGCAGATTACAACAGGACCAAGGAGCCGGGCTATTCCGGTATGGGAACGACGCTCTCGGCCAACCCGCTACAGTTCGCAGCGATGCGCGCCACGCTTGAAGAGGTGATGACGCCGGAGAATTATGACCGGATGGATCATCTGGCGCGGCGGCTCGATGCCGGGCTAACCGGCGTGATCGATCGCTATCGCCTGCCCTGGCATGTTTCGCGCGTCGGCGCTCGTGTCGAGTTCATCTGTGCGCCCGGTCCGCTGCGCAATGGCGCCGAGGCGGAAGTGGCGCATGCGCCGGAACTGGAGGCAGCCATCCATGTCGCGCTGGTCAATCGCGGCGTGCTGATCGCACCCTTCCACAACATGATGCTGATCTCGCCGGCGACCACTGGGACCCAGGTCAACCGGCTGATCACCGCCTTCGGCGCGGTTGCGGCAAAGCTTGCGGCATGAGACAAGCGGCGATGGACCACCCTAATGCCATGATGACCTCACCTTCGGGCTCGACACCAGCCGAGGCGCACGCCTTTCTCGACGCCCATCCCGAGATCGAAGCCTTCGATATCGTGCTGACCGACGCCAATGGCGTCGGCCGTGGCAAGATCGTGCGCCGGCATGAGCTGAAAAGCATCTTCGAGGGCGGCCGCCATATGCCGATCTCGATCCTCGGCCTCGACATCACCGGCGAGGATGTGCACGAGACCGGGCTGATCTGGACTACCGGCGACGGCGACCTACGCGCCTGGCCGATCCCCGGCACGCTGGTGCCGCTCTACGGCACGAGCCCGCCGCGCGGCCAGTTGCTGATGGCGATGTACATGCTCGACGGCCGGCCGATGTCGTCGGACCCCCGGCTGGCGCTGGCGCGGCAAGTCGACATCCTGGCGGCCAAGGGTCTCTATCCGGCCGGCGCCTTCGAGCTCGAATTCTTCCTGCTGGCCAATGAGCGCGACGCCGACGGCAAGGTGCAGCCGGCGCGCGCGGTTCTCGATGGCCGCGTCTCGGGCAAGACCGAAGTCTATTCCGTCGATCATCTGCACGGCATGGAGCCGCTGTTTTCCGACATCTATGCGGCGGCCAAGGCGCAAGGCATTCCGGCCGAGACGGTGATTTCCGAATATGCGCCCGGCCAGTACGAATTGACGCTGAACTACCGCAAGGACGTGATGCGGGCGGCCGACGACCTGGTCATGCTGAAGCGGCTGGTGCGGGCGCAGGCGCGCCGCCATGGCGTTACCGCCTGTTTCATGGCCAAGCCGATTGAGAAATATGCCGGCTCGGGCATGCATTTCCACGTCTCGCTGCAGGACAAGGCCGGAAGAAACGTCTTTGCCGAAGCCGGTGGCGAGAGCTGGTCGCTGCCGCTGCTGCAGGGGCTTGGTGGCCTCATCCAGACGATGGCGGAATCGATGCTGGTGTTTGCGCCGCACGCCAATTCCTGGCGGCGTTTCGTCTCGCAATCCTATGCGCCGGTGGCGCCGACCTGGGGCGTCAACAACCGCTCGGTGGCGCTACGCGTGCCGGCAGGCGACGCGAAGAACCGGCGCATCGAGCACCGCCCGTCCGGCGTCGACGCCAACCCTTATCTGATCGCCGCGACCGTGCTCGCCGGCATCATCAAGGGCATGGATGAAGGCCTCGATCCGGGCCCCGAAACGACCGGCAACGGCTATGAGGCAGCGGTCACGCGCACGACCATGCCTGTCGACTGGCGCGCCGCGATCGAAGCGGCGCGGACGTCCAGCTTCCTGAAGAACGCGCTCGGCGAGGACCTGCACCGGACCTTCGTGGCGATCAAACAGTCCGAGTATCTGCGGGTGGCACGCACGGTCAGCGAACTGGATTACCACCTCTATCTGCACGAGGTTTGATGGATTCATGATGGGCGGCGATCACTTTTTCGCCGCCTCCATCAAATGAGGTAGCGGATCTCCTGTTCAGAACATATCATGAACATATGAGCGCACTTACCGTCCGTGAAAAGCTGGCGATCCTCTCCGACGCCGCCAAATACGATGCCTCCTGCGCCTCTTCCGGTGCTGCAAAAAAGGATTCCTTGAAATCCGGCGGCATCGGCTCCACCGAAGGCATGGGCATCTGTCATTCCTACGCGCCGGATGGCCGCTGCATTTCCCTTCTCAAGATCCTGCTGACCAATTTCTGCATCTACGATTGCAGCTATTGCATCAACCGCTCGTCGTCCAATGTGCGGCGCGCCCGTTTCACCATCGAAGAGGTGGTGAAACTGACCATGGATTTCTACAGGCGCAACTATATCGAAGGCCTGTTCCTGTCCTCCGGCGTCGTCCGCTCACCGGACGAGACCATGGGCGAGATGGTCGAGGTGGCACGCCGGCTGCGCTTGGAGGAGAAGTTCTCCGGCTACATCCATCTGAAGACGATCCCGGAAAGTTCGGCGGAACTGGTCGAGAAGGCAGGGCTTTATGCCGACCGGCTGTCGATCAACGTTGAACTGCCGACCGATGAGGGCGTGAAGCGGCTGGCGCCCGAGAAGAAGCCGGAGACAATCCGGCTTTCCATGGCCAGGCTGCGCCAGAAGATGGAGGAGAAGGCTGAGCCGACTTTGAAGACCAAGAAGCGCGAACGCTTTGTGCCGGGCGGTCAGTCGACGCAGATGATCATCGGCGCCGACAAGACATCCGACGACGGCATCCTTCACACCAGCGCGCGGCTCTATGGCAGCTATCATCTGCGGCGCGTCTATTACTCGGCTTTCAGCCCCATTCCGGATTCGTCATCGTCGCTGCCCTTGCTGAAACCACCGCTGATGCGCGAGCACCGGCTCTATCAGGCCGACTGGCTGATGCGGTTCTATGGGTTTTCACAGCCGGAAATCCTTGCCGGGAGCAGCGACGGCATGCTCGATCTCGCCATAGACCCGAAGCTCGCCTGGGCGCTGCGCAACCGGGGACAGTTTCCGGTCGACATCAACCGCGCCGACCGCGAAGCGCTGCTGCGGGTGCCGGGTCTCGGCACCAAGGTGGTGGCGAAGATTTTGGAGACGCGCCGGCACCGGCGCATGCGGCTCGAGGACGTCGGACGGATCTGCCAGTCGGTCGCCAAGCTCAGGCCCTTCATCATCGCCGAAGGCTGGTCACCTGGTGCGCTGACCGACAAGGCCGGCCTGCGCGACAGGATCGCCTACTCCTGCGAACAATTATCGTTGTTTTGATCATGCGGCCGGCGCAACTCGATCTCGCCAGATACAGAGTTCGGCTCGACAGCGAGACGGATTTTGCCGGCTGGCGTGACGCGGCACGGCGGCTCGCCCTGAATGAGGTCAGGCCCGAGGACGTCGGCTGGCATGTCGCGCCGGGCTCTGATCAGGCAGAATTGCCTGAAGTGCCTGCGGGCGCGCAGCTCGTCGTGCCGCGCGACTTCATCGGGCATGCCGAAACGGCGTTCTGCCATTCCGATTCCGGCCGGTTTGCCTTTCTCTACAGAGTGCTTTGGCGATTGCGCGACGAGCCTAAACTGCTGGAAATCGCGTCGGATCCCGACACCAGGCGGCTTGAGACCATGGAAAAGGCGGTGCGGCGCGACAGCCACAAGATGCACGCCTTCGTGCGCTTCCGAAAAATCGGCGACGGTGCCGATGAGCGCTATGTCGCCTGGTTCGAGCCGGATCATTTCATCGTCGAGCGCAACGCCGATTTCTTCGTCAGGCGTTTCACCGGCATGCGCTGGACGATCCTGACGCCCTATGCCTCCGCCGATTGGGATGGCGAAAGGCTGGCGATGGGGCCGGGTGCTGCCAAGGGCGATGCGCCTGATCAAGACGACACCGAGGCGCTCTGGCGGACTTATTTCGAGAACATCTTCAACCCGGCGCGGCTGAAGGTGAAGGCGATGCAAAGGGAGATGCCAAAGAAATATTGGCGGAACCTTCCCGAGGCCTCGCTCATTCCAGACATGATCGCAGGAGCGGACAAGGCCGCCAAGGACATGATTGCGAAGATGCCGACAACACCCGCGCCGCACCACGCAAAGGTGCAGGCACGGCATTGGCCGAAGCAACAGCCTGCCGAGACGGCGGAGGACGATGCCGCAAGCACGATTTCCGAGTTGCGTGAGGTAGCGAAAGGCTGCCGTCGCTGCCCGCTTTGGCGCGACGCGACGCAGACCGTCTTCGGTGAGGGCCCCGACAATGCCAAAGTGATCTTCGTCGGCGAACAGCCGGGGGATCAGGAGGATCTCGCCGGCAAACCTTTCGTTGGTCCGGCCGGCAAGGTGTTCGATGCGATCCTGGACGATGCCGGTGTCGATCGGCAAAAGGTCTATGTCACCAACGCAGTCAAGCACTTCAAGTTCGAGCCGCGCGGCAAGCGCCGCATCCACTCCAAGCCGAATTCCGGTGAGATTCAGGCCTGCCGCTGGTGGATCGACCAAGAATTCGAGCTGATCAAGCCTAACCTCGCCGTGGCACTCGGCGCGACAGCGGCGATGTCGCTGCTCGGCAAGGCGATCCCGGTGACAAAGATGCGCGGACAAGTGATCGAGCGCGAGGACGGATTGCGCGTGTTCATCACCATCCATCCCTCCTTCATCCTGCGCATCCACGATCGGGCGGACAAGGAAGCCGAACGCGAACGGTTCCTGCAGGATATGAAGCTGGTGAAGCGGCTGATGGCCGCCTGATCAGTTTTGTTTTTGCGCGATTCCAGACGGAAAACCGCTTCACACTTCCTGGAATTGCTTCAGCTACCTGATCAGAATTGCCCTGAGATCGTTGACATTCGTACCGGTCGGGCCGGGTACGAAAAGATCGCCAACCGCGTTGAAGGCCGTCCAGGCATTGTTGCCGGCAAGCATAGCCTTGGCGTCCACCCCGGCTGCGCGCATGCGCGATACGGTCGAGCCATCGGCGAAGGCGCCGGCATTGTCTTCCGAACCGTCGATGCCGTCCGTGTCGGCGGCCAGTGCGTGGATGCCGTCGACGCCATTGGCGCCTATGGCGAAAGCCAGCAGGAATTCCGAATTGCGGCCGCCCTTGCCTTTTGCCCGCAGGGTCACGGTTGTCTCGCCGCCCGACAAGATGAGCACCGGCTTTGGAAATGGTCGATTGCGTGTCGCCACTTCGCGCGCGATCGCGGCATGGACGCCGCCCACCTCGCGCGCTTCGCCTTCGATGGCATCGGAGAGGATAAACGCCTCGACGCCCTGTCTTGCCGCTTCCGCAGCGGCGGCTTCCAGCGACACCCCGGCCGAAGCGATCAAATGCACCTCGTTGCGCGAAAAGCGCTCGTCATCCGGGCTTGGCGCATCGGCGGCCGGCGAATTGATATGCGCCATCACCGAGGCCGGCAGTTTCATGCCATACGCCGATATCGAGGCCAGCGCGTCTGCGCGGCTGCCTGTATCCGGTACGGTTGGGCCGGAGGCGACCATTGCCGGATTGTCGCCGGGAATATCGGAGACGATCAGCGACACCACCCTGGCCGGCCATGCGGCCGCCGCCAGCCTGCCGCCCTTGATGGTGGAAAGGTGCTTGCGGATGGTGTTCATCGCCGCGATCGGCGCACCCGAGGCGAGCAGCGCCTCATTGACGGCGATCTCGTCGGCCAACGTCAAGCCGCCAGCGGGCGACGGCAACAGCGCCGATCCGCCGCCGGAAATCAGCGCCACCACTAGGTCATCCTCAGTCAGACCCTGGACCTTGGCGAGCAGGCGCCGCGAGGCTTCCAGACCGGCAGCGTCCGGCACCGGATGAGCCGCCTCGATGATCTCGATGCGCTCGCAGGTCGCGCCATAGCCATAGCGGGTGACGACCAGCCCTTCGATCGGGCCGGCCCACACTTTCTCGAACGCTGCCGCCATCTGCGCCGAGCCTTTGCCCGCGCCGATGACGATGGTACGGCCCTTTGGCTTGGCCGGCAGATGATCCCGGATGGTTCGTTCCGGATCGGCGGCGGCAACGGCGGCGTTGAAGATGGAGGTCAGGAAGGCCTTGGGATCGAGCACGGTCATTCGGCGTCCCGAGGCAATGCCAAGCCGCGCTTGTCGACGCCCAAATGATCGCACAGCGCATCGACGACGAGGCCATGATCCTCCCGCTCCGGCAGTCCGGAGACGGCGATCACACCAATGACGCCGGCGCCCGTGACGGTCACCGGAAAGCCACCGCCGGCCAGCACGTAGTCGGCAATATCCAGCCCTTCGCCGATCTTGAAGCTGCGGTCCGGGCGCTGCTGTTCCAGCACCATGTGGTAGGTGCTTCTCAGGAACCGCTTGACCACATTGGTCTTGCGTCGCGCCCAGTCGGGGTTCGAGGCGTTCGAACCCGGCATCGCGGCGTAGAACAGCGGCCGATCCCACAGCCTGACGTCGACAATGATGGGCAGTTTCTCGGCAATTGCACGATCGCGAATGGCGGAGCCGATTTTGAAAGCGACGGCCTCGTCGAAGGTGGCGAAGACAAGGGTCTCTTCCTGTCTCTTGATCAGAGCGATGTCGTCAGCAACGGCCATTTTCTTTCTCCGAAATCGTCACACGTCGTGTGTACGACAAGCTCCGCTCGGTCAAGCTTCCGTGGAGCGGCCCCCTCATCCGGCCGCTTCGCGGCCACCTTCTCCCCGGTGGGGAGAAGAGGAAGCGTCGGCACTGGCGATCTCCTCTCCCCTCGGGGAGAGGTCGGATTGCCCCGAATTGCCCTTGCAATTCGGTTGGCAATCCGGGTGAGGGTTCTTACCCCGCGATCATATCCGCCTTGGCTGGCCGCCCCGCCACATAAACCTCGCGGACAGTGCGGTCGTCACCCAGCGTCTGCAGCAGGAACAGTTCCTGCGCCAGCGTCTCGACCGTTTCCATCCTGAGCCGCATCGCCGGCGTTGCCCTGGCGTCCAGCACGACGATGTCGGCATCGCTGCCTTCATCCAGCGTGCCGATCTTGTCAGCCACCGACAGCGCCTCGGCATTGCCGCGCGTCATCTGCCAGAAGGACTGGAGCGGGTTGAGCTTCTCTCCGTTCAGCGCGATCACCTTGTAGCCCTCGTCCATGGTACGCAGCATGGAGTAGTTGGTGCCGCCGCCGACATCGGTGGCAGCGGCGATCCGGACCGGCTTGCCGCGGCGCCGGAAGCGCTGGTAGTCGAACAGGCCGGAACCGAGGAACAGGTTGGAGGTCGGGCAGAACACCGCTACCGAGCCCGAGTCCGATAGCGCATCCGCTTCGCGCTCCGACAGATGGATGCAATGTCCAAACAGGCTCTTTTTGCCCAACAGCCCGTAGTGCTCGTAAACGTCGGTATAGTCGCGCGACCACGGGTAGAGTTCCTGCGTGAAAGCGATTTCGGCGTGGTTTTCCGACAGATGCGTCTGCATGTGCAGGTCGGGATATTCCAGACACAGCGCGCCCGCCATCTCCATCTGCTCCGGCGACGAGGTGATGGCGAAGCGCGGCGTGATGGCGTAGTGCTGCCGTCCCTTGCCATGCCATTCCTTGATCAGCGCCTTCGTGTCGTCGTAACCGGATTGCGGTGTGTCGAGCACGCCGTCGGGAGCATTGCGATCCATCATCACCTTGCCGGCAATGTTGAGCATGTTGCGGTCATGCGACTCGGCGAAAAAGGCTTCGGCTGAAGCCTTGTGCACCGAGCAGTAGGCGGCGACCGTTGTTGTACCGTGGCGCACCATTTCGTCGAGGAACAGCCGCGCGATTCGGCGGCCGTGCTGGGCGTTGGCGAACTTCGTTTCCTCCGGAAAAGTGTAGGTTTTCAACCAGTCGAGCAGTTCTGCGCCATAGGAGGCGATGACCTGCATCTGCGGAAAATGCACATGGGCATCTATAAAGCCGGGCAGCAGCAGATGCGGCCGATGGTCGATTCTCTTCACCGTTTCGCCGGCCTGCTTTTCAACCTCGGCATAGGCGCCGGCGGCGACGATCCTGCCGTCGCGGATCAGCAGGCCGCCATCCTCTTCGTAGCGCCAGGCGGAATGGTCGTCGATGGTTTGCGGCCAGCGCACGAAGGACAGCGTGCGGCCGCGCAGAAGTGTCGAGGTCATGCTATTTCCCTGCGCCTTCGAACCAGGCCACCAGCAGCGCCCGTTCCTTGTCGGTGATCTGTGAGACGTTGGCGGGCGGCATGGCGTGGCTGCGACCGGCCTGCAGATAGATCTCGCGGGCGTGGTTGGCGATATCCGCATCGGTGTCGAGCATCACGCCCTTCGGTGCATGATAGATGCCCTCATAGACCGGCTCCGCCGCATGGCACATCGAGCAGCGGCCGAGCACGGTGTCGCGCACGGCCGGGAAATGCGCTGAAGCGACATAGATTTGCGCCGACGCGGATTCCTTGGGTTCGCCGGTCAGCACTTTCGGCGCAGTCGACAGCCAGATGATGACGATGAACAGGACGAGTGCCGCCATCCAGGTCCAGGTCGGATTGCCTTTGCGGGCATGGATCGAGTTGAAATAGTGCCGGATCAGCACGCCGATGATGAACACCAGCGAGGCGATGACCCAGTTGAACTTAGTGCCGAACGCCAGGGGATAATGGTTCGACAGCATCAGAAACAGCACCGGCAGCGTCAAATAGTTGTTGTGCAGCGAGCGCTGCTTGGCGATCTTGCCGTATTTCGGATCGGGCTTGCGGCCAGCGATGAGGTCGGCGACAACGATCTTCTGGTTGGGGATGATAACCATGAAGACGTTGGCCGACATGATCGTGGCGGTGATGGCGCCCAGATGCAGGAAGGCGGCGCGGCCGGTGAAGAGATGCGTCAGCCCCCAGGCGATGAACACCAGCACACAGTAGAGCACCAGCATCAGGCCGGTGTCGCTTTTGCCGAGCGGCGAGCGGCACAGCAGATCATAGACCACCCAGCCGACGCCGATCGTTGCCAACGACAGCAGGATGCCGACCGGGACGGACATTGGGAGCACGTTGGGATCGATCAGGAACAGATCGGCCCCGGCATAATAGACGACGCACAGCATGGCGAAGCCGGACAGCCAGGTGGCGTAGGATTCCCATTTGAACCAGGTCAGATGCTCGGGCATTTCGGCCGGCGCCACCAGATATTTCTGGATGTGGTAAAAGCCGCCGCCATGCACCTGCCATTCCTCGCCGAAGGCGCCGACGGGCATGCCGGGACGCTGGCGCAGGCCGAGGTCGAGCGCGACGAAGTAGAAGGACGAGCCGATCCAGGCGATGCCGGTGATGACGTGCAGCCAGCGCACGGCAAAACTTAGCCAGTCCCAGAAAATCGCGAAATCCATCATTGAAATCGTCCCTGCCGATTGGGCGACTTTACGGGTTGGAGCGCAAACGGAAAGAGGCGAGGCGCACGATGACTTTCAAAAAAAAATGGAAAATACTAGGGTAGTCACACGCAGCAGGATGGGAGCCGCCCGAAGGCGGCCTCAGGAAAGCCACGAAACCGCATGGCCTATCTGGACAACATTGCCGTCTTCGTTCGCGTGGTCGAACTCGGCAATCTGTCGGCGGCCGGTCGCGACATGCGGATTTCGCCGGCGGTCGCCTCCAACCGCATCAAGGAGTTGGAGAAGCACCTGGGCGTGCGTCTGTTCAACCGCACGACGCGGCAATTGATGCCGACCGAGCATGGCACGGTTTTTTACGGGGGCGCCAAGCAGGTCTTGGAGGCGATCACCGAGGCGGAAGCCGCGGTCTCGGCGCTTTCCGGCCAGCCGCGCGGCACCATCCGCGTTACGGCACCCTTGGGCCTCGGCCGCCGGCTGGTCGCCTCGGGCATTCCCGATTTTCACGACAAATACCCAGACATCGAGGTGAGGCTGAGGCTTTCGGACCACAATGTCGACATCATGAAGGAAGGCATCGATGTCGCCTTCCGGCTCGGCATCATCGAAGATTCCAGCCTCAGGATGCGCGGCATCATGGAATGCGAGCGCGTGCTGGTGGCGGCGCCGAAATATCTCGAGGCCCGCGGCGAACCGTTGGAGCCGCAGGAGCTGATCGGCAAGAAGCACGACTGCCTGATGCTGCGTTATTCCGGCGCGCGCGAATATGTGTGGACGCTGCAGACCCCCACAGGCCCGCAGAAATTCGAGGTGCACGGGCCCTACGACACCGACGATGGCGACGTGCTGACCGGCTGGGCGCTTTCGGGGCGCGGCATCATCAACAAGCCGCGCTTCGAGGTCGAGCCATTCATCCGCGACCGGCGGCTGAAGGTGATCCTGAGCAGCACGCCACCGACACCGGTGCAGTTCGCCGCCGTCTATCCGCACAAGAAGCTGCAGGATCCAAAAGTACGGCTGCTGCTCGACTTCATGGCCGAGCGCTGCCAGCGACTGATCAACGATCTGCTAGCTGGGAAATAATGCTGGCCGGCACGTGACCGGCGCTTGGCCCAGCGCCAGCGGTTGCCATCCCTGGATGTGGCGAACATAGTTCGGGTGGTATTTCGTCTCGCAGGGACCATCGATGGACAACGGCGCCACAATGCATCTTGCCGTTTCGCTGTTTCCGGGAACCATCGATCCATCACCGGGGCGGGAATTCAGCCGCCTGGCCGGTTTAGTGCAAAAGGCCGAAGCGGCGGGCCTGGACATGGTGCTGCTTGCCGATTCAGCGCCGGCTTCCGGCGGCGGTGCCGCGAACAGTCCGATGCCCTTCGAAGCGACCACTTTGCTGGCCGCATTGGCAACTGTCACAAGCAGGATCGGCCTGGTTGCCGCTGCCTCGACAATTGCCCACCAACCCTACAATCTGGCGCGCCGTTTCGCTTCGCTCGACATCATCAGCCATGGCCGCAGTGGCTGGAACGCGACCATGGCGCAGGCGCCACGGGAAACAGCCAATTTCAGCCGGCCCGAAGGATTTTCGCCTGACGATTTCCGCCGTCGCAGTGAGGAATATATCGGCATCGTGCAAGGTCTGTGGCAGGGCTGGGATGCGGACGCGCTGCTGTTCGACCAGAGCGGCGGCCGCTTCCACGACCCCGAAAAAATGCACCTGCTCGAGCACAAGGGCGCGTCCTTTTCCGTGCGCGGACCGCTGAACGTCGCCCGGTCGCCGCAGGATACGCCAGTGCTCGTCTTGTCGGGCCTGCAGGAATCCGACTTCGATATTGCCGCTCGCACCGCCGATATCATCCTGCTGGACGGCGGACCGGTGGAGGGCACGACAGAACGCTATGACGATATCCGGCGCCGTGTCACGGCGTGCGGACGCGATCCGGACGCTGTGAAAGTGCTGACGAACGTCGCGCCTACCGCCGATAGTAAGCCGGCTGCCCTCGCCGAGAGGCTGGAAAAGGAATTCCGGGCGAGAGGCTGCGACGGGTTCAACATCCTGATGCCGGCACAGCTTTCAGCGCTCGACGATTTCGTCGATCTGGTTTTGCCGGAACTGAGGCAGCGCGGCCTGTTTCGAGAGAACTATCGCGGCACGACGTTGCGCTCGCATCTCGGGCTTGCCGGCGGAGGTGACCGATGACCGCTCGCCAGATGAAACTCGGCGCCTTCCTGTGGGCGACAGGCCACCACATCGCCGCCTGGCGCCATGCCAAGGCGCACGTCACCGCCGGCACTGACATCGACCACTACATCGCGCTGGCGCGCACGGCAGAGGCGGCGAAATTCGACATGATCTTCTGCGAAGATGCCGCGGGCCTGCGGGAAGCCAATGTCGGCATTGCCAGCCAGACCTCGCGCTCGATCGGCTTCGAGCCGATCAGCCTGCTTTCGGCGCTTGCCGTCCAGACCAGCCGCATCGGCCTCGTCTCAACAGCCTCGACGAGCTACAACGAGCCCTATGGGCTGGCACGAACCTTCCTGTCGCTCGACCATCTGAGCGGCGGCCGCGCCGGCTGGAACCTGGTCACCTCGGCCAGCCCCATCGAGGCCGCCAATTTCGGCTCGACCGGCCTCAAGCCCCATGCCGATCGCTATGAGCGCGCGCGTGAATTCGCCGAAGTCGTCACCGGGCTCTGGAACGGCAAGCTCGGCGCCTCCGGTCACGACGGCCAGAGCTTTTCGGTTCGCGACCCGCTCGATCTGCCAAGCTCGCCGCAGGGCGCCCCGGTCATGGTTCAGGCCGGCGCCTCGGATGTCGGCCGCGACCTTGCCGCCCGCACCGCCAATGTGGTGTTCACCGCGGCGCAGACCTTCGAGGAAGCGAAGGCCTTTTACGACGATCTCAAGGGACGTCTGGCGGCCTATGGGCGCGAGCCTGACGACATCAAGATCATGCCCGGCGTCGCGCCGGTGGTGGCGGAGACCGAAGCGGAGGCCCTTGAAAAATATGAGGAATTGCAGGCGCTGATCCCCGACGATGTCGGCGTTGCGCTGCTGTCCAGCTATCTCAGCATCTCCGATCTGTGGTGCTACCCGATCGACGGGCCGCTGCCGGATCTGCCGGAGAGCGAGGGGATGAAAAGCCGGCAGGCGCTGGTCATCGAGCAATCGCGCCGCGACGGCCTCTCCATCCGCCAGCTTGCCCGGCATTTCGCCGGCGCGCGTGGCCATTGGCGCATCGTCGGCACTGCGGCCCAAGTCGCCGACGAACTGCAGGCTCGGTTCGAGGGTGGCGCGGCCGACGGTTTTAACGTCATGCCGTCATATTTCCCCGGCGAACTTGATGCCTTTGCGACGCTGGTCGTGCCGGAACTGCAGCGGCGCGGCCTGTTCCGCAGGGACTATGAAGGCCGCACCTTGCGCGAGCATCTGGGCTTGAAGCGGCCGGCATGAGATGCGTTGAGGCGCAAGCTTAGCCGACCATCACCTTGTCGTGCGGGACCTGATGGTCGGCATTTGATGCTGTGGCGTGCATGACCAGCGCCGTCATGATTTCGGCGGCCGCGAGCGCTGCAATGACTTGCGGGCGCTTGTCCTTGACGGCAGCGCCGCCGATCGGCGAGACGAGGCGGGCAAATTCCGCCTCGCTGCCGTCCGCCGATTTCAGGAACCAGTTCTTGAACGTCGCTTTCTTGGTCTTGGACCCGATCATGCCGACATAGGCGGCATCGCCGCGTTTCAGCGCCTCGGCGACGATCAGGAAATCCAGCGCATGATCGTGGGTCAGGATGGCGAAGGCGGCGCCAGCGGGAGCGTTTCGCACCATCGCTTCCGGCATAGCTGTCAGCCTGGTCTCGACGGATTCCGGCATGCCTTCCAGTGCTTCGGCCCGCGTCTCGATGACGATGCCGTGCACGGGAAGAAGTGCGATCGTCGACGCCAGCGCCTGGCCGACATGGCCGCCGCCGAAGATGTAGACACGCGGCAGGTGCGCCTCCTCGGCTTCCGCAGCCGCAACCAGATCGGCGGCAAGGGCTGCATCGACGAGCCGGATCAGCACTTCGACGCGCCCGCCGCAGCATTGGCCGATTTCCGGGCCTAGCGGCACATCGAGGGTCGCGCGGCTTTCCCTGCCCCTTGAGGGGAGGGTGGCGGCGAAGCCGCCGGGTAAGATCGGATCGGCGCGGGTTCTCTCCCCCCTTGAGGGGGAGAAAAGCATCTGCCGGGCTTTGTCGATCGCCATGTATTCGAGTTGACCGCCGCCGATGGTGCCAAAGATCGCCGCCTGCGAGACGAGCATGAAGGCGCCCTTCTCGCGTGGCGTCGAGCCTTTTGTTCCGGTCACTTCGACCAGGGCAACCTGGCCGGCGCTGGTGAGAAAGGCTTTCAGGCTTTGCACTTTCGAGTTCATGGTTCACATTCCCGAATGGGAAATATAGGTTTTTCGGCCCAGATTGCACATTCTGCCAGATTCAGGCGCCGGCCTTCGTCTCTTTCTTCAGCCTCTCGATCGCCATCAGCACCCGCTCCGGCGTTGCAGGAGCATCGAGGCGCGGACAGATCTTGTGGTCGGCGACGCTGGCCACTGCATCCGACAGGGCGTGCAGCACCGACATGCCGAGCGGGAACGGCGGCTCGCCGACTGCCTTGGAGCGGTGGATGGTCGGCTCGCTCGCTTCCGGCCAGTCGGCCAAGGTGATGTTGAATATCTTCGGCCGGTCGGAGGCGAGCGGGATCTTGTAGGTCGATGGCGCGTGCGTGCGCAGCCGGCCCTTGGCGTCCCACCACAGTTCTTCCGTCGTCAGCCAGCCCATGCCTTGGATGAAGCCGCCCTCGATCTGGCCGATGTCGATGGCGCTATTCAGAGATCGGCCGCAGTCATGCAGAATATCGGTGCGCTCGACCATGTATTCGCCGGTCAGCGTGTCGACCGAGACCTCCGAGCACGACGCGCCATAGGCGAAATAATAGAAGGGGCGGCCCTCGCCCTTGTCGCGGTTCCAGTGGATTTTCGGCGTCTTGTAGAAACCCGCCGCCGACAGCTGGATGCGAGCCATATAGGCCTGCTTGATGAGGTCGGCGAAGGCGATTTCCTGGTTGCCGATGCGCACCCGGTTGGGCAGGAACAGCACCTGATCGCGCGGCACCTGATATTTTTCAGCGGCGAAATCGATCAGCCGGTCCTTGATCTGGCGAGCGCCATTTTGCGCCGCCATGCCGTTGAGATCGGAGCCGGACGACGCTGCCGTGGCCGAAGTGTTCGGCACCTTGCCGGTCGTGGTCGCGGTGATCTTGACCTGGTCGAGGTCGATCTGGAACTCTTCCGCCACCACTTGCGCAACCTTGACGTAGAGGCCCTGCCCCATCTCGGTGCCGCCATGGTTCAGATGCACCGAACCGTCGGTATAGACATGCACCAGCGCGCCGGCCTGGTTATAATGCGTGGCGGTGAACGAGATGCCGAACTTGACCGGCGTCAGCGCCAGGCCGCGCTTGATGAAACGGCTGTTGGCGTTGAAGGCCGATATCTCACGCCGGCGCCGCGCATAGCTGGCGCTTTGCTCGAGCTCGGCGACGATGCGCTGGATGATGTTATCCTCGACCGTCTGGTGGTAGGGCGTGATGTTGCGGTCTGACGTACCATAAAAATTCTTCTTGCGGATTTCGAGTGGATCCTTGCCGACGGCGAAGGCCACCTCGTCGATGACGCGCTCGGCGCCGACCATGCCTTGCGGGCCGCCGAAACCACGAAAGGCGGTGTTCGACACGGTGTTGGTGTAGAGCGGCGCCGATTGCGCTTGCACCGCCGGCCAGAAATAGGTGTTGTCGCAGTGGAACAGTGCGCGATCGGTCACCGGGCCGGAAAGGTCCGACGAAAAACCGCAGCGCGCCGCGAACATGAAATCGACGCCGAGGATGTTGCCCTCGTCATCGAAGCCGACTTCGTAGTCGACGAGGAAATCGTGACGCTTGCCGGTGGCGATCATGTCGTCGTCGCGGTCGGGCCGGATCTTCACGGCGCGATGGTGTTTCTTCGCGGCGATCGCCGCCAATGCGGCAAACTGGTTGCCTTGCGTCTCCTTGCCGCCGAAGCCGCCGCCCATCCGGCGGATCTCCACCGTGATGGCATTGCTCGGCACGCCGAGTGCATGGCTCACCATGTGCTGGACTTCGCTCGGATGCTGGGTCGAGGAATAGATGGTGACGTCCTGATCCTCGCCCGGAATGGCCATGGCGATATGGCCTTCGAGATAGAAGTGTTCCTGGCCGCCGATGCGCATTTTTCCCTTTAGCCGGCGCGGCGCCTGACGGATCGCTGTAGCGGCATCGCCGCGCTTCAGCGTCAGTGGCGGCGTGACGACCTTGTCCTTCTTCGGATCGAGCGCGCCAATGTCGGTGACGAAGGGCAATTCCTTGTATTCGACCTTGGCCAATCTGGTGGCGCGACGCGCCTGCTCGCGCGTCTGCGCAATGACGCAAAAGATTGGCTGGCCATAGAATTGCACCTTGCCGTCGGCCAGCACCGGCTCGTCGTGGCGGCCTGTCGGCGAAATGTCGTTCTCGCCCGGCACATCCTTGGCCGTCAGCACGTCGACAACACCGGGCGCTGCACGCACCGCCGAGAGATCCATGCTGGTAATCGTGGCATGCGTGGCGGCAGAAAGCCCGAGGCAGCCATGCAGCGTGCCGGCCGGTTCCGGCATGTCGTCGATATAGACGGCCGTGCCGCTGACATGCTTGTGGGCGGAGTCATGGCGTTGATCGGTGGCAACGCCGCCGGCGATCTTTTCAGCCTTCAGATTGGGGGGAGCGTGCTTGTTCATCATGCCGCCTCGTGCCTCGAAACCTGGATCGGCTCCCTGGTACCGCTGGTCTCGGCGAAGAAGCGCAGCAAGAGATTGCGCGCCGCGAGCGCACGATACTCGGCCGAGGCCCGCATGTCGGTGAGCGGGGTGAAATCCCTGGCATATTCGACCATCGCCGCGTCAACCGTGGTCTCCGTCCATGGCTTGCCGAGCAGCGCTTTTTCGACAGAAGACGCCCGCTTCGGCGTCGCCGCCATGCCGCCATAGGCAATGCGCACCTCCGCGACCGTGCCATCGCTGGCCAGCGTCAGGAAGAAGGCGCCGAGGGCCGCGGTGATGTCCTCATCGCGGCGCTTGGTGATTTTGTGGACGGCGAATTTCGTGCCCTTGACCGGAACCGGAACGTGCACGGCCTCGACGAATTCGCCCGGCTGCCGGTCCTGTTTGCCATAGGCAATGAAGAAGGTTTCCAGTGGAATCGAGCGCCGCTTCTTGCCCTTGCGCAGGGTGAGACTTGCGCCAAGAGCGATCAAGGGCGGCGGCGTGTCGCCGATCGGCGAGCCGTTGGCGATATTGCCGCCGATGGTCCCCATGTTGCGCACCTGTTCGCCGCCGATGCGATCGAACAACGGCCCCAGCGCCGGGATACGCTTCGCCAATATCGCGAAGGCATCAGTGTAGGTGACGCCCGCGCCGATCGAAATGATGCCGTTGTCTTCCGAGATGGTGCAAAGTCCGTCGAGATTGCCGATGAAAATGGCCGGCGAAATATCGCGCATGTGCTTGGTCACCCAGAGGCCGACATCGGTCGAGCCGGCAACGATGGTGGCGCCGGGTTCCTTGTCCAGCACGGCGGCGAAATCATCGACATCGGCCGGCACGACCAGCCGCGTCTTGGCCGAACCGATCTCAATCCGGGCGCCGTCATGCATGGCCTCGAGCCTCGCGGTGATCGCCTTGCGCTCCGTGGCCAGCGGATCCTTTACCGCCTTGCCGTAGCTGGAGATGGCATGCGCAGCGCGCATGATCGCCTCGTAGCCGGTGCAGCGGCAGAGATTGCCTTGCAAGGCCTTTTCGATATCCGCGTTCGACGGATTCGACGACTTCATCCACATGCCATAGAGCGACATGACGAAGCCCGGTGTGCAGAAGCCGCATTGCGAGCCGTGGAAATCGACCATCGCCTGCTGCACCGGATGCAGTTGGCCTGATACGCCGCGCAGATGCTCGACGGTCACGACATGGGTGGCGTCCAACGAGCCGAGGAAACGGATGCAGGCATTGACGCTTTCATAGACCAGCCCGCCGGCCGAGAGCTTGCCGACCAACACGGTGCAGGCGCCGCAATCGCCCTCGGCGCAGCCTTCCTTGGTGCCGCGCAGCGACCGGTCGAGCCGCAGCCAGTCGAGCAGGGTCGCGTCGGGTGCCACCGACGAAAGCGCGACGTCCCTGCCGTTGAGGATGAAGCGGATTTCATTGCGGATGCTAATTTTGGCCATGCCTCAGCTCCCCCTGTAGGTCGAATAGCCATAGGGCGAGACGAGCAGCGGCACATGGTAGTGCAGCGGTTCGGCCATGCCGAAGCGGATCGGTATCACATCGAGAAAGGCGGGGTTCGGCAGGCTCGACCCCTGCTGGCGCAAATAGTCGCCTGCGGCGAAGACCAGTTCGTATTCTCCGGGGCGGAACTCCGCGCCGGCGAGCAGCGGCTTGTCACAACGGCCGTCGGCATTGGTGACAACGGTCTTCAAATGTGTCCGCGCCTTGCCCTCGAGGTGATAAAGCGCGATCGACAATCCCGCCGCCGGCTTGCCTGTCGCCGTGTCGAGGACATGGGTCGTCAGACGCCCGCCATCGGCATTCGACGTTTCTGCCATTGGCCGCCTCCCATTTCCGGTACGAGCGAATTGGCCCGGTACGATCAAGTATCAACAGTGAATTGTGCGCCAATTAAAGGCGATGCATAAGTCCCGGTCGAGCGGAGTGCGACAAAAACACTTTCAAAAATTTTCGGGGGAATGCGAGAAGCACCCTTTCGATATTCTGATCATACTTCGGGCCATGCCCGGCGGGAGGGACGATGCGTTACAGCAGAGACATGCGCGGCTACGGAGTCAATCCGCCGGACCCGAAATGGCCTGGCGGCGCGCATGTCGCCGTGCAGTTCGTCGTCAACTACGAGGAAGGCGGCGAGAACTGCGTGCTGCATGGCGACAAGGCGTCCGAAGCCTTCCTGTCGGAAATCGTCGGCGCGGCACCCTGGGTGGGCCAGCGCCACTGGAACATGGAATCCATCTACGAATACGGTGCCCGCGCCGGTTTCTGGCGGTTGCTGCGGCTGTTCAGCGAGGCCGAGGTGCCGATCACCTGCTATGGCGTCGCCACCGCGCTCGCCCGTTCGCCGGATCAAGTCACGGCCATGCAGGAAGCCGGCTGGGAGATCGCCTCGCACGGGTTGAGATGGATCGACTACCGCGACCACAGCGCCGAGGATGAGCGCCGCGACCTCGAGGCGGCGATCAAGCTGCACTACGAAGTGACCGGCGCGCGCCCGACCGGCTGGTATACGGGTCGCACATCGATCAACACAGTGCGGATTGTGGCGGAAGAAGGCGGTTTCGACTATGTGTCGGACACCTATGACGACGAGCTGCCCTACTGGTTCGAGCATGATGGCGGCGCGCAGCTCATCATTCCCTATACGCTCGACGCCAACGACATGCGGTTCGCAACGCCGCAGGGCTTCAACTCCGGCGACCAGTTCTTTGCCTATTTGAAGGACAGCTTCGACACGCTCTATGCCGAGGGCAAGGCAGGCCGGCCACGCATGATGAACATCGGCCTGCACTGCCGCCTCGTCGGGCGGCCGGGCCGGGTGGCGGCGCTGAAGCGCTTCGTCGACTATGTGAAGTCGCACGACAGGGTCTGGCTGGCGCGGCGCATCGACATCGCCCGCCACTGGCAAGAGGTCAATCCTTATCAACCGGCGGCACTCCGCCCCTCGAAGATGGAATTCGAGACCTTCGTCCACACTTTCGGCGGCGTGTTCGAGCATTCGCCCTGGATCGCCGAACGCGCCTACGAACTGGAACTGGGCCCGGCGCATGACACTTCAGGCGGCCTGCACAATGCGCTTTGCCGTGTCTTCCGGTCCGCCAGCGAAACCGAGCGGCTTTCCGTGCTCAACGCTCATCCCGACCTTGCCGGCAAACTTGCCAAGGCCAAACGGCTGACGGCGGAATCGACCAGGGAACAGGCTTCGGCCGGCCTCGACGCGCTGACCGACAAGGAGCGCGAACTGTTTTCCAAGCTCAACGCCGCCTACGTCACCACTTTCGGTTTCCCCTTCATCATCGCGGTGAAGGGCAAGACGAGGCAAGAGATTCTGGCGGAATTCGAGGCGCGCATCGGCAACAGCCGCGGCGTCGAATTCGAAACCGCCTGCAAACAGGTCGAGCGCATCGCGCTGCTCCGCCTCAAGGACATGCTTCCGCAATAGGTTTGAACCCATGGATACGATCAGGATGCCCGAGCGAACCTATTACGCACCACATGGCGGCCACCCCGGCCAGAGCGAGCTTCTGACCGGCCGCGCCGTCTTCACCGAGGCCTATGCCGTCATTCCCCGGGGTGTGATGCAGGACATCGTGACCAGTGCGTTGCCGTTCTGGGACAAGACCCGCGCCTGGATCTTGTCGCGACCGCTATCCGGTTTTGCCGAGACGTTCTCGCAATACATTGTCGAGGTCGCGCCGAGCGGCGGCAGCGAGCGGCCGGAACCCGATGCCGGCGCCGAGGGCGCCCTGTTCGTGGTCGAGGGCGAGTTGACGGTTCTGCTTGCCGGCAAGAAGCATGTCTTGCGGCCCGGCGGCTTTGCCTTCCTGCCGCCGGCCAGCGGCTGGACGGTTCGCAACGAAAGCAAGGCCGACGTGCGCTTCCACTGGATTCGCAAGGCTTACGAGGTGGTTGACGGTCTCGATGTGCCGGAAGCCTTCTTCACCAACGAGCAGGAGATCGCGCCAACCCCTATGCCCGGCACCGAAGGCCGCTGGGCGACGACGCGGTTCGTCGATCCGGCCGATTTGCGCCACGACATGCACATGACCATTGTCACGCTGGAACCCGGCGCGGTCATTCCCTTCGCCGAGACCCATGTCATGGAGCATGGGCTCTATGTGCTGGAGGGCAAAGCGGTCTATCGCCTCAACCAGGACTGGGTCGAGGTCGAGGCCGGCGACTATATGTGGCTGCGCGCCTTCTGTCCGCAGGCCTGCTACGCGGGCGGCCCGGGAAAATTCCGCTATCTGCTCTACAAGGACGTGAACCGGCACGCCAAGCTCGGCGGCGCCGGTGTCCCCGGGCGGACGCCGTGACGCGGATCATTGCGCGGCCACTGACCCGCGAGAGCTTTGCTCCGTTCGGCGACGTCATCGATATGGGCGGCGACAACCACTACCCGATCAATGGCGGCCGCGCGGAACGCTATCACGATCTGGCGACCGCCGAGGCGATCGGACCGAATGCCCGCGTGCTGATCTCGATGGTGCGCGGCACGCCTTACGAACTGCCGCTGAAGCTGAGCATGGTCGAGCGCCACCCCTTCGGCAGCCAGGCCTTCATCCCGCTGTCGCCGCGCCCATTCCTGGTCGTCGTCTGCCATGATGGCGATGAGGGGCCGGGCGAGCCGCATGCCTTCACCACCGCACCCGGACAAGGTATCAACTATTCCCGCAATCTCTGGCATGGCGTGCTGACGCCGCTCGGCGAGCCTCAGGACTTCCTGATCGTCGACCGGGGCGGCGACGGCTCCAATCTCGAAGAATTCCATTTCTCGCATGCTTACGAGATCCATCTCCCTTAATTTTTTGTGCATGTCGTTACCCCAAAACCGGGGCACTTTTGGGCGACATGCAGCAGGAGAGCCTGAAATGACCGACATTTCTTTGATCGACCGCCTGCTCGACGTGATCGAACACGACATCGTGCCGAAGACGGCCGACGGTGTTGTCCATGGCAACAAGCTGTTCGGCGCGGCGATCCTGCGCAAGGACGACCGTTCGCTGGTGCTGGCCGAGACCAACAACGAGAGGGAAAACCCGCTCTGGCATGGCGAGGTGCACTGCCTGAAACGTTTCTACGAAATGCCGAAGGCGGAGCGCGTCGATACAAGAGACGCCATTTTCCTCGCCACGCATGAGCCCTGCTCGCTCTGCCTGTCGGCGATCACCTGGACTGGCTTCGACAATTTCTACTATCTGTTCAGCCACGAGGATTCGCGCGACAGTTTTGCCATCCCGCACGATCTGAAGATCCTGAAAGAGGTCTTCACCCTCGACCCCGGCGGCTACAATGCCGAGAATGCCTACTGGAAGAGCTTTTCTATCCGCAGGCTGGTGCGAGCGTTGCCCGAGGTAGAGCGGCAACGGCTGGAAATACGCATCGGCGCGATTTCGGCGCGCTACGATGATCTGTCCGGCGTCTATCAGGCGAACAAGGACGATAACGACATCCCGCTGAATTAGGGCTCTCGGCCTACCGGGGGGCACCCTTGAATTGCCACCTTTATGGTGGCATATTGCGTCATGGAGAAACGAAGGCCCACCTACGATCTTGATGCCATCAAGACGACGTTCGGGTCTGTCGATACGCTGGCGATCACGACGTCCGCTCTGCGGGATGCCACAGGCCTTGGCTTCGACCGTGCCGGCGTCGTCGAGGTAATCGGCGGCATGACGAGGAAAATGTTCGTGAAATCCATGACGACCTTTGCGGATCACCGGGTCTGGCAGGATGCCTATCACGTGCCCGTGCGCGACCTGATCCTCTACGTGAAATTCCAAGCGGATGTCGTGACCGAGTTCACGGTCATGTCGTTCAAGGAGAAATGACCATGGCGACAAGAGAAGAAAATCGGACCATGATTTCCCCCGAAACCGGGGAAACGCTCACGCGTGACGTGCGTCCATTCACAGTGGCGTACAAGGGCGAGAGCATAATTGTCGACCTTCCGGGTTACTATCCAGCATCCGGTGACGAGGGTGTGCATATCGGAGGCGACATGGCTGCCGTCGATGCCGCACTACGCGCCCTCAAGGAGAGGATCGATGGCGTGCCGGCCCCGGCAACCATCCGCCGCATGCGCACAAAGCTCAATCTGTCGCAGCGCGAGGCAGGATCCCTGTTCAAGGTCGGCGAGAATGCTTTCGACAAGTATGAAAGGGGCCTGATCGAGCCGAGTGGCCCGACCATTCAATTGATGACGCTGCTGGAAAAACATCCCGAACTGCTGGATGAATTGCGGTAGCGGCACAGGTCGCATTTTTCGCTGCTCCAGTCGCGAATGGTGATTGAAAGTCGTCGCGCCGCGGGGCGTTATGCGGGCCATGAAAACAGTCACCGAATTTCCCCGCAAGGTCGTCGAGTTCCCGGATATGGGCATCGTCATGCCGGATGGCTGCCGGCTGTCGGCGCGGGTCTGGATGCCGGAGGATGCCGGCGACGATCCAGTGCCGGCGATCCTGGAGCATCTGCCCTACCGCAAGCGCGACGGCACCATCTTTCGCGATCAGCTGACGCATCCCTATTTCGCCGGCCACGGCTACGCCTCGATCCGGGTCGATATGCGCGGCAATGGCGATTCCGAAGGGCTGATGGACGACGAATATTCCGAGCAGGAATTGCAGGACGCCTGCGACATCATCGCCTGGGCGGCAAGCCAGCCCTGGTGCAACGGCAATGTCGGCATGATGGGCATTTCCTGGGGCGGCTTCAACTGCCTGCAGGTGGCGGCCAAGCAGCCGCCGGCGCTCAAAGCGGTGATCAGCTTGTGCTCGACCGTCGACCGCTACGCCGACGACATTCACTACAAGGGCGGCTGCCTGCTGATCGAGAACTTCGGCTGGGCCTCGACCATGCTGTCCTACTCATCGCGGCCGCCGGACCCGCTGCTGGCCGGCGACAACAGATGGCGCGATCTGTGGCTGACCCGGCTGGAGAACCAATCCTTCCTGGCGCCGCTGTGGCTGAAGCACCAGCACCGTGATGCCTACTGGAAGCGCGGCTCGATCTGTGAGGATTTTTCCGCCGTCAAAGCCGCGGTTCTGTCGATCGGCGGCTGGCATGACGGCTACCGCAACACCGTCTCGCATCTGGCCAGCAACATCGAAGCCCCGGTCAAGGGCATTATCGGGCCATGGATCCATAAATACCCGCATTACGCAGGACCAAAACCCGCCATCGGCTTCCTGCAAGAGGCCTTGCGCTGGTGGGACCGCTGGCTCAAGAGTGTCGAAACCGGTGTCGAGTCCGACCCGGCCTACCGCGCCTATGTCATGGACAGCGTGCGTCCGGCGCGCTGGCACCCCGAGCGTCCCGGCCGCTGGATTGCCGAGCAGCAATGGCCCTCGCCAACCATCAAGACGCAGGCGGTCGATCTGATCCCCGCAACGGAAAAACCCGCCATCGTTGCCTCGCCGCAAAGCTGCGGCTTGGCTGGCGGCGAGTATTTTCCCTTCACCTTCGGCCCCGAACTGCCAGGCGATCAGCGCCCCGACGATGCGCTGTCGGTGTGTTTCGACCAGACGGAACTCAGTCAGGCCATCGACATCGTCGGCACCGCGGAAGTCGAATTGCGGCTGTCCTCCGACCGTCCGCAGGCCAACATCGCGATCCGACTCTGTGACGTGCATCCCGATGGCGCGTCGGAGCTGATTTCCTACGGCGTGCTCAACCTGACGCATCGCAACTCGCACGAGTTCCCGGAAGCCCTGGTGCCGGGCGAAACCATCTCAGTACGCGTCGTGCTCGATCAATGCGGCTATCGCGTTCCGCCCGGCCACCACCTGCGTGTTGCCGTTTCGAACGCCTATTGGCCTGCCATCTGGCCGTCGCCGGAGCCGGTCCGGCTGACCTTATCGGCGGCGACGCTCCGCTTGCCGCTGCGGCCGTTGGCGACAGACGATGAAGCGGCGTTCGCCGAGCCGGAAGGTGCCACTCCCTGGGCAACGGAGACGATCCGCGCCAGCAATTCCGAGCGCCATATCGATCGTGACGAAAAGACGGGAATCGTGACGCTTTCCATCGTTGATGATTTCGGCGAGGTGCGCGATCTCGCTCATGGCCTCGCCAATGGCAGCATCGCCCGCGAGACCTGGACGATCCATCCCGACGACCCGCTGTCGGCCTCGGGGAAGACGCACTGGACGCAGACCCTGTCGCGAAACGGATGGTCGGTACGCACCGAAACGACAGCCGAAATGCGATCGGACGCGCAAAACTTCATCGTCAGCGCCAGAATCGAGGCCTATGAGGACGAAACGCTCGTCTTCGAGCGTAATTTCGAGGAGAAGGTGCCGCGCGCGCTTCTTTGAGCACCGAGTTCATTGGTCCAATTGCGACGTACGATTTACGCCACGGCATGTCGCATTCGGTCTTGCTTACCGCTTTCCCTTGCGGTCATTATTCTCCTCACAAGAAACAAGTAAAACGACCGCAGAGTCGAACCAACAGAGTGAGGAACTCAAAATGTCGAACGAACTGGAATTTCTTAGCCGGCGTGTCGCGTCGGGCAAACTGAGCCGTCGTGATTTTCTCGGCCGGGCGGCGGCGCTCGGTATCTCCGCGCCCTTCGCCAACTCGCTGCTTTCAAGCGCGGCACGCGCGGCAGGTCCGGTCAAAGGCGGCACTCTGAAGGCCGGACTTGTCGGCGGCGAGTCCACCAACAGCCTTGATCCGGCACTGTTCATGACTCAGGTGCCGTTCGCCTTCGGCAAGATGTGGGGCGAATTGATCGTCGAGCTTTCGCCGGAAGGCAAGCTCGAGAACCGCATCGCCGAGGAGATCGGCTCGTCGGACGACGCCAAGGTATGGACGCTGAAGATCCGCGACGGCGTCGAATTCCACAACGGCAAGACGGTGACCGCCGAGGACGTGGCCGCCACACTTGAGCGCCATTCCGACGAGAAGTCGAAATCCGGCGCGCTCGGCTACATGAAGGGCATCGAGACCATCAAGGCCAGCGGCAAGGAAGTCGTGCTGACCCTGAAGGAAGCCAATGCCGATCTGCCCTATTTGCTCAGCGACTATCACCTGATCGTCCAACCGAATGGCGGCAAGGATAAGGCCGACGCAGGCATCTCGGCCGGTCCTTACAAGGTCACGACCAATGAGCCCGGCGTGCGCCATGGCGGCGAGCGTTTCGCCAATTATTGGCAGGGCGACAAGATGGGCCATGCCGACCAGATCGAGATCATCGTCATCAACGATGCGACGGCGCGCACCGCCGCCCTGCAAGGCGGCCAGGTCAACATGATCAACCGCGTCGAGCCGAAGATCGTCGACCTGATCAAGCGCCTGCCTGGCGTGACCATCCGCAACCATGCGGGTCCTGGCCACTATGTCTTCATCGCGCATTGCAACACCGCCCCCTTCGACAACAACGATCTGCGCATGGCCCTGAAGCTGGCCATCGACCGCGAAGAAATGCTCGACAAGATCCTGCGTGGCTACGGTTCGATCGGCAACGATTTCCCGATCAACGCTTCCTACCCGCTGTTCACTGATATCGAGCAGCGCAAGTACGATCCCGACAAGGCCAAGTTCCACTTCAAGAAGTCGGGCCATGACGGCGCCGTGCTGCTGCGGACTTCGGACGTCGCTTTCCCGGGCGCCGTCGACGCTTCCCAGCTCTTCCAGCAGAGCGCTGCCAAGGCCGGCATCAAGATCGAGCTCAAGCGTGAGCCCGGTGACGGCTATTGGAACGAGGTCTGGAACAAGCAGCCCTTCTGCGCTTCCTACTGGGGTGGCCGCTCGACCCAGGACCAGATGTACTCCACCGCTTATCTGTCGACCGCCGACTGGAACGACACGCGTTTCAAGCGCCCGGACTTCGACAAAATGGTGCTGGCCGCGCGCGCCGAGCTAGACGAGACCAAGCGCAAGCAGATGTACCATGACATGGCTGTCCTGGTCCGCGACGAAGGTGGCCTGATCTTGCCGATGTTCAACCAGTTCATCGACGCTACCGGCGCCAAGGTCGACGGCTGGGTCGACGATCCACATCAGGAGCTGATGAACGGTTACGCGCTGGCGAAGTGCTGGCTCGAAGCCTGAGCTTGGCCTTGCGGATATGTCCTCACCCATCTTGAAACTGGTGGCCCAGCGCGTTGCGCTGGGCATTCTCCTCTTGTTGGCCGTTTCGGTCCTGATCTTCGCCGGCACCCAGATCTTGCCCGGCGACGTCGCGCAAGCCATTCTCGGACAATCGGCGACACCGGAGTCGCTCGCCAATCTGCGCGAGCAACTCGGGCTCAACCAGCCAGCCTATCTCAGGTATTTTCATTGGCTGGGCGGCGTGCTGACCGGCGATCTCGGCACGGCCATGTCGAGCGGGCAGGATATCGCCACGTCGATCAAGGGACGGCTGTGGAACACGCTGTTCCTCGCCTTCTGGGCAGCGATCGTCGCCGTGCCGCTGGCGATCATCCTCGGCCTGATCGCGGTACGCTATCGCAATGGCTGGGTCGACAAGCTGATCTCCGGGCTGGCGCTGGCCTCGACCTCCTTTCCCGAGTTCTTCATCGGCTACGTGCTGGTCTATTTCTTCGCCGTGAAATGGCAAATCTTCCCCGGCATCTCGACCGTCTATGACGGCATGCCTTTTGGCGAGCGCATGCAGGCGATCGCCCTGCCGGCGGCAGCGCTGACGCTGGTCGTGCTCGCCCACATGATGCGCATGACACGCGCGGCGATCCTCAATGTCATGCAGTCGGCCTATGTCGAGACGGCGGAACTGAAAGGCCTGTCGGCCTTCAACGTCATCCGCAAGCACGCCTTCCCCAATGCCATCGCGCCGATCATCAACGTCGTCATGCTCAACCTCGCCTATCTGATCGTCGGCGTCGTCGTGGTCGAGGTGATCTTCGTCTATCCGGGCATGGGGCAGTATCTCGTCGACCATGTCACCAAACGCGACGTTCCGGTGGTGCAGGCGGTCGGCCTGATCTTCGCCGCCGTCTATATCAGCCTGAACATCATTGCGGACATAGCGGCGATCGTCGCCAATCCGCGTCTCAGACATCCGAAATAGGGGGGCGGATATGCTCGATATCAAACGCATCCCCATCCCCGCTCTGATCGGCATCGTGCTGACGGCATTGTTCGTCCTGGCGGCGGTCTTCGCCCCCTGGATCGCGCCGCACGGCAATGGCGAAATCGTCGGCGATGTCTGGGAACCGATGTCGGCTGCTCATTTGCTAGGCACCGACAATCTCGGCCGCGACCTGCTTTCGCGCATGATCTACGGCGCCCGCATCACTTTGTTCATCGCGGTGCTGGCCACCGCGCTGTCATTCTCGCTCGGCGCCATCCTCGGCTTCTCGGCGGCCGTCTTCGGCGGCTGGTTCGATACGCTGCTGTCGCGCCTCGTCGATCTCTTGATGTCTATCCCGACGCTGATCATGGGTCTCGTCGTGCTGTCCGTGCTACCGACCAACCTGGTGACGCTGATCCTGGTGATGGGCATTCTGGATTCGACCCGCGTCTATCGCCTGTCGCGCGCGGTCGCCGTCGACATCAACGTCATGGACTATGTCGAGGCGGCGAAACTGCGTGGTGAGGGCAGCGGCTGGATCATCTTCCGTGAGATCCTGCCCAACGCACTGTCACCGCTGGTTTCGGAACTCGGCCTGCGCTTCATCTATGCCGTGCTGTTCCTGTCGACGCTGTCGTTCCTCGGCCTTGGCGTGCAGCCACCGGACGCCGACTGGGGCGGCATGGTCAAGGAAAACAAGGACGGCATCGTCTTCGGCATCGCGGCCGCGCTTATCCCGGCGGCGGCGATCGCACTGTTGGCGATTTCCGTCAACCTGGTTGCCGACTGGGTGCTCAACCGGACGACCAGCCTCAAGGGAGGACGCGGGTGATGGCCGACACCAAAGCGAAATCAGGCCTGCTGCTCGACATCCGCAATCTGCGTATCGAAGCCACCGTCTTCCCGCCCGGCGAGCCGCCAAAGAACATCGTGTTGGTGCACGATGTCTCGCTGACGCTTGAAAAAGGCAAGGTGCTCGGCCTGATCGGCGAGTCCGGCGCCGGCAAGTCGACCATCGGCCTGTCGTCGATGGGCTATGGCCGCGGTGGCGTGCGCATCACCGGCGGCGAGGTGATCCTGAACGGCCGCGACATCCTCAAGGGCGGCAAGGATGGCTTCCGCAAATTACGCGGCCGCGAGGTCTGCTATGTCGCGCAATCGGCGGCAGCCGCCTTCAACCCGGCGCACCGGCTGATGGACCAGGTGGTGGAAGCCACGCTGCTGCACGGTACGGCGACACGTGCCGAGGCCGAGAAGCGCGCGGTTGCGCTGTTCAAGAAGCTCAGCCTGCCGAACCCCGAAACCATCGGCGAGCGCTTTCCGCACCAGGTGTCGGGCGGCCAGTTGCAGCGCGTGATGACAGCGATGGCGCTGTGCTCGGAGCCGGACCTGATCGTCTTCGACGAGCCGACCACGGCGCTCGACGTGACGACGCAGATCGACGTGCTGGCGGCGATCAAGGACGCCATCCGCGACACCCATGTCGCGGCGCTCTACATCACGCACGACCTTGCCGTCGTCGCCCAGGTCTCAGACGAGATCATGGTGCTGCGCCATGGAAGGCTGGTCGAATGGGGCGGCACAAGGCAGATCATCAAGGAGCCGCGCCAGGAATACACCAATGCGTTGGTCTCGGTGCATGAGATCGAACACCAGGAGCAGAAACCCGGCACGACGCCGTTCCTGTCGGTGAAGAACGTCACCGCCGCCTATGGCCGCAGCGACATCAAGGTGCTGAAGAACGTCTCGGTCGACATCTATCCGGGCCAGACACTGGCCGTGGTCGGCGAGTCCGGCTCCGGCAAATCGACGCTGGCACGCGCCATCACCGGGCTTTTGCCACCCGAAGCGGGTACGGTGACCTTCGACGGACGTCCGCTGGCCAACCGGCTGGCCGACCGGCCGAAGGAGGATCTGCGCCAGTTGCAGATGATCTACCAGATGGCCGATGTGGCGATGAACCCGCGCCAGACCGTCGCCACCATCATCGGCCGGCCGCTCGAATTCTATTTCGGCATGCGCGGCCGCGAGCGCGACAGGCGCGTTACCGAACTGCTCGACAAGATCGAGATGGGCAAGGGCTTTTCCGATCGCTACCCGGCCGAGCTTTCCGGCGGCCAGAAGCAACGCGTCTGCATCGCCCGGTCACTTGCCGCCAAGCCCAAGTTGATTATCTGCGACGAGGTCACCTCGGCACTCGATCCGCTGGTGGCACACGGCATTCTCGAGCTGCTGCTCGAGCTGCAGAAGGAAGAGAACGTCGCCTATCTGTTCATCACGCATGACCTCGCGACGGTGAAGTCTATCGCCGATTCGATCGCGGTGATGTATCGCGGCGAAGTGGTGCGCTATGGCCCCAAGAGCAAGGTGCTGAGCCCGCCCTTCGACGCCTATACCGACCTCCTGCTCTCCTCGGTTCCAGAGATGGAAATCGGCTGGCTGGAAAAGGCAATCAAGGGACGGCGCATGGCCAGCGCGGGGAACTAAAGCAATTCCGGGAAAACTGGAGACCAGTACTCCCGGAAGAAATGCAGGGCGCTTCCCTGGAAATCGCGTCAGATCAAGCCGCCACATCGGGGCGCCGGCGACCGTCATCCGGATGCAACACTAGAACGCCACACGTCCTTCGGGACAAGCGCCGCTCGCACGACTTTTAAACAGGGGTAGGACATGAAGACTGAACTCGATTATCTCGCTGAACTCGCCGGTCAAGGCCGGATATCGCGTCGCGCCTTTCTCGGGCGCGCCGCCGCGCTCGGCGTATCGGCGGCCCTGATGCCGGCGCTGGCCGGCAAGGCATTTGCCCAGACGGCGGTGAAGGGCGGTATCATCAAGGCCGGCCTGCAGGGCGGTGAATCCACCAACAGTCTCGATCCGGCGTTGAACCTCAGCCAGGTTACCTTCAGCTTCGGCAAGCTTTGGGGCGAGTATCTCGTGCGCCTCACACCGGACAACAAGCTGGTCAACCTGATTGCCGAGGAGATTGGCGCCTCGGCCGACGCCAAGACATGGACAATCAAGATCCGCGACGGCATCGAGTTCCACAATGGCAAGACGGTCGGCGCGGAGGATGTTGCCGCCACCATCGAGCGACATGCGGATGAGAAGTCCAAGTCCGGAGCACTCGGCATCCTCAAGAACATCAAGGGGATCAAGGCGAGCGGCAAGGAGGTCATCGTCACGCTCGGCGACGCCGATGCCGACTTCCCCTATCTGATGGCCGACTATCATCTCACCATCCAGCCGAATGGCGGCAAGGACGATCCGAACGCCGGCATCAGCGCCGGTCCCTATAAAGTTAGCGTCAACCAGCCCGGCGTGCGCCATGGCGGCGAGCGTTTCGCCAATTACTGGCTGCGCGACAAGGCCGGCCATGCCGACCAGGTCGAGATCATCGTCATCAATGATGCGACGGCACGGCTTGCAGCCTTGCAGGGCGGCCAGGTGCACATGATCAACCGCGTCGAACCCAAGGTCGTCGATCTCGTCAAGCGCATCGCCGGCGTTTCCATCGAGAACGTCTCGGGCAAGGGTTACTACCCGTTCAATATGTTCTGCGACACCGCCCCCTTCGACAGCAACGATCTGCGCATGGCGCTGAAGCTAGCCATGGACCGCGACGAGATGCTGGAAAAGATCCTGCGCGGCTATGGCTCGGTGGGTAACGACTTCCCGATCAACGAGGCCTATCCGCTGTTTTCCGCCGACATCGAGCAGCGCAAGTTCGATCCGGACAAGGCGGCGGCAGCCTACAAGAAATCAGGCCACAGCGGCTCGATCGTGCTGCGCACCTCGGACGTCGCCTTCCCGGGCGCCGTCGATGCCGCACAGCTCTATCAGCAGTCCTGCGCCAAAGCCGGCATCAAGATCGAGATCAAGCGCGAACCCGGCGACGGCTATTGGTCGGAGGTCTGGAACAAGCAGCCTTTCTCGCTCTCCTACTGGGGCGGACGCGCCACGCAGGACCAGATGTATTCCACCGGCTATGTCTCGACCGCCGACTGGAACGACACGCGCTTCAAGCGGCCGGAATTCGACAAGATGCTGTTTACCGCGCGCGGCGAGCTCGACCAGGCCAAGCGCCAGGCGATCTACCACGATATGGCAGTGATGATGCGTGACGAAGGCGGGCTGATCGTGCCCTTCTTCAACCAGTTCATCGACGCGGCCGCCACCAACAAGATCGGCGGCTATGCCAAGAGCCCTATCGGCGAAATGATGGACGGCTACGCGCTTGCCGAGTGCTGGCTCAACGCTTGAGCGGACTCTGATCGTCCGATTTCATCTATCAAGAACGCCGTGTGCCCAAGACGGCACACGGCGTTCCGTTTCAACTGCCAAGCCGCAAGGAGCCGCCCATGGCGCTCAAATCCAAGCTTTTGCTGATCATCCTCGACGGCGTGCCTTACCGGAACTGGCGCCGGCTGATGGGCAATCTCGAAGGCTGGGTGCAATCGGGCGAGGCGCGCGTCTGGAAAATGCGCTCGGTGCTGCCGTCGACCTCGGCCTGCTGCTATGCGTCGATCCACACCGGGGTTTCACCGCAGGTGCACGGGATTCTCTCCAACGAGAACCGGTTCCGCGTCGAGCAGCCCGATATCTTCTCCGAGGTCAGCAAGGCAGGCGGCAAGACGGGGGCGGTGACCCATTCCTACTGGTCGGAATTCTTCCGCGCCTATCCGTTCGACCTGGTCGAGGATATGGAATTCGACGAGCCAAGCGGGCCGATCACGCATGGCCGCTTCCACACCATGACTGGTTACAATCTCCGCAACCAGATGACGCCGAGCGATGTCGACCTGTTCGCCACGCTGACGATGCTGACGAAACGCCATGGCATCGACTATGGCATCCTGCACACCTGCACGCTGGACTCGATGGGACACCGCTTCGGCCACGACTGCCACGAGATGGACCATGCCGTCTATGCGATGGACGGCATGCTGGCGGCCTTCCTGCCGCGCTGGATCGAAGCCGGCTATGAGGTGATCGTCACCGCCGATCACGGCCAGACCGATCGTGGCCATCATGGCGGCCATGACGACGAGATGCAGGATTTCGCGCTGTACTATTTTGGACAAGATAAGGGTCCGCAGGCCGACACGCTGCTCGACCAGCTGCAGCTGGCGCCGACAGTGCTGAGCCGGCTGGGTGTGGCAATACCGGAGACGATGAAGGCGAAGCCGTTTTTGGGGTGACAAGCGCTCCGTTGGCGTCCCCTCTCCCCGTCCTTTACGGGAAGAGGGTAAGGATGAGGGCAGCGCCAACATGGCATATGAACAGCGAACGCCGGCGCCGCCCCTCATCCGCCTGCCGGCACCTTCTCCCCGTATAGTGACGGGGGAGAAGGGATGCTCTGGCAACCGCCCCGCTCTTCGGTTAGCCTCCTAAAAATTCCTTGGCGGAGGATGAACCTTTTTGGACCGATCAGCGACAGAGCAGACAGGAGCCAGGCGGCTCGACCGGCCATGACGGCAGCGACGGAGACCGATCGCGCTCTCGTCGACCGGGTCGCGAAGGGCGACCGTGCCGCCGTGCGGCTCCTGTTCATGCGTCACCATGCGCGGGTCTACCGCTTCGTGACGCGCCAGACGGGATCGGAAATGATGGCCGACGATATCGCCAACGAAGTCTTCCTCGAGCTGTGGCGCCAGGCGCCGGGCTTCGAAGGGCGCTCCGAAGTCTCGACATGGCTGCTCGGCATCGCCCGTTTCAAGGCGCTGTCCTTTCTGCGCAAGAAGAAGGAAGACTGGATCGACGACGAGGCCGCCGCCGCGGTGCCCGACGGCGCCGACACGCCGGAAGTCGTCACCATGAAGGAAGACAAGGCCGCCGCCCTGCGGCGCTTCGTCGAAACCTTGCCCGAAGAGCATCGCGTCGTCATCGATCTTGCCTATTATCACGGACAGTCGGTGAGCGAGATCGGCGAGGTGCTCGACATTCCGGTCGCCACCGTCAAGACCCGGATGTTCTACGCCCGCAAGAAACTCGGAGAGGCCCTCAAGGCCGCCGGTTACGACAGGGGGTGGCCATGAGCGCCGCTGAAAAGATGTCGCGCCGCGACGAAATGGAAACGCTGCTGCCGTTCTACCTGAACGGCTCGCTGGAAGGTTCCGATCTGGAAGCGGTCGAGGAATGGCTGGCCAGCGATCCGGCCGCACTTGCCGCCCTTGGTGAGGCTGAAGCCGAATTCTCCGGCGCCACGGCCGCCAACGAAGCAATCCGGCCGCCGGCCGATGCGCTCAGCCGCTTTGCCAAGGCACTCGACGCCGAGGCCGGGCCTGCGCGCAAGCCGGCAGGATCGTCCTGGCTGGCGCAGGCCTGGGGCCGCTTCATGGCGGTGCCGGTCGGTGTCGCCTGGGCGGCAGCCGCGGTTCTGCTGGCCCTGGTCATGGTGCAGTCGTTTGTCGAACCAGGCGGCAAAGGCAATGATTTCGAGATTGCCGGCGCGGAAAACGATCCGGCGAAAATGCCGTTCGCCCTGGTCAAGTTCAAGCCGGATGCCAACATGTCGGACATATCCGCCTTCCTCGGCAGCAACGGGCTGAAGATCATCGGCGGACCGACCGCCGACGGCGTGTTCCGGCTTGGCATTCCGGCCCCGACCGCTGCCGACTACAACAAGCAAATCGGCCTTGTTGCCGCCCAGGCTTTCACGGAAACTGTGATCGAGGGAAGGAAACCCGTTGATGGCGGCTGAGGCAGTCATTCGATTTGCGGCAATCCTTGCGGCGGCGATGACAATCGTCGCCGTGCCCGCGTCGGCGCAGACCAACGACCCCAATCCAGACCAGACCAAAATCGACTGCCGCGACGGGACCAATGCGGCGGGAGCCGACTGCGCCAAGAACGGCAATGACACAAAGGGCGGATCGGACGCAGGCCAATCCGGCGCCGTCTTCCTGCCGGCGCTGATCGTCGACCTGTTTCCCAACCCGGAGGCGCCTCCGACCCCTGTGCCGACGCCACGGCCGGCACCCGCGACGCTGCCTGCCGATACTCAAGCCGGCCCCCCGCCTGGCGGCCCGATCGTCTCGCCGACCGATCTCATCGCCGTTCAGCCGCGGCGCGCCGTGGTCGGCGATTTCGTGCCCGACGAGGTGCTGGTGACCGTCGACGGCGATGCCGGTGCCGTGCAGCAGATCGCCGCCTCCTTCGGCCTGCAGGTGCGCTCGCAGCGCCAGTCGCGGCTGCTTGGCACCACGCTGGTGCGCTTCGGCATTCCCGACGGCCGGCCCGTCGGCGTCGTGCTGGCGCAACTGGCCGCCGACGGCCGCACACAGCGGCGCGAGCCCAATCATGTGTATTCGCTGCAGCAGGCCGCCGGCATCGTCAACTATGCGTTCGATCATATCGCGCTCGATTCCAAACAGGCCAGCGGCGAAAACGTTCGCATCGCGGTGATCGACACCGGCATCGACGACACCAACCCGGCGCTGTCGGGCGTCATTGCCGGGCAGTTCGACGCCATGCCCGACGTGCCGATCGAAAAGCGCGATCACGGCACGTCGATCGACGGGCTGATCGCCGGCGTCGGCGTGCTGGAAGGCATGGCGCCGGGCGCAAAAATCTATCACGCCCGCGCCTTCGAGGGCGGCAAGTCGACCATGGACGTCATCCTGTCGGCGCTCGACTGGGCGGCGGAACAGGACGTGCGCATCATCAATATGAGCTTCGTCGGGCCGAAGAACGATTTGCTCGGCGTCGCCTGCCGCAATGCCCGCGCACTCGGCATGGTGCTGGTCGCCGCAGCCGGCAACAACGGGCCGAAGGCGCCCTATGGCTATCCGGCGGCCTTCGATGGTGTCATCGCAGTCACCGCCACCGACGCCAAGGATGGGCTGATGCCGCAGGCCAATCGCGGCGCCTATGTCTTCATCTCGGCGCCCGGCGTCGAGATGGTGGCGCCGAGCGGCGGCGGTTCGGACGTGGTCACAGGCACCTCGTTTGCGGCGGCGATCGTGAGTGGCGCCATCGCCAATCTCATCCATGCCGCGCCTGATCGTTCGGCCGACGACATCGAGAAAGCGCTCGCGGCGACGGCCAGGGATCTCGGCCCAAAGGGACGCGACAATGATTTCGGCTACGGGCTGCTGGACATCAAGGCGGCAGGGGCTGCGAAGGAGTAAGGTCGGCGCTTGCAGCGCTTCGGGAGACAGTTCTAAACAGGCGCCCCCGCCACCGATCCCCTAACCACCAGGTCGACCGGCCAGACCTCGCCGCGAGCGCCCTCCTCCAGGCCGGAAATCCGTGCCGCCAGCCGCTCGGCGACACGGGCGCCGGCCAGACGGATCGATGAACGCGTCGTTGACAGCGGCACCGAAAAATTCTCCGGCCTCAGCCAGGGGAAGACATCGTCATGGGCGATCAGCGACACGTCGCCCGGAATGCTCAGGCCGAGGTCGCGCACCGCACGCACGACGCCCAGCGCCATGATCAGGCTGGAGCAGGCGATCGCGGTCGGCGCGTCGTCCTCTTCCAGCAAGCGCCTGGTGGCGCGATAGCCGTTCTCCTCGGTCATATCGACCGAGCAGACATGGCGTTCGCTCAATGTCAGTCCGCTCGCGGCAAGCGCCCGGCGCACGCCGCGTTCTCGATGGATGGCGAAGGTCTCGCGGTCGTCACCATTGATCAGCGCCAGCCGCCGATGACCGAGCTGGATCAGCAGCCTGGCCGCTTCGTGGAAGGCGCCCTCATTGTCGATGTCGGTAAAAGCATAGTCGAAGTCGAAGCCCTCACTGCGGCCATGGACGATGAAGGGAATGCCGAGCGTGTTGACCAGCGCCACGCGCCGGTCAACGGGCCGCGGCGAGGAGATGTAGACGGCGTCGACCTGCCGGTTGGCGACGATGCGCCGGTAGGTGGTTTCCTGGTCGTCGGCGTCGGCCGGCGACAGCACAAGATCGAGCTCGTGCGAGCGGGCATAGTCGCCAAGACCGGACAGGAACTCGACGAAATGCGGATCGATGTCGACGGACGCACCGGTCGGCAGGACATAGCCGATCATGCCGGTCTTGCCGGTCGCCAGCCGGCGCGCGCTCGGGTTGGGACGGTAGCCATGGCGCTTGGCGGCATCCATGACACGCCTGCGCGTTTCCTCGTTGACCTCGGGATAGCCGTTCAGAGCGCGGCTTACCGTGGTTTGCGAAAGTGCCAGCATGTGGGCGAGCTGCTTGAGGTTCACGAAAGTCTCCATTCCCTCAAAGCGCTTTTAAATTGAATCGACCCAAGTGCCACCGAGGCCGAGCCATACAAGCCGAACCATAGACGCGGTTTGGGCGTGTTTGAAACAAAAATTGCTGCTGCATCGCCATAATAGTATGCTGCAGCGCACTTTCAGGAGTTAAGATGCGCGAACCTAAATCGATTAATTCGCCAGCCTCTTGACTTCCTGGCAATTCAATGGCGTGATCAAAAAAGCCAAAGCGCTTTGGAAGACTCTTCGAAAGGTTGCGGTTCCTTTCCGACTGAGTCACAGTCCTGCGGCGTCGGCGGGCGGAATGGAGGTTCCGTCCGGTGTGTGAGACCCACTGGGAGGAATACCGATGAAGAAAATGCTTTTGCTGGGTGCTGCGTTTGCCACGTTCGCCCTGAACGCGCCCGCGCAGGCCGAACTGAAGTTCAAGCCCGGCGAAGACAAGCGCTTCAACTGGGCGAACTACGAAGAACTCAAGAAAGTCGACCTCAAGGGTGAGACACTGTCGATCTTCGGGCCGTGGCGCGGCGAGGACGAAGGCCTGGTGCGCGGCGTTCTCGACTATTTCTCGGAAGCCACCGGCGTCGAGATCAAATACTCCTCCTCGGAGAATTACGAGCAGCAGATCGTCATCGACACACAGGCCGGCAGCCCGCCCAACATCGCCGTGCTGCCCCAGCCGGGCCTGATCCAGGATCTGGCATCGAAGGGCCTTTTGACGCCACTCGGTGACGACACCGCCAAATGGGTCAAGGACAATTATGGCGCCGGCCAGTCATGGGTCGATCTCGGCACCTTCAAGGACAAGGACGGCAAGCCGGGCTTCTTCGCCTTCCCTTACAAGGCCGACGTGAAGTCGCTGGTCTGGTACTCGCCGGATAATTTCGAGGAAGCCGGCTACAAGGTGCCGAAGACCCAGGAAGAACTCGCCGATCTCGAAAAGAAGATCATCGCCGATGGCGGCAAGCCATGGTGCATCGGCCTCGGCTCCGGCGGCGCCACCGGCTGGCCGGCGACCGACTGGGTCGAAGACCTGATGCTGCGCACCCAGCCTCCGGAGGTCTACGACAAATGGGTGAAGAACGAGATTCCGTTCAACGATCCGGCGGTGGTCAACGCCATCGACATATTCGGCAAGATCGCGACCGACGACAAGATGGTCGACGGCGGCGCCAAGGCGGTTGCGGCGACCGATTTCCGCGACAGTCCGAAGGGTCTCTTTTCGGTGCCGCCGAAATGCTACCTGCACCACCAGGCATCGTTCATCCCGACCTTCTTCCCGGAAGGCACCAAGGTCGGCCAGGACGCGGACTTCTTCTACTTCCCGCCCTATGCCTCCAAGCCTGAACTGGGCACGCCCGTGCTCGGCGCCGGTACGCTGGCGATGATCACCAAGGACAGCAAGAGTGCGCGCGCGTTCATCGAATTCCTGAAGATGCCGCTCGCCCACGAGATCTGGATGGCCGAAGGCGGCTTCGTGACGCCGCTCAAGTCGGTCAACAAGGATGCCTATGCCAGCGACGCGCTGAAGAAGCAGGGCGAAATCCTCGCCAATGCCTCGACTTTCCGCTTCGACGGTTCCGACCTGATGCCGGGCAAGATCGGCGCCGGCGCCTTCTGGACCGGCATGATCGACCTGGTCGGCGGCAAGTCGGCGCAGGACGTCGCCACCGACATCCAGAAGAGCTGGGACGCGATCAAGTAGCGGCCGGCACGTAAGCGACCAACCATTCTCGCACTGGGTCCGGGCCCTACTGGCCCGGATCCGACGGCGGCCCGTGCCGCAGCCTTTCGTCATGAGCGCATTGACATGAAGCGCGATCGGCAATGTGCGCAAACCGCCGATGACGTGCTCCAAACAACTGAATCGGCGCCTGGTCCCCGTCACCAAGGTCATTCCTTGTCGGATCATGCGCAGGGGGAGAGGGACCCATGGCGGCTCAGATTTTCTCGGCCATAACTGTCATCATCATCGGGGTCGGCGGTTGCGTCGCCTATTTCTGGGGCGCCAACAGGCTGGTCGACCTGATATTCCCGTCACGCGGCGTCGCCGGTGCCGCGGCCATCGACAATCTGCGCCGGCAAGGGCTGGTCCGGCCATGGCTGTTCGTCGGTCCGGCGATGATCATCCTCACCATTTACCTGATCTATCCGGTGGTCGAGACGCTGCGGCTGTCGTTCCTCGATCGCAGCGGCATCAATTTCGTCGGCCTGGCGAACTATGAATGGGCGTTCGGCGATCGCGAGTTCCGCAACTCGATCCTCAACAACATCATCTGGCTCGCGGTGGTGCCGGCAGCTTGCACCTTCCTCGGGCTGATCATCGCCGTGCTCACCGACAAGATCTGGTGGGGCACGATCGCCAAGAGCCTGATCTTCCTGCCGCTGGCGATCTCCTTCGTCGGCGCCAGCGTCATCTGGAAATTCATCTACGAGTATCGGGGCGAAGGCCAGACGCAGATCGGCATCCTCAACGCCATTATCCAGCATTTCGGCGGCCAACCGCAGGTCTGGATATCGCTGCCGTTCTGGAACAATTTCTTCCTGATGATCATCCTGATCTGGATCCAGACCGGCTTTGCCATGGTCATCCTGTCTTCCGCCCTGCGCGGCATCCCCGAGGAAACGCTGGAAGCCGCTGTCATCGACGGCGCCAATCCGTTCCAGATCTTCTGGAAGATCATGGTGCCGCAGATCTGGGGCACCATCGCCGTGGTCTGGACCACGATCACCATTCTGGTGCTCAAAGTGTTCGACATCGTGCTGACCATGACCAACGGCCAGTGGAACAGCCAGGTGCTGGCCAATCTGATGTTCGACTGGATGTTCCGCGGCGGCGGCGATTTCGGCCGCGGCGCCACCATTGCCATCATCATCATGATCGCGGTCATTCCGATCATGGTCTGGAACATCCGCCAGGCGAACAAAGAGACGGGAGGACATTGAGATGGCCGTCGCGACCGGAAATTCCTTCGCCAGCCGCTTTGGCGTCCACATCGCCGTGCTCATCTTCGTCGCGATCTGGACCATACCGACGCTCGGCATCCTGGTCTCGTCGCTGCGCGACAAGAACCAGATCATCGCCTCGGGATGGTGGAACTCGTTCGCCAGTTCCACCCAGACGGAAGCCGGCCGGCTGCCGCCCGCCTCGGCGCAAGCCGAGAAGGACGGCAAGTTCGTCCTCGAAGGCAATATCTTCGGCGACGGCGCCAAGCGCGACATCAGCGCCTTCGGCGTCAAATCGGCGGCCCCAACGCAATATCCCGCCGGCACATCAGCCGATCTCGGCGATGGCGTGACCCTGCAGCTCAACGCCGACGGCGGTTTCATCATGCAGTCGCCCAAGGCGTTCGAAGGCGATCGCGGCCAGCGCGTCTACTATGCCTCGTCGGCGCCGCCGAAATTCACCATCGACAACTACAAAACGGTGCTGTTTTCCGAGGGCATCGGACGGTCGTTCATGAATTCGCTGACCGTCACCATCCCGGCGACAATCATCCCGATCCTGATCGCCGCCTTTGCCGCCTATGCACTGGCCTGGATGCGGTTTCCCGGCCGGGCGCTGCTGATCGCTGTCATCATCGGTCTGCTGGTGGTGCCGCTGCAGATGTCGCTGATCCCGCTTTTGAAACTCTACAACGGCGTCGGCTCGTTCTTCGGCATGCCGTCGAAGACCTATCTCGGCATCTGGCTGGCGCATACCGGCTTCGGCCTGCCCTTCGCCATCTACCTGCTGCGCAGCTACATTGCCGGCCTGCCGCGCGAAATCATGGAATCGGCGCGCATCGACGGCGCCAGCGATTTCGAGATCTTCGTCAAGATCGTCTTGCCGCTGTCGTTCCCGGTGCTGGCTTCGTTTGCCATCTTCCAGTTCCTGTGGGTATGGAACGATCTGCTGGTGGCGATGGTTTTCCTCGGTACAGAGGCGGACCAGATCGTGCTGACCGCCAAGCTCAACGCGCTGTTGGGCTCACGCGGCGGCGACTGGGAGATTCTGACGACATCGGCTTTCGTGACCATAATCGTGCCGCTGATCGTGTTCTTCTCGCTGCAGCGCTATTTTGTCCGCGGGCTGCTTGCCGGCTCGGTGAAAGGAGGCTGAGACGATGCAATCCGCTTTGAAGGCCAGCTCGAAGCCTGACCTCGCCATCGATCGCGACTGGTGGCGGGGCGCGGTGATCTACCAGATCTATCCGCGCAGCTATCAGGACTCGAATGGCGACGGCATCGGTGATCTCAAGGGCATCATAGGCCGCCTCCCCTACATCGCCGCACTCGGCGCGGATGCCATCTGGATTTCGCCGTTCTTCAAGTCGCCGATGAAAGATTTCGGCTATGACGTATCGGATTACTGCGATGTCGATCCGATGTTCGGCACGCTGGCCGATTTCGACGCGCTGACCGGCGAGGCGCACAGGCTGGGCTTGAAGATGATGATCGACGAGGTGCTGTCGCACACCGCCGACAACCACCCATGGTTCAAGGAAAGCCGGTCGAGCCGCAGCAACCCGAAAGCCGACTGGTACGTCTGGGCAGACGCCAGGCCGGACGGCACGCCGCCCAACAACTGGCTGTCGATCTTCGGCGGCTCGGCCTGGCAATGGGACACCAGCCGCCAGCAATATTACATGCACAATTTCCTGGCCGAACAGCCCGACCTCAACTTCCACAACCACGAAGTCCAGGACGCATTGCTCGACGTCACCCGCTTCTGGCTGGAGCGCGGCGTCGATGGTTTCCGGCTCGACACCATCAATTTCTACTTCCACAGCCAGGGCCTGGAAAACAATCCGCCGCTGCCGCCGGAAGAGCGCAACGACCAGACCGCGCCGGCGGTCAACCCCTACAACTACCAGGACCATCTCTACGACAAGAGCCGGCCCGAGAACCTCGGCTTCCTCGAACGGTTCCGTGCCCTGCTTGATGAATATCCGGCAACCGCAGCGGTCGGCGAGGTCGGCGATTCGCAGCGCGGGCTTGAAGTGGTTGCCGCCTACACCGCCGGCGGCAAGCACGTGCACATGTGCTACTCCTTCGATTTCCTGGCGCCGGAAAAGATCAGCGCGGGCAAGGTTCGCTCGGTGCTGGAATCCTTCGGCAAGGTCGCCAGCGACGGCTGGTCGTGCTGGGCCTTTTCCAACCATGACGTGATGCGCCCGGCCTCGCGCTGGGCGGCCAATGAGGCCGACCCGACAGCCTATCTCAAGGTCATCTCGGCGCTGCTGATGTCCCTGCGCGGTTCGGTCTGCATCTATCAGGGCGAGGAGCTTGGGCTCGGTGAAGCAGAGCTGCGATTCGAGGATTTGCAGGATCCCTATGGCATCCGCTTCTGGCCGGAATTCAAGGGCCGCGACGGCTGCCGCACACCGATGGTGTGGGATGGCGGCGCCAAGAATGGCGGCTTCTCCCCAGCAAAGCCCTGGCTGCCGGTGCCGGCCAAGCATCTAGCGCAAGCGGTCAATGTCCAACAGGGCGACGAGGCTTCGCTGCTTGAGCACTACCGACGCTTTCTCACCTTCCGGCGTGCCCATCCGGCGCTCGCCAAGGGCGACATCAATTTCATCGAAAGTGAGGGAGATACCGTCGCCTTCACGCGCCGCGCAGGCAACGAGCAGATCGTCTGCGTCTTCAATCTGGGAGCCGGGCCGGCCAAGGTTGACCTTGGCGGCCGATCGCTGCAACCTCTGCCCGGGCACGGATTTTCGGGGCAGGCGAACAGCGGTTCCATCGAGCTTGGCGGCTACGGCGCCTGGTTCGGGCGTCTCGACTGAATTTCCAATCACTGGAGGAAACCAAATGGCCGATGTCACGCTAAGACAAGTGAAGAAGTCCTACGGCAATCTGAACATTCTCCACGGCATCGACCTCGATATTAAGTCGGGCGAGTTCATCGTCTTCGTCGGCCCGTCGGGCTGCGGCAAGTCGACATTGCTGAGATCGATCGCCGGGCTCGAGGAAATCACCTCCGGCGAGCTTAGAATAGCCGGCGAAGTGGTGAACGACGTGCCGCCGTCGAAGCGCGGCATCGCCATGGTGTTCCAGTCCTACGCGCTCTACCCGCACATGACCGTCTACGACAACATGGCGTTCTCGATGAAGATCGGCAAAGAGAACAAGGCCGAGATCGACCGCCGTGTGCGTCAGGCCGCCGAGATCCTGCAATTGACCAAATATCTCGACCGCCTGCCCAAGGCGATGTCAGGCGGCCAGCGCCAGCGCGTCGCCATCGGCCGCGCCATCGTGCGCAATCCGAAGGTGTTCCTGTTCGACGAGCCGCTTTCGAACCTCGACGCCGCGCTGCGCGTCGCCACCCGCATCGAAATCGCCAAGCTCAAGGAATCGATGCCCAACACGACCATGATCTACGTCACCCACGATCAGGTCGAGGCGATGACGCTGGCCGACCGCATCGTGGTGCTCAAGGACGGCCATATCGAGCAGGTCGGCACGCCGATGGATCTCTACAAGAAGCCCGGCAATCTGTTCGTTGCCCAGTTCATTGGCTCGCCGGCCATGAACATCCTGCCCGCGACCATCGAAAAGACCGGCAATCCGACCGTCGTCAGCCATGTCGGCGGACGCAAGGCAACCGTGCCGATCGCAACGCCTGCTTCGGCGAAGGGTGCTGCGGTGAGCTTTGGCGTGCGGCCGGAGGACCTGATCATCGCCAGCGGCGCGGACTATCTGTTCGAGGGGACGGTCGACTATCTCGAGCAGCTCGGCGAGGTTCAGCTGGTCTATGTCGACATCGGTCGCGCCGACCTGCCGCTGGTGACCAAGCTGCCCGGCAATGTCGAGGTCAAGCGTGGTTCGACATTGCGGCTGAGCGCCAATGGCGAGGACCTGCATATCTTCGACGCTGACGGACGGTCGTTTGCCCTTCATGAGGCTGAAGCGAAGGCGGCCTGAGGCAGGACCGCGTTTTGGACGCAAAAAGAGCGGGGGGCTAGGCCCGCCGCTCTTTTGTTGAAGATCAGCTTCGGCTGTTAACGGCCGAAGAGATTCCGGTCGCTGCCCTGAGGGGCGGACTTCTCCACGTCGCCCGACGAATTGAGCAGCTTCTCGACGAGGCCACCGCTGTTGCGGACCGAGCTCGTATGCGCGCTGTCAACCGAAGTAACCGCAGGCTGATTGGCGCCATTGGAGCCAAAGTTGTCGCTGCCGGCGAACGCGCTGCCGGTGATGGCCAGTACGGCGGCGGCAGCAATAAGGATCTTGTTCATTTTAGTCTCCTGAATTCCGGATTTCGCCAGGACGGCAGACACAGCTGCCGTCGGTTGCGAAATTGGCTGTTAGCGACCGAAGAGGTTACGGTCGCTGCCCTGAGCGGGCGTCTGGGCAGCCGGTTCCGAGGTCTTGGTGGAAGCCGTGTACGACTGGTCCACAGCGGCGGCAGGCTGGTTGGAGCCGTTCGAACCGTAGTTGTCGCTGCCCGCGAAAGCGCTGCCCGAGATGGCCAGAACGGCGGCGGCAGCAATGAGGATCTTGTTCATCTTAAATACTCCTGAATGTCTGAATTTCGCCAGGGCGGCGGGCGAGCCCGCCGTCAACTGGGAATCGGCTGTTAGTTGTTGCCGAAGAGGTTGTGGTCAGCACCCTGGGCAGGCGCCTGAGCAGCCGGTTCCGACTTCTTGGTCGAAGCGGTGTACGAGCTGTCGACAGCAGTGGCTGCCGCGGCGTTCGAACCGTAGTGGTCGCTACCAGCGAAGGCGCTGCCGGAAATGGCCAAAAGGGCTGCGGCAGTGAGAATGATCTTTTTCATTTTTGTACTCCAGTATCGTCTTTTTCCGTCCGTCTAGCGGCGTGTCTTGGAAATGAAATCGCGTCGTTCGGACAGCCCCGATGTGGGAGGGCAACCCCGCCTTTTCCAATCACGAAGTTGTTCCGTGTGGACCATGAATCCACACCTTGAAATTGTGCCAAGGGAATCTACGGGTATATTTTTCTTCTTTATATCAGCATGTTAGATGTAACCGCTGGATGGATCACCGACTGTTTCAAGGCCCAGCGTTCACACCGTCCTGCACGCACCGTCAACAGAAACGAACCGTTCGGTTCGATTTTAGATCGAGCTAATAGTCACTTTTCGAAACCGTTAACCTTTTTTGACCCCGCCAAGGGGTCCGATTCGGGGATATCGCAGCCGGTAAAATGGCCATCCGGGAGGTGGATTTCAGCCCGCGACGGTCTGCGGGAACGTTCGCATGCTGTGTCGCGCCGCATGGATACGATGTCGTTTTCATGCCGACGGCGCGCCCGCGATCGTGGTTAGATCATACCATCTCAGGTGCCGCTTCGTGACGACGAGGCGGAGAATTGGGAAGCCGGTCAGAATCCGGCGCTGCCCCCGCAACGGTGGTGGAGTTCAAGTCGCAACGGGAGACCACTGGGCAACTGCCTGGGAAGGTGTCGCGATGGTCCGCAAGGACAACTCCAGAGCCCGGAAACCAGCCCGAGATTGTTAGACTCGACTGATCGCGGTGGGCGGTCAAGAGGTGGATAGCGCATGTCTGGCACCTAGCCGGCCTGCGTTTCAATCCTTCCTCCATCACCACCAGTTCAGTCCTTAGAAACGAGGACAGGACATGGATACCCGCAACGACATGCTGAGGCTCCTGAAGGGGCGCCGGCAAGGCTTTTCGCTGGAGCAGCCCTTCTACACCGATCCAGACTACTTCAAGCTCGACATGGAGCTGATCTGGTATCGCGACTGGCTGTTCATCGGCCATGATTGCGAACTGCCGAAGCCGGGCAGCTACATCACCGTGCAGATCGGCGACTACCCGGTCGTCCTTGTCCGCGACCAGCACGGCAAGATCAACGCCTTCCACAATTCCTGCCGCCATCGCGGCAGCCGCGTGTGCAACGCGGAAAAGGGTACGGCGGCAAAGCTCGTCTGTCCGTATCATCAATGGACCTATGAGCTGGACGGCCGCCTGCTGTTTGCCCGCCAGATGGCCGACGGTTTCGACAAGAGTGATTTCGGCCTGAAGCCGGTCGCCTGCGAGAGCGTCGGCGGCTACATCTTCATCTGTCTGGCCAAGGAGCCGGCGGATTTCGCGCCGATGCGGGCGATGATCGAACCCTATCTTTTGCCGCACCGGTTGCGTGAAGCAAAGATCGCCTTCGAGAGCACGATCGTCGAGAAGGGCAACTGGAAGCTGGTCTGGGAAAACAACCGCGAGTGCTATCACTGCGCCGCCAATCATCCTGAGCTGTGCAAGACCTTCCCCGAGGCTCCGACCGTGACCGGCGTCAACGGCGCCGACAGCGACCCTGAAATGGTCGCGCACTGGGCCAAATGCGAGGCATCAGGCCTGCCGAGCAAATTCCGCATCGATCCGGCAGGGCAGTACCGCGCCACCCGCGCGCCGCTGCTGCGCGATGCCGTCAGCTACACCATGACGGGAAAACGGGCGGTCCAGAAGAACCTGTCCGACAGCGTTTCAACCGACCGCATCGGCTCCTTGCTGCTTTATCATTATCCGACAACCTGGAACCATATCCTCGGCGACCATGCCGTCACCTTCCGCGTGCTGCCGATCAGTGCCACGGAAACCGCGGTGACGACAAAATGGCTCGTCCACAAGGATGCGGTCGAAGGCGTCGACTACGATCTCGCTGAGCTTACCCATGTCTGGACCGAGACCAACGACCAGGACCGTCGCATCGTCGAGGAAAACGCCTTTGGCATCTTGTCGCCGGCCTACGAACCAGGCCCCTATTCGGAGCTGCATGAGGGCGGCGTGATCCAGTTCGTCGAATGGTACGCGTCGTTCATCGGACCGCGCCTTGCCGAAGGCGACCGGCCGGCCCTGCGCAGCGTCGCCTAGCCCAGGGGACAAGAGGATGAATGCGATGACGGACCTTGGCCTCTATCGCCATCTCGACCAGATGACGCCCTGGAACGACAGGCTGCAGGTGCTGGAAGTGATCGGCGTCAGTGACGAAGCGCCTGACGTGAAGACCTTCACCTTCCGCTCCGACAACCAGACCTGGTTCCGCTACAAGCCGGGCCAATTCGTGACTCTGGAACTGCCGACATCGGACGGGCCGCTGATGCGCACCTATACGCTGTCCTCCTCGCCATCGCGGCCGTTCTCGATCGCGGTGACGGTGAAGGCGCAGGCGGGCAGCACCGGCACGCGCTGGATGTTCGACCATCTGACGCCGGGTTCGCACGTCAAGGCCTATGGGCCGACCGGCGACTTCTCGCTGCATAGCCACCCGGCGGCCAAATATCTGTTCATTTCGGCGGGCTCCGGCGTGACGCCGATGATGTCGATGCTGCGCTGGCTGAACGACTGCGCGCCATGGACAGATGTCGGCTTCGTCAACTGTGCGCGCCGCCCGGAAGAGATCATTTTCCGCAAGGAACTTGAGCTGCTCGGCAGCCGCATGCCCGGCCTGTCGCTCGGCTTCATGATCGAGGAGCGGTCGAGCCGCGAGGGCTGGTTCGGCCATATGGGCCGCATCGACGCGATCCGGCTGCCATTGCTGGCGCCCGATTTCCGTGAGCGCGAGATCTTCTGCTGGGGCCCCGATCCCTTCATGCGCGCCGTGCGCGGCATGCTGGACGCCGCCGGCTTCGACATGGCGAAATACCATCAGGAAAGCTTTGCGGCGCCCACCGTGGAGGAGATCCCGGCGCCGTTCTCGCCGCCGGCGGAAGACGGCGCCGCTGCTGCTGTCGAGGCCGTGACACCAATCCGGTTCTCGCTTTCCGATGTCGATGCCGAATGCGTCGCCGGCCAGACCGTGCTGCAGACGGCACGCGCCTCTGGGGTGCGGATTCCCGCCGCCTGCGAGTTCGGCCTGTGCGGCACCTGCAAGGTGAGGAAGGTCGCGGGCGACGTCGAGATGAGCCACAATGGCGGCATCCTCGATCACGAAATCGAGGACGGCTTTATCCTCGCCTGTTGCTCGAAGCCGCTTTCTGCGCTTGAAATCGAAGCGTGAGCGGCTGCGCTCGCCCCGAGCCTGCGCCATCTTGCCAAAAACCCTGCAAATGGTTAGACGCCTGCAACGGTGGGGTTGACCGTAAGGCCCGAAGATCATCTCCGCGGCCTGCTCGGCGGGGGAGCAAACATGCGACAATCCGGCATCTATGCCATTGCCAGCAAGGATATCGTCTTTGAATCCTTCGACGGCGAAGCCGTCGTTCTTGACCTGACCACGGGCAAATATTTCGGCTTCTCTGATTCAGGCAGCAGACTTTGGGATGCACTGTCGTCCGGCGTGCCTGCCTCCGAACTGGTCGGCGCCGCGACCGGAATTGGCGCCCTCGATGCCGCCGCGATTGACGGCTTTGTCTCACAATTGCTCGAATTCGGCTTGCTGGCGGCCGTAACCGATGGCGTGGCAAGACCGGTTCCAAGCGAATTGCTGGCTCAGCTCGCCGCTGCCAGAGAGCCCCTCAAGGTCGACATCCATGACGATCTCGCCGATCTCATTGTCGTCGATCCCATCCACGAGGTCGAGGAGCCCCTCGGCTGGCCCGCGGTGAAGCAGGCCAACTGAAGCGCCCATCAGGTTCTCGTTGCCGGACAGCTCCGGAACAGGCAGACCATGCCGAACGTCACTCTCGAAAACCTGGTTGACTACGCACGTCATGTCCTGGCGCAAGCGGAGAGCAGCGCCGCGCATTATCCGCTGACCCGCAAGGTGGGCTTGCCGCATCTGGATCTGACCGCGCATGTCAGCCCCGGCGCATTGGCAGATGCCTTCGCTCATGGCTTTGTCACGGCTCCGGGCAGCCGAACGCCTGCCGACATCTGCCGCATCTTCGTCGCGCATCCCGGCATTGACGGCATCGCGGTACCGGCCAGTTGGGGCCAGGGACCCTTCACGCAGCATGGCTTCGCCACCCAACTGGCGGAAGCAGGATTGCGCGGCAACCATTTCCACGACCTGGATTTCTGGCAGTTCTATGATCCGCAACGTCGCGTTGGCGTGCAATTGATGGCCTCGGCCGACGCCTTTCCACCGTGGGAGCCGGGAGCGCCGCTGCGCCCCTTCCTCCATTGGGAATATGCGGCACGTGGCATGCGGCTGGCCCATGCGGGGACGCTCGGCACCAATGGCAAGGGCGTGCTGTTGGCCGGCGCGGGCGGCGCCGGGAAATCCGGGACCGTCGCCGCCGGCCTTCTCCACGGGTTGGACAGCGTCGGCGACGACTATGTGCTGGTCGACCTCTCCAACGGCGTGACTGCCCGCCCGTTGTTTTCAACGCTCAAGCAGGATCCCCAGGGGTTCGCGCGGCTTGGGCTGAAGCACCGGCTGAAGGCGCATGGTCCGCTCAACTGGCAAGGCAAGCATACTTTTCACATTGATGACATCGCGCCTCGGCCGGTGCCCGAAACTCTGGACATCGTTGCGCTGGTGGTGCCACATATCGGCGGAGGCGAGGCAAGTTCAATCGTGCCGGTGTCGCGCAGGGATGCCATGATTGCCTTGGCGCCGTCCGGCATAGCGCAGATGCCGGGCGAGCGGGAGAGCGGCTTTCGCTTCTTCAGCGACCTGACCCGCCTGCTGCCGTGCTATCGTCTGTCGCTGGGGACGCAGCCTCAGGAGATAGCCGGCACGATTGCGGACTTTCTCGCGCGGGGCGATTCGTGAAACTGAGCGTGATAATGCCCGTCTACAACCGTGAGCGCTATGTCGTTTCGGCATTGCGCTCGCTGGTGCGGCAGCGGGACGCCGCCGATCTCGATATCATCGTCATCGACGACGGCTCGACCGACGGCTCTACTGAGGCCGTGCGCTCGATGATGCGCGAAAACCCCTGCATCCGACTGTTCCAGCAATCCAACATGGGCGTAGCCAGGGCGCGCAACGCCGGGCTGCGGCAACTGCCGCCGGATGCGGAGTTCGTGTCATTCCTGGATTCGGACGACATCTCGCTGGCCGGACGGTTCAAGGCCGATCTCGCCCGCTTCGAGGCTACTCCCGGGCTTGAGCTGACCTATTCGCTGATGACGCTGGTCGACCGGATCGACGATGAGCAGCTGAAACCGGCAGTCGACAGCCGCACGATGACGCTTCGGGGAATTTCGCTGAGCGCCGCCGTGTTCAGCAGAGGGCTTGTCCGCCGGACGGGCGAGTTCGATGAGGATTTCGAGCAGGCTGAGGATACCGACTATCTGCTGCGCGTTTTCGAGGCGGGACCGAACTACGAATTGTTGGACGCGGTCGCGATCTACTACCGACGCCACGCCGGAAATGTCACCAAGGAGCATAGCGGCAGGGTCCGCAACCACTTGCGCGCGATCCACAAGTCGATGCGGCGGCGCAAGGCCGATCCGTCACGGCGTGAGGTCCAGGGCATCTTCGAATTGAAGAGTCCCGCCGATTGGCGAATGCTATGATGCTCGACACAATCGGGTCGGATCAGCCAAGCCCGGAACGCTGCTGGAGACGCCAATGAGGCTGAGCGTCATCATGCCGGTCTACAATCGCGAACAGTTCGTTGGCCTGGCGCTGCGCTCGCTGCTCAGGCAGCGCGAAGACATCGATCTCGACATCATCGTCATCGACGATGGGTCGACCGATGGCTCTGCGGCCGTCGTGCGGTCGTTGATCGACGAGGCCCCGTGCATTCGTCTTTTCCAGCAGGTCAATGGCGGGGTCACCAAGGCGCGCAATGCCGGGCTGAAGCAGTTGCTGCCGCAGACCGGCCTGGTGTCGTTTCTCGATTCGGACGACATCTCCCCGACAGGGCGCTTCAAGGCGGATCTCGCCTGCTTCGAAGAGGATCCGGGCCTCGACCTGACCTATTCGCGCATGACGCTGATAGACAAGATAGATGGAGAGACGCTGGAACCGGCCGCCGACAGCCACTCCATAACCGTGCGAGGGATCCACCTGTCCGCCGGGATCTTTGCGCGAGACCTCATCGAGCGCACCGGTGGTTTCGACGAGGATTTCAAACAGGCCGAGGACACCGACTATCTGTTGCGTATCTTTGAGAGCCAGGCAAAATACGTTATGCCCGATACGGTGGCTCTCTATTACAGGCGTCATCCCGGCAACATGACCAAGGAAGCCGATGTGCCCTTTCGCGAGTTCATGCGCGCCATTCACAAGTCGATGAAGCGTCGCAAGGCCGATCCCAGCTTGCGCCGGGTGGAGGGGATCTTCGACTTCAAGGATCTCGCGCAGTGGCGGTTCCTTTGATGGCAGGCTACGGCGTCGTCATTCCGGCTTTCAACGCGGCCGCCACCATAGGCGCGGCCCTGAACTCCGTTCTGGCCCAGACGGCAAAGGCGGAGGCCATCGTCGTGGTCGATGACGGTTCGACCGACGATACGGCTGCGGTGATCGATGCGATGAACCTGCCGGTGACGGTGCTGCGACAGGACAATGCCGGACCTGGCAGCGCAACGACCCGTGGCATTGCGGCACTCTCGACGCCGCTCATCGCGACGCTCGATGCCGACGATTTGTGGCTGCCGGACAAGGTCGAAAAGCAGCTGGCCTATCTCGGCCGTCATCCCGGGACAGCGGGCGTCTTTACGCATTGGCGGACGTTTCGCGGCGACAGCCCCGATTTGCCCGATGCGACCAGTGAAGCTGGCTGGTCGCGCACGACGATGATGATCCGCCAGGAGGTGGTGCCACGCATCGGTCCCATCATCGACCCACCAGGCGGTCGCGGCGAGATGATCGACTGGATCGCCCGGGTTCGTGAGGCAGGCCTTGCCCTTGCCATGCTCGACGACGTGCTTGCATTGCGCCGCATCCGTCCGGGCAGCCTTTCCTACGGCCGCGATCCGGCACGCGACCGGGGCTATCTCCAGGTCGCAAGGCTCGCCATGCAGCGGCGCGCCCGGAACAAGGCAGGCTCCAATTGAACGCCAGGCCCGTTCGCCGCATCGGCCGCCGCTTCCCGGACTATGGCTGGTCGTGGCCCACCGGCCAGCTGGACCTGTTGTTAAAGGCGGCGCTGCTCTCCGACGAGGACGCAGCCGCTGCCTGCGCCGCGCGCTGGCTGGACGAGAACGACATCGATCTCGTCTCGTTTCGAGAACATCGCCTGCTCGCCGCCATCTCCGACAGGTTCGGCAGGAAGCTGGCCGGGCATACCGCGCATCCGCGCCTCGTCGGCCTGCAGAAGATGCTGTGGACGAAGTCGCGCATGGCGATGCGCGAGGCCGAACCGGCGCTGAAGGCGATGGCAGACGGCGGCGCCGACATCATGCTGATCAAGGGCGCCAGCCGCATTGCCTTGAACGCGTCGGCGCAGCGTGGCCGGGTGGCGCACGACATCGATATACTGGTGCGCCCGCGCGACATGGCTGCCGTCTTCGACATCTTGCGCGACCGCGACTGGCAGATCGCCTCGGGCGTCAGCGCGCAATATCTGCGAACCCGGTTGGCGTCGCTGCGGTCGATGAACTTCTTCAAGGGCCGTTTCGGTGACATCGACCTGCACCAGTTCGGCTATGACGGGTCGCAGACGAGCGCGGAAGACGACCTGGCGATCTGGCAACGGGCGGTCCCAGCCGAATTCAGCGGCGTCGCGGTCTTCGTGCCGTCGCCGGCCGATCGCATGGCCCTGGCCATCGCCCATGGCGGCCTCGACGCCCACACCCACAGCGACTGGCTTGTCGACTGCGCGGTCGCCATCCATGGCGAAGAGGTCGATTGGGACATGTTCCTCGACATCGTCGGCAGACGCGGCCTGGCGGTTCCAGCGGCGGTGGCGCTATCCTATCTGGCGTTCGAGATCGGCATTCCGGTGCCGGAATCGACAATGGTCAGAATCTTGGAGATGGCCGACGGAGCTGGCTTGTCGCGTTGGTCGTCGGTTCTGCAAGCCAAGCCGCGCACGGATTTCGGCGGCCTGGTCTGGCTGTCGCGCGGGCTTGCCAAGCAGTTGCGCCTGAAGCGGAAGAAGGGCCGGTTGCAACAGGAGCCACCCGCCAAACCTTGGCGCGGCAGACCGGCCGCGCGCAAGCCGCAAGCAGCATCGGCGCCTCTGATGTTTTCGCAGGCCATCGCCTGTCCGCAAACGACCGGCGACATGATGCTCGATATCACCGTCAGGATCGGCGTTCCGCCGGTCCGGCGCCGCATCGAAATGGAGATCAATGACGGTGGCGAGCATATCGCTCGCCTGCGCGCCATGGCCATCAGCCGATCCGGCAGGGAACGCGTGCTGCATTTTCGCGGCAAGGTGACGCTCGACGGCGCGCGAGCTGCCTGGACGCTAGAGGCGCGACCGTCGCGGCAGTTTCGTGAATGGAACGACGCGGCCACGGTGGCTGCTTATGGCGCCTTACCCTTCGAGCTGCTGTCGGCGGATTTCTCGCCGGTTGGCTAACGGCGAATCCGACGAACCTTTCTCGAAAGGCGGCGTCGGTTCACACTCCGTAGCGTTCGGTGCGAATGATTTCGGCTGCAACGCCGGCATCGATCAGCGCCTGGGCGGCCGCGGAAACGAAGGCGTTGGAGCCGCAGACGAAGGCGATGCCAGGCGGCTCCGGCAGCCGCGTCATGGCTTGCACCATCATCGCGACGTCCACCCGCCGCGCATAGTCGGCTGGACGGCGTGCAGCTTCGCGGGTCAGTGTCAGCACCAGGTCGAAGCCGTCCTGGCGCTCATCGAGAACGATCAGCTCGTCACGAAAGATCACTTCGTCCCAGACCCGGACCGAAAAGACCAGGACGACGGGCACCGCTGAATTACGTGCGGCGCGGTGGCGGAGCATCGACATCAAGGGCACGACGCCCGAACCGCCGCCGACCAGAACAAGCGGCCCACTCTCATCCTCGGGCCAGACGAAATGTCCGCCAAGCGGCCCGCGCAGTTCTATTTCATCGCCCACTGCCGCGACCTCGTGGAAGAAGGGCGAGACCTCGCCATCGTCGAGTTTTTCGATCGCCAGTTCAATTACGCCATGCGTTTCGGGCGCGGAGGCGATGGAATAGGAGCGGCGCGCCTGATAGCCGTCCGGCGCCGTTAGCCTGACGTCGACATGCTGCCCTGCGCGATAGGCGAAGGGCCGAGACGGCTGGAAAAAGAAGCTGGTGACACGCGGCGTGCGCTTTTCGATGCGGACGATGCTGGCTGTTTGCCAGGGCGACTGCACTGCTGCCGCATCGCTCATGGATCATCCGTGTAGCGCTGCTCGCGCCATGGGTCGCCATAGATGTGGTAGCCGCGCAATTCCCAGAAACCGGGCTCGTCGCGCGTGGTGAATTGCAGGCCGTTCAACCATTTGGCCGATTTCCAGAAATAAAGATGCGGCACCAGCAGCCTTGCCGGGCCGCCATGGTCCGGTGTGATCGGCTTGCCTTCGTAGAGAAGCGCCACCATGGCCTTGCCGGCGGTGAGATCCGTGACCGGCACGTTGGTGGTGTAGCCGTCGAACGCGTGCGCCAACGTGAAGCCGGTCGGCGGCTCGACCCCCGCATCGGCAAGGATATCGTCGACCAGCACACCCTGCCACGGCGTGTCGAATTTGGTCCATGCTGTCACGCAATGGATATCGCGTGTCATTTTGGTCATCGGCAGCGCGTTGAACTCGGTCCAGTTCCATTTCTTGATCGGGCGTGGCCCGTGTTTCAGCGTGAAAGACCAATCCTCGGTACGCACGCGCGGCGTCGGACCGGCCGACAGCACCGGGAAACCCTGTTCTAGATACTGGCCTGGCGGGATGCGGGCATCGCCATCGGTTGGCGGGCGCCGTCCTGAAGAGAAACCTCGGGTGACCATAGCGGCAATCCCCATGCGATCAGGCCACTATCGGCCTGACGCAATGTTCTCGAAGATGTCGTGACGGGCAACCTAAATCTTGACGGGCGGAGACCGGCGGGACCGTCACCGATGGACCTGCTGCTCCGCGTGCACGTCAACGCCATTTCTCAGCCATTGGCGAAAGGCACCGCGATGTACATTTGAGCGTCGCCACGCTCGACCAGCAACAGCACCGATTTCCTGCCGGACTTGCCGGCCAAGGCGATCGCCTGGGTTACCTGCCTGGCATTCTTGACCGGCACCTGATTGACGGCAACGATGATGTCGCCGGCCTGTATTCCGGAAGCGGCGGCCGCTTTGTCGGGGTTGACGCTGGCAACCACCGCGCCGTGCTGCTTGCCGGCAAGGTTCATCTGCTGGCGAATGTCGGGTGTTATATCCATCAAGCCGAGCCCTATCGCCGGAGCGCGCCCGGCGCTCGGCGCGTCGGACCCGTCGTCCAGCGACGCGGTCCTCGCATCGGCGCTGTTTTGGCCGACATCGACGGAAATCCGAATCGGCTTGCCTTTGCGCCAGACATCGACCGTTTCCCGGGCGCCCGGCGCGACATCTGCGACCGCCCGCGACAGGTCCTTGGGATCCTTCACGTCCTGCCCGGCAAAGCTGGTGATGACGTCACCCGTCTCGATGCCGGCCTTGGCCGCCGGCGAACCGTCGTTGACCTCTGAAACCAGCGCACCGCCGGAATGGTCGAGCCCGATGGCGCTCGCGACATCCGGCGTCACCTCCTGGATCTGAACGCCGATATAGCCGTACTGGATGGAGCCGCCCTTCATCAGCTTGGCGACCACCTTCTGGGCCTGGCCCGACGGAATGGCAAAACCGACGCCGACGCTGCCGCCATTGGGTGAATAGATCGCCGTGTTGATGCCGACGACATTGCCGGCGACATCCACCAGCGGGCCGCCGGAATTGCCGTGGTTGATCGGCGCGTCGATCTGGATGAAATCGTCGAAAGGCCCACTATGCAGGTCACGGCCGCGCGCCGAGACGATGCCTGCCGTGACGGTGGTGCCGATGCCGAACGGGTTGCCGAAGGCCAGCACCTGGTCGCCTGGCATGAGCTTGTCGGAATCGCCCCATTTGACTGTCGGCAGGGGTTTGTCCGACTTGATCTTGAGTACGGCGAGATCGTTCTTGGCATCGCGGCCGACAAGCTTGGCCGGAAGTTCGGTGCCGTCGTCGAGCGTAACCTTGATCGAAGAGGCGCCATCGATGACGTGATTGTTGGTGACGATGGTACCATCCGCGCCGACGATGAAGCCGGAACCCAGCGCCTCGGCGCGCTGCGGTTGCTGTTGTGGCGGCGTCTTGGGCGTCGGCATGCCCTGGTCACCGAAGAACTGGCGGAAATAGTCATCGAAAGGCGAGCCGCCGTCGAAAGGAGAGGCATCGCTCATCGTTTCAGGCTGTGCCTTCATGACGGTGGTAACCGTCACCACCGCCGGCTTGTCGGCGGCCACGATGGGCGCGAACGAGCCGTTGGGTGCAGTGATGCCGGCAACAGGCGTCTGGGTCGTCGGAACGGTGTTGCCCTCGCCTTGGGCGAAAGACATGACGAAGGGGGATATGATCAGCGCAGCGCCCAGCAAGGCCGCGACGCGATGCCTACGAAGGATATCTGACATGGTCGTTTGTCCGGGCGAGAGTTGATCCAGCGCCGTGGCCTCTCCCGTGCGGGGAAAATCGGTCATCGGCGTGTCGAGGTCGCAATTGCCCGTCTCGCCTACATGGCAGCCAACCGGATCGACGGCCTTGCATCTAGGGCGCGGATTCGCCCGATTTAGGGTTTTAGGGCGACCTTACGAAGATTTAATATCCGCACGGCGGCAGCGTCGCAAAGTCGTCGGGCCCCGCCTTGCTGCCTCGCTGGAGCCTCAGCCACCGGCGGTTCGCTCGAGATAGGCCGTGGCAATCTCGCGCATGCGCTTGCCGTCGAAGCTCGGTCCGTGTCCTCCGTGACCGATGCGGATCGGCAAGTCGAGCAGGCGCTGCATCGTGCTGACATAGGCGGCTCGGTCGGAATCCGGCAGGTCGTCGATCAGCATGGCGTCGTAGATGGCATCGCCGCTGAAGAACAGGCCGTCGACCTCGTCGAACAGCGCGATCGAATCCGGTGAATGGCCCGGCAAATGCAGCACGCGAAATTGCCAGTCGCCAAGATCGACGACATCGCCCTCGTCCAGGGTTCGCGTCAAGGGCGCGGGCGGGATCCTGTAGTCGGCCGACTTCCATCCGGGCGCCGGCAGTTTCGAGACGGCACCCTCGAGGTCATGAAACATGTAGGCGTAGGTCGCCGCCTCATCCATGCTCTCGAATTGTTCCGCGCTTATCCTTGGCCCGGCCCGCAACGGGAATTCATGCAGCGAGCCGACATGGTCGAGATGGATGTGGGTGGCGACGACCAGCAGCGGCTTGCCGTCCGCCGTCTCGATCTGCGGCGCCAGCGGACAGATGCCCATGCCGGTGTCGACCAGCAGGTCGGCATCGCGACCGCGCAGATGCCAGATATTGGCCCGAACATAGGCATGCACGAAGGGCTCGGTCAGCATCGTCGTCTTGTCGTCGACGACGCTCCTGCTGAACCAGCCTGGCATCAAGTGTGAGTCCGGCATGAGAAGCGAGCCGGGCATCAAGTGTGAGCCCGGCATCAGACGAAGGGCTTCCCGACCTTGTACTTTTCCGGCACCAGCCGCTTGAGATAGGCCATGCCGGCATCCGACAGCTGATTGACCTCGGGCTTCATGAAATCGCCCGGCATGTGGCGTGTCTTGCCGGCGACGTTCTTCAGCGGCACCTTCTTCAGCACCGTTCTGGTGCCGTCATATTGCAGCGCCACCGAACCGCCGCCCTGTTCGGCGACAGTGACGGCAAAAGCGCCGGCATCGAAGGCCTCCTGCGCGTCGACCGCGCTGATGGCGCCGATATAGCCGCGCGGCATGTAGCCTAGCGCATCGACGCGGGCCCGCTTGCCCGGCAGGCCTTCGGCCAACGCGCGCTCGAGTGCGGCCGGCAGGTCGCTGCCCGACAGCTTGACGTTGCCGTGCGCGTCGCGCTCAAGCTTGTCCGGCGGCACCAGGCTTTCGACCAGGGCCTTGCCGTCGGCGGTGCTGACCCCTTCCGAAACGGCGACGATGCAGCGCTTGTGGCGATCGAGCGTGGCACGGACGTCGTCGATGAAGCCGGCGGCTGAGAATGGGCGCTCGGGCACGTAGACGAGGTGCGGGCCGCTGTCGGCGTCGAGTTGCCAGGCAGCGGCGGCCGCGGTCAGGAAGCCGGCATGCCGGCCCATGACGATGCCGACATAGATGCCGGGCAGCGCACGGAAATCGAGATCGACGGAGAGGAAGGCGCCAGCGACGAACTCGGCCGCCGAAATGAAGCCCGGCGTGTGGTCGTTTTCCTCGAGATCATTGTCGATGGTTTTTGGCGCATGGACGAAGGCGATCTTGCCGCCGGCGGCATCGGTCAGGATCTGCTGCGTACCCGACGTGTCGTTGCCGCCGATATAGATGAAGGCGTCTGCGCCGGTCTTCTTCAGGCCGTCGAGGATGACGTCGCAATAGACGGCATCGGGCTTGTCGCGGGTCGAGCCGAGGGCGGCGCTCGGCGTGCCGGCAATCAGCCGCAGCCGGTCCTCGGGGATGGCGGAAAGGTCGACATAATTGCCGTCACGGATGCCGCGCACACCATGGATGGAGCCCAGCACCTTGGCACCGGGATGCCGCTTGCGGATCTCTAGCGTCGCTCCGACAACCGTCTGGTTGATGACGGCGGTTGGGCCGCCGCCCTGCGCGATGACAAACGTTCCAGCCATGCTTGATTTCTCCCGGCGCGATGGTTTTCAAGGCACCTTGGCCTGTCTTGCCGCATCGCGCAACGGGAGTTTCGAGCGGCGCCAACACGCCGCATAAGCGTCAGACGACGACGACCGGATTTTTCTTGGAGACGCGGCTGTAGAGGTCGATGATGTCCTGGTTGATCAGGCGCACGCAGCCCGACGACATCGCCTGGCCGATGCTCCACCATTCGGGCGAGCCGTGGATGCGATAGCCGGTGTCCTTGCCGTCCTGGTAGATGTAGAGGGCACGCGCGCCGAGCGGATTGGTGAGGCCGCCGGGCTGTCCGGCTTGCCATTTCACCAGTTCAGGCTTGCGGGCAATCATCTCCGGCGGCGGCGTCCAGGTCGGCCATTCCCTGCCGTACTGGATGTTGGCGCGACCCGACCAGCGGAAACCATCCTTGCCGATGCCGACGCCGTAGCGAATGGCGTCGCCACCCGGCTGGACGAGATAGAGCATGCGCTCCTTGAGATGGACGACGATGGTGCCGGGTGCCTCGCCTGTCGTGTCGACGACAATCTGGCGGCGGAATTCCGGCTTGACCTTCAGATACGGCACTTCCGGCACGTTGAAGCCACCATCCGTCATCGCGGCATACATCACGCCGGGGCTGGTGATGTTCTTGTCGACGCTGATGCTTGGCCGGATCGGCCGCACGGAACCCGTGGTGACGTCGTCGAGCTCGAGCGCCGGCAGACCCAAGCCCGAGGTCGAGCAACCGGCGGCGCTCAGCAGCGCGAGCGCCCCTGCCCCGGACAGGATGGCACGGCGGGAAAGATGATGATCGGTTTCGATTGCGTCGCCATTTCGCGGCGGCGTCAGACCTTCCGGCAACTCACGCATATACCCAGACCCTACGCTGTCGGCGGGAAGCACGGTCCGGCCGGATAGCGGGCATTTTCATCATTCATGGTTGATAAAGCGTGAAGACCTTGCACAGCCTGCATTTGCGCATGGCCTTGACGATGTTCGACCTTCTTGCCTGAGCTTGAACGAAGGCTGCTGCACAAAAAGACCTCGGCCGGGTCATATTCCCGGCGCCGGCGTTTCCTACTCCTCGAACCATCAGCGAGGGCCCTCCATGTGCAAGACCTTAAAAACCGACATCAAGCTTTTTGCCGCTGCCATTGTCGCGGCGGCAACCGTTCTCGGTGCCAATGTCAGCCTGGCCGATATCGTGAGCACGCCGAGCGGCGCGAACTGACACCGATCCGCCGCTGGCGCAGTCAGGTCAATCGCCTCTTTACATTCTCCCGGGCCTAAGGATTTATCCTCTTCTTTAAGCTCAAAGGAGATGAGCATGTCCTTCGAAAACTGGGCCGCCTTCGCTGCCGCATCGACGATCCTTCTCATCATTCCGGGTCCGACCATCCTTCTCGTCGTGTCCTACGCGCTGGGCCAGGGCTGGCGCACCGCCTTGCCGATGGCGATCGGCGTGGCGCTGGGCGACTTCACGGCGATGACCTTGTCGATGCTGGGTATCGGCGCGCTGCTGGCGGCTTCGGCGACCGTCTTCACCATCCTGAAGCTGATCGGCGCCGGCTATCTGATCTATCTCGGCGTGAAACTGTTTCGCGCAGGCGGCGCGCTGAAGGCCGAACCGCGCACCGACGCGGTCTCCTCGGCCAAGATGATGGCGCACGCCTGGCTGGTCACCGCGCTCAATCCGAAAAGCATCACCTTCTTCGTCGCCTTCCTGCCGCAGTTCCTCGACCGGTACGCCGATTTCTGGACGCAGATGCTGATCTTCGAGACGACCTTCCTGGCGCTCGCCTTTGCCAATGCTTTCGGCTATGCGCTGATCGCCTCACGCGCACGCAACGTGGTGCGCAATCCCAAGGCGATCCGCATCTTCAACCGCACCGGCGGCACGCTGCTGGTTGGCGCCGGCATCGCCACGGTGGCGATGCGTTCCAGCAATTAGGCTCTCTGTCTGACCGTGACCCCGAAACTGTTTTTCGGGGTCATGACCGGCCTTACCATTTGACGCTGAACCCCAGATTGCCTTCGAGGATCCGACGCTCGTCGCCGCCGAGATTGGTGGTGTAGTCGCCGGTGGCGAAGATGCTGACCTTGTCCGTCACCTTGGCGATCACACCGCCACCGAATTCGAACGAGGTCGATCTGCCCTCGGTGGAGATATCGGTGGTGTCGAAATTGACATGGCTCGTGCCGCCGAAATCGTGCCAGATGTTGGCCTTGAGGTACGGCTGCAGCGCCATGCCATTGATCGTTGTTTCGCCTTGCAGCCGTGCGCCGAGCCGGCCGGTCACGCTGCCGTCCGTATCAAAGGAAACCGAAGCAAAGCGGTCCGACGCATCGTCGAGCGACAGTTGCTGCCAGACCAGTTGCGCCTGCGGTTCAAGCGTCCAGCCTTGCCCCAGCGCGATGGGATAGCCGCCTTCCAGCGAAGCGGTGATGCCGGTCCCGCCGACATCGATGCCGATGTCGCGCGACGATGTTGCGTTTCCGCCGAAGAAGGTGGCCATGAGGACGCCGTCCAGGTACCAGCCACCCTGACCGATCCGGGTCCAGTAGCCGCCGACGCTGGTGCCGTTGATATCCATGCTGCCGACGGACAGATTGTCCCAGCCCAGCGCCTGGCCGCGCACGTCGCCATTCATGCTGGCATAGGCGACGAACAGGCCGGCGCGATCGGTCTGGCCCGACGCGGTTTCGCGGCCGAACAGATCGAAGCCCGCCTGAAGGCCGAACAGGGTGCCGTCGAAGGACGGCGATACCGTTCCTGAATACGCCATCTTGCTGTCCTGACCGAAGATGCGGCCCCAGACCGGCGACAGCTCGGTGTTCGACAACAGGCTCTGCTCGCCGCGCCGTTCGTGGAAGGTGCCGAGCGTCGTCATCGCCAGATGTTCGGCGACCGGCGGCAAGGCCGAATAGACCGGAACCTCGATGCGATAGAGCAGGATCTCCTCGCCCGCCGCTGGTGTCGGTAGGTCGGGCACCTCCGTTGGCACCACCGGCGGCGGCGGGGGCGGATCTGCCACTGGTGCCGGCGGTGGTGCCGGTGGTGTCGCGGGCGGCGGATCGGTCGGCACGACCGGCGGCGCCGGATCAACCGGATCGGGGTCGCCGGGGGTGGATTCCGGCGGCGGCGGCGGCGCAGGGTCGATGGGCGGCGGCGGCGGCGGTTCGGCCGCCGGCGGCTCAGGTTCCGGCGGCGGAGCAGGTTCCAGCACCGGCGGGGCTGCGGCCGGCGGGGCCGGCGTGTTCAGCGTCGAGCGCAGGTACCAGTTCTCCTCGCTGCCGGCGCTGACGCCGCCCTTGAACAGGTAATATTCGAAGGCACCGGCGGCGACCGGGGCGTCGAGCGCAAATGTCGTGGCGCCCGAGGTGGCGCCGTTGATTGCCTGGACGACCATGATGCCGTCCTGCGTGGTCGCAGCCCCCGCGCCGCCGAGATTGACCACGGAGATGCCGGTCGAACCGGAAGCCGTTCCGCTCGACAGGACCAACTTGTCGGATGCGGAGGAATCGTCACCGAGCTCGGTCTGGATAAGCAGCAGGCCACCCAGGCCGACATAATTGCCCGAAATCGTCAGGCTGTCGGTGGCACCGGTGCTGCCATTGGTCAGGTCGATGCGTCCGGCATTGGTGACCTGCGCCAACTGACCCGCCGTAAACGCCTGGATCGCCGCGTTGAAACCGCCGCCATAGAGCGTGCTTGCGGCATCGACACTGAGCGAACCTGTGCCGGTGCCGCTGTCGCCGAGCACCAGATTGCCATCGAGCGTCAGCTCGGTGTCATTGGTGGCGTCGATGCTTTCCCAGTTCTGGAGCCGGCTGATCCCATCTAGTTTGACGTTGTCCAGGGTGAGCGCGTCGGTGCCGAGACCACCCGATATGGTATTCGTGGCACCGAGATTGGCGTTGGTGAGGTTGCTGAGTTCGGCGGTGTCGTTGTCGCCGCCGAGATCGACGGAACCATAGATGATGCCGCCACCGTTCCAGACGAAACTGTCGGCGCCAAAGCTCATCAGTATATCGCCACCGACCGTACCGCCGGTGACCGTGACGCTGTCGTTGCCGCCGCTGACGCTGATGTTGCCGCCGATGGTGCCGCCCGACAGGATGATCGTGTCCTTGTCGAAGCCGGTGACGAGGTTGCGGTCGATGGTGCCGCCGGACATGTTGAAGTAATTCTGATCGAGCTTCATGTTGACGCGGCCGATGCGGCCACCGGTCATCACGGCACGGTCGCCATCGTCGAAGAAATCGACGATGCGCCCGCCGGTCATGGTGAACGTGTCCAGGCCATCGCCCTGGTTGAGCGAACCGATCTGGCCGCCGCTCATGTTGAAGTCGTCGATGCCGGCGCCCTGCTGGACATTGCCGGCGACGGTACCCGCGCCGATGGTGAAAAAATCGGTGCCGCCACCCTGATCGACGGTGCCGGTGATGGCGCCTGACTGCATATCGATGCGGTCCGTGCCGACACCAAAGGTGACATTGCCTGATATCTGCCCGGTGCCCCCGGCGGGAAAATTGAGCGTGTTGTCGCCATCGGGATCGGCGAGGCTGCCGCCTGAATCGCCGCTGTCGCAGGTGTAAACGGTGTTTCCGGCGGATGGACCCAGCACGCATGCGGCAAACGCGGCGGAGTTGGGCAGCAACGCAAAAGCCGTAGTTGAGAGGATGCTAATAAGCCACGGGTGTAGCGGATGCGGCTTTCGCCGTAGCGAAGCAACTGCCACCTGCACATCCTCCGAATGACTGTTCGGAAGTGAGTTCTTCATATGCCGCATCGCGTCCCCTCTCGATTCGCGATTTCCAGCCCCCGCCAGTCGCCGTAATGAAGACACAATTCATTCGATTTTACAAAGCCTAATCTGCCCCGCATGGTTGCTAAACTGCAAAGACTACTCAAATGACCTGGCGTAGCGCGCGGTTGGCGTTGCCGTGGCCCATGCTTTAGGATCGGTTTGGGCCGAAGGATCGAGGGCCTGTCACGGGTCGACAGAAGGACATCGCATGGCAACCAGGGACGCATTCGGCCTGGCATTTTCGGGCGCCACGGAGGCGGGATTCACCCCCTACAGCCAGGCAGTGCGTGAACTGCAGTGCTTCATCGGCGATCCCGTAGCCTCCGTCGACCGCGCCATCGCGGAAGATCCCGGCTTCGTCATGGCGCATGTCTTCAAGGGATATCTGTTCGGCCTCGCCACCGAGCGGGAGGCGACGGCCGTGGCCAAGGCCTGCCATGAGGCCGCACTGCCGCTTGCCGCGACCACGCGCGAGCGGGCGCATGTCTCGGCCCTCGGGCATCTCGCCAGCGGACGATGGCATCAAGCCAGCCGCATTCTCGAGGACATCACCATCGAGACGCCCCGCGACGGGCTGGCGCTGCAGGTCGGCCACCAGATCGATTTCTTCACCGGCAATGCACGCATGCTGCGCGACCGCATCGCACGCGCCCTGCCGTCATGGCAAAGCGGCATGCCCGGCTACCACGCCATGCTCGGCATGCAGGCCTTCGGGCTGGAGGAAATGGGTGATTATGTCAGGGCCGAGCAGCTTGGCCGCGCGGCGGTCGACATGGAGCCGCGCGATGGCTGGGCCCAGCACGCCGTCGCCCATGTCATGGAAATGCAGAGCCGGCAAAGGGATGGCATCGCCTGGATGCAGGCCAACCCGGAAGCGTGGACAAGGGAGAGCTTCCTGCAGGTGCACAATTGGTGGCACCTGGCGCTGTTCCATTACGATCTCGGCGAAACCGACGCGGTGCTGGCCCTCTATGACGGCCCTATCTACAGCGTACAATCGACGATGGCGCTCAACATGGTCGATGCCTCGGCAGTCCTGTGGCGGCTCGCCCTGGGCAGCGTCGATGTCGGCGACCGCTGGGCAGCGCTTGCCGCCAATTGGCGCAAGGCCGGAGCGGGCCTTTATGCCTTCAACGATGCCCACGCGATGATGGCCTTTGTCGGTGCAGGGTTCGATGCGCCGGCCCTCGCTTTGCTCGAGGCGCAGCGCGAGGCCATGCGTGGCAGCGACGACAATGCGGCTTTCACGCGGGATGTCGGCCATCCGCTGACGCTCGCCATCAAGGCATTCGGTGAGGGCAGCTACACCGAGGCCGTGCGCCTGATCCGGCCGATCCGCTCGATCGCTCATCGTTTCGGCGGCAGCCACGCCCAACGCGATGTTATCGACCTGACGCTGATCGAGGCAGCGTTGCGCGCCGGTGAGGGTGCGCTGGCCAGGGCGCTCACGGCCGAGCGTTCGATGGCGCGGCCCGACAGTCCGCTGTCAGCGCTGTTTGTGCGACGCGCCGCCGATTTGTCGGAGAATTGACCCGAAGCGGATCTTGTTTTAAAAACTGGCCAAGTCAGATTTTTTCGAGACCCGAAAAAATTAACTGGCGTGGGAGGAAGACATGTATCTGGGCCTCGATCTCGGGACGTCGGGCGTCAAGGCGCTGCTGATCGATGCCGGGCAAACCGTCATCGGTTCCGGTCACGGTTCGCTTGATGTTTCACGGCCGCATCCCGGCTGGTCGGAACAGAATCCCGAGCACTGGATCCGGGCCTGCGAAGACGCAATCGCCGAACTCAGATCCTCCCATCCGGATGAACTCGCGGCAGTCAAGGGCATTGGCCTGTCCGGGCAGATGCATGGCGCCACGCTGCTCGACGCCGCCGACAAGGTGCTGCGTCCCTGCATCCTGTGGAACGACACGCGCAGCCATGCCGAGGCGGCCGTGCTCGACGCCGATCCGCGCTTCCGCGCCCTGACCGGCAACATCGTCTTTCCCGGTTTCACCGCGCCGAAACTTGCCTGGGTGAAAAACAACGAACCCGCTCTCTTCGCCAAGGTCGCAAAAGTGCTGCTGCCCAAGGACTTCCTGCGGCTCTGGCTTTCGGGCGAACACATTTCGGAAATGTCGGATTCTGCCGGCACCTCCTGGCTCGATGTCGGCAAGCGGCGCTGGAGTACGGACCTGCTCGCAGCGACGTCGCTCGACGAGAGGCAGATGCCGTCGCTGGTTGAGGGTACGCACAAGGCAGGCGCACTGCGCAGCGAATTGGCATCGAAATGGGGCGTCCAGGCCGGCATTCCGATCGCCGGCGGCGCCGGCGACAATGCGGCCTCGGCCTGCGGCATGGGCACGGTCGGCGCCGGCCACGCTTTCGTCTCGCTCGGCACATCGGGCGTGCTGTTTGCCGCCAACGCTTCCTACCTGCCCAACCCGGCTAGCGCGGTTCACACCTTCTGCCACGCCCTGCCGAACACCTGGCATCAGATGGGGGTCATCCTGTCGGCGACGGATTCGCTCAACTGGCTGTCCGAAATCACCGGGAAGAGCGCCGGCGAATTGACCGCAGAGCTCGGCGACACATTGAAGGCGCCCAGCGGCGTGTCCTTCCTGCCTTATCTCTCGGGTGAGCGCACACCCTACAATGATGCCGCCATTCGCGGCGCGTTCACCGGGCTGGCGCATGAATCGAGCCGTGCCGTGCTGACCCAGGGCGTGCTGGAGGGTGTGGCCTTTGCCTTCCGCGACAGCCTCGAAGCCCTGGCCACGGCCGGCACGATCTTGACGCGGGTGACGGCGATCGGCGGCGGCTCGCGCTCGCACTACTGGTTGAAGGCGATTGCCACCGCGCTTCAACTGCCTGTCGACATTCCCGCCGACGGCGATTTCGGCGCCGCCTTTGGTGCCGCACGGCTCGGTCTGATTGCTGCGACGGGTGCCGATCCGCTGGCTGTGTGCACGGCGCCCAGGACGGATGCTACCGTTGAACCGGACGCTGCGCTCGCTGGGGCGTATGCGGATGCATATCAGCGCTACCGGTCGCTGTACCCGGCAATTAAGAGCGTGACCGCGTGAGTGAGCGCGAGGCACCCCCCTCTGCCCTGCCGGGCATCTCCCCCGCAGGGGGGGAGATTAGCAGCGTTGGCGGGTATGCCAGTCCTGCAAGGTGGGTGATTGGCGAAGGCGCGGATGCCAACCAATCTCCCCCCTTGCGGGGGAGAAGGCCGGTAGGCCAGAGGGGGGCGCTTCACGCCCGCCTCCCCCAGAAGTCCTCACTGCGCCGGCACCTTGTCGAGAAAGCCGGTGACGCTCTTCAGGCGGCCGTTCTCGATGATTCCGATGTCGGTACCTTCGATCACCGAAGGCGTCCCCTCAGGTCCGAGATTCCACGAGAAGCGGATCTTGTCGGCAAAACCGTCCGGCGTGCCCTTCAGCGAGAACCGGAAGCCGGCAAAGCGCTGCTGCACGCCGTCGATCAGAGCCGCGACGCCTTCATGGCCGTCGCCCTGCATGAGCGGATCACGATAGCTGACGTCTTCCGTGAAGGTCGCCTTGAGCAATTCGGCCCGGCGGCCGGCATCGCTTTCGTTCCAGGCGGTGATGTAGTTCTGGGCGATCTTGGTGAGGTCGGTCATGGTCCGTCTCCTTCGTTTGGTGGCTTTGACCTGACCCTTTTCGACCAGCGCTGGCCTGAAACCAATTACGCCTGAGGTAATGGCGGCAGAACTTTGTGAGAGGACAGAAATCATGAGCAGCGGATTCTTCGGCGACATCAAGAAAATCAAATATGAAGGGCCGGATTCGACCAATCCGCTGGCCTATAGATTCTACAATCCCGACGAGGTCGTCGCCGGCAAACGGCTGGAAGACCATCTGCGCTTCGCCGTCGCCTACTGGCACTCCTTTGCCTGGCCGGGCGGCGATCCGTTCGGCGGCCAGACCTTCGACCGGCCGTGGTTCCCCAAGGCCGGCGGCACCGACACGATGGAGTTGGCAAAACTGAAAGCGGACGTCGCCTTCGAGATGTTCTCGCTGCTTGGCGCGCCCTATTTCTGCTTCCATGACGCCGATGTGCGGCCGGAGGGCAAGGACTTTTCCGAAAGTGCCGCGCGCCTCGACGAGATCGCCGATTACTTTGCGGGCAAGATGAAGCAGACCGGCGTCAAGCTGCTTTGGGGCACCGCCAATCTGTTCTCCAACCGCCGCTTCATGTCGGGTGCGGCCACCAATCCCGATCCGGACGTCTTTGCCTACGCGGCGGCGACGGTAAAAAGCTGCATCGACGTCACCAAGCGGCTGAAGGGCGAAAACTACGTGCTGTGGGGCGGGCGCGAAGGCTATGAGACCCTGCTCAACACCGACCTTGCGCGCGAGCAGGAACAGGCCGGCCGGTTCCTCAGCATGGTCGTCGACTACAAGCACAAGATCGGTTTCAAGGGCACGATCCTGATCGAGCCGAAGCCGCAGGAGCCGACTAAGCATCAGTACGATTACGATGTCGCCACGGTCTACGGCTTCCTCAAGCGCTTCGGGCTGGAGAAGGAGGTCAAGGTCAATATCGAGCAGGGCCACGCCATCCTGGCCGGCCATTCCTTTGAGCACGAACTGGCTCTGGCCAATGCGCTCGGCATTTTCGGTTCGATCGATATGAACCGCAACGACTACCAGTCGGGCTGGGACACCGACCAGTTCCCCAACAACGTGCCGGAAATGGCGCTGGCCTACTATCAGGTCCTGCAGGCCGGCGGCTTCAAGACCGGCGGCACCAATTTCGACGCCAAGCTGCGCCGCCAGTCGCTCGATCCGCAGGACCTGCTGATCGGCCATATCGGCGGCATGGATTCTTGCGCACGCGGCCTGAAAGCCGCGGCCGGCATGGTCGAGGACAAGGCGCTATCGGCGCCGCTGGCCGAACGTTATGCCGGCTGGAACACGGCCGAGGGCAAGGCGATGCTCGCCGGCAAGCGCACGCTGGAGGATATCGCCGAGCGCGTCGTCAAGAAGAAGATCGAGCCGCAGCCGAGGTCCGGTCGCCAGGAACTGCTGGAAAATATCGTCAACCGCTACGTGTAAGGCGCGCGCCGCTCCATCTCTGGACCGACATCCGACACCACTGGCTGAAAGCCGCCGCCATCGCCATCTGCTAGTCAGCCCACTTCGCACGAGGCTGCCGGGGATCGCACAGATCTTCGGCAGCCAGCGTGTGATCAAGATGCCACGCGTGTCGCCGAAAGAGGGCCCGTGCGGAAGCCTTTATTTTATGCATGTCGCCATCCCAAAATCGCTGTGCGCTTTTGGGCGACATGCATTGGCGGGAGACGGAAAATGGCAGAGGATCGAATCATCGTGCGCCCGGCGCAGGCGAGCGATATTCCGGCGTTGAAGCAGGTGCTGCATGAAACCTTCGAAGGCACATGGCTGCCGAACATCACCGAAGCAGCGGCGCGGCGCTATGTCGAGACGGATATTGGCGGGCGCTATGTCGACCAGAGCTGGCCTGAATTCGCCGTTGCCGAGATCGATGGCGAGGTCGCCGGCCTGATCCATTGGCGCGCGGATTTCATCGAGGCCCTGCACGTCATGGCGTCCCGTCAAGGCCAAGGTGTCGGCCGCAAGCTGCTTTCCCATGCCGAACAGGCGATCGGCGCCGCCGGATTGGCGCAGGCGCGGCTGGAAACCGACACGTTCAACCTGCCCGCACAAGCACTCTACAAGGCGGTCGGCTATATCGAAAAAAATCGCTATCCAGACGACGAATGGGACAGTGGCTTCACCACGGTGCTGTTCGAAAAGCGGCTGTAGATCTCTCCTTGACCTGACCTGCCAAGGCGCAGGAACAGCTTTGCGCATGGCCCGGTCTCGCGACATGGTTTTGCCCTTCGATGCCCTTCAATGACCTCGCTCTTGCCTTCAAACAGCCGTCACGAATCTCGTATAAGACTGGCTCGTGGCGGGAGAGGAAGAAGGAGGCGAAACGATATGCAGAACGAACGTGAAATCGACGCCCTGCTCTCACCTGGCGAGGCTGGATCGATCATCGACCGGCTGATGGCGATGCCGCGGAAAACGGACGACGCCAAGATTTCGAATGAATGGGATCGCGCCGTGGCCAGCCGCTTCGAGACCCGTCTGGCCAGACAGATGCGCTCGCAAATCGACGGCGACCGTCAGAACGCGGCCTGATCGCCCGTTGAAACCTACCCCCTCCGCAACCTGACCGGCGCTTCGCCAAAAGTCCTTGAAAACGCCCTCGAAAATGCCGCGGCGGACGAGAACCCGGTCCGCCCGGCAATGTCGGCCATCGCCACTCGCGTGTCTACCACCAGCCGGCGCGCGGCACCGAGGCGCAGCCTGAGGTAATAGGCGCCCGGCGTCTCGCCGATCGATCTGCGAAAGATGCTTTCCAGCGTCCGTGCCGTCACCCCGGCGCGCTTGGCCACCGCTTCGATGGTCAGCGGCTGGTCGACATGCGATTCCATCAGCCGGATGGCTTGTGCAAGGCGCGGGTCGTAGCCGTCGAGCCGGCCAAGCGAGACCAGTGGCTGGGCGTCGGTCGCGGCACGCGCCTGGTCATAGATGAAGACGCTGGCGACATCGAGCGCGACGGCCATGCCCAGCCGCGTGCGAATGAGATGCAGCATCAGGTCGAAGGTCGGCGACGCGCCGCCCGACGTGAACACCGGCCCGTCTATGACGTAGCGGTCCGGACGCACGTCGACGCCGGGGAAAGCCGACGAGAAATCCTCCATGTCCTCCCAGTGAGTGGTGGCGCTGCGCCCTTCCAGCAGGCCGGCGCGAGCTACCAGCCAGGTGCCCGCCTCGACACCGCCGCACGCGCGCGCTGTCCGTGCCGCCCGGCGCAGGCCCGACAACAGAGCCGATGTTGCATAGTTCTGGGTGCCGAAGCCGGCGACGACGACAAGGACGTCGGTTGGCTCGCCCGCGTCGAAACGGCCACTGACCGCCACCGGCAGTCCGCAGGTGGTGACCGGAGCCTCGCCGGTCACCGAGACCAGCCGAAAATCGAACAGGGTCTCGCCGGAGATACGGTTGGCGGCGCGCAGCGGATCGACGGCCGAGGCCACGCACATGATCGACGAGCCCGAAAACACCAGCAGCGTCACCTTGAGCGGCGAGCGCTCGACGCGAAAGATCGTCGGTTTTTCGTTTTTCGTCATGGAAGCTTCGTAAAACGCAAAACAGTTTCCGGCAAGTCGGGCATTCTTGTGGTCTGTGTCTATTGGAGGAGAGTCCCCATGCCGCTTGCGATGAACCGCGAGGTTTTCATTACCTGTGCCGTGACCGGGTCCGGCGGCTCGCAGGATCGGAGCCCGCATGTGCCGCGCTCACCCAAGCAGATCGCCGATTCCGCCATCGATGCGGCCAAGGCGGGCGCCGCCATCGTGCACTGCCACGTCCGCGACCCCGAAACCGGCAAGCCCAGGCGCGATGTGCATCTCTACCGCGAAGTGACCGAGCGCATCCGCGCGGCAGAAGTTGACGTCATCCTCAACCTGACCGCCGGCATGGGCGGCGACATGGTGTTCGGATCGCCGGAAGCGCCGCTGCCGCTCAACGAAAAAGGCACCGACATGGGCGGCGCCACCAACCGCATGGAACATGTGCGCCAGTGCCTGCCGGAAATCTGCACGCTCGACTGCGGCACCATGAACTTCGCCGAAGCCGATTATGTCATGACCAACACGCCCGGCATGCTGCGCGCCATGGGCGGCATGATGACGGCGCTGGGCGTCAAGCCGGAGATCGAGGCTTTCGACACCGGTCATCTGTGGTTCGCCAAGCAGCTGGTCGAGGAAAAGGTGCTCAATCCGGATGCGCTGGTGCAGCTCTGCATGGGCGTGCCGTGGGGTGCGCCCGACGACCTCAACACCTTCATGGCGATGGTCAACAATGTGCCGTCGACCTGGAATTGGTCGGCCTTTGCCATCGGCCGCAACCAGATGGCCTATGCTGCTGCGGCAGTGCTGGCCGGCGGCAATGTCCGCGTCGGTCTCGAAGACAATCTCTGGCTCGACAAGGGCGTGCTGGCGACCAATGCGCAGTTGGTCGAGCGCGCCGCCAGCATCGTCACCAATCTCGGCGCCAGGATTCTTGGGCCGGAAGAGGTGAGGCAGAAGCTCAACCTTACCAAGCGGGCGCCGATCGCGGCATAAATTATTCGTCGGGAGGGTCGGCATGACTACCGTAAAATTCACCGCGATGAAGGATGGCGACCGGGACGACTACGAGTTCCTGACCGCGCATGAGATCGACTACGCGGCCAGGACCGGCGAGCGGCTGCTCGATGCGCTGGTGCAGCTCGACGCGGGCCTGTCGGGCTACAAGATCACCCGGCTCGGCCATTCGCTGCAGGCGGCGACGCGTGCCTGGCGCGACGGCGCCGACACCGACTGGATCGCCTGCGCGCTACTGCACGACATCGGCGACATCTATGCGCCTTACAATCACGACGAATATGCCGCTTCGATCCTGAAACCCTTCGTGCGCGAACAATGCACCTGGGTGGTGGAAAAGCATGGCGACTTCCAGCGGCTCTACTATGCCCATCACCTCGGCGGTAACCGCCATGCGCGCGACCGCTTTGCCGGCCACGTCTATTTTGACGATTGCGACCAGTTTTGCGAGCGCTGGGACCAGTCGAGCTTCGACCCCGACTATGACACGCTGCCGATCGAATTCTTTCGGCCCTTCGTCCTCGAAGTCTTTGCCCGCAAGGCATACGACCCGTCCGTGATCCGCGCCGGCGAACGCGTGCCGCTCATAGATCCCACAACCGCCATGACCAGAACCGGAGCTTCCGCATGAGCATCATCAACAAGGCAGCCGCCATCGGTGGCGGCGTCATCGGCGCCGGCTGGGTGGCGCGGCTGCTGCTCAACGGCATCGACGTGTCGATCTTCGATCCCGATCCCGAGGCGTCGCGCAAGGTCGGCGAAGTGATGAAGGGCGCGCGCCGCGCCTACAAGCAGATGGTGCCCGGCGGTTTGCCGAAAGAGGGCAAGCTGACCTTTGCCAAGACCATCGCCGAGGCAGTGGCCGATGCCGATTTCATTCAGGAAAGCGTGCCGGAACGGCTCGACCTCAAGCACCGGGTGCTCGCCGAGATCGATACCCACGCGCCGGCCAATGCGATTGTCGGTTCCTCGACCTCCGGCATCAAGCCAACCGACATGCAGGTGGCTATGAAGAAGCATCCGGAGCGGCTGGTGGTCGGCCATCCGTTCAACCCGGTCTATCTCCTGCCGCTGGTCGAGATCGTGGGCGGCGAGCAGACCTTTCCCGAGGCGATCGAGGTCGCCAAGGAGATGTATGCCTCGATCGGCATGAAGCCGGTCGTCATCCGCAAGGAGATCGAGGCCTTCGTCGGCGACCGCCTGCTCGAAGCGGCATGGCGCGAGGCGCTGTGGCTGATCAAGGACGGCATCTGCACGGTCGAGGAACTCGACGACATCATGCGCTACGGCTTCGGCCTGCGTTGGGCGCAGATGGGCATGTTCCAGGTCTATCGCGTCGCCGGCGGCGAGGCCGGCATGCGCCACTTCATGGCGCAGTTCGGGCCCTGCCTGAAATGGCCATGGACCAAGCTGATGGATGTGCCGGAGTTCAACGACGAGTTGGTCGACCTGATCGCCACGCAGTCGGACGACCAGGCGCATGGCCTGTCGATCCGCGAACTGGAAAAGATCCGCGACGACAATCTGGTCGCCATCATGGATGCGCTGTCGAAGCAGAACAAAGGCAAGGGCTGGGGCGCCGGCGCCCTGCACAAGGACTATACCAGGCAGTTGGCCAAGCTGGCGGCGAAGAAGCCCACGGCCTCCAAGGCGGCCGAGAAGGCCAAAGCCTTGAAACCGGTCAAGAGAGCCGAAAAGCCGAAGAAAAAGACCGGCAAGAAGAAAGGCTGAGAGCATGGATTTCGGGCTGTCGGAGGAACAGAGGCTCATCGTCGAGACGACGCGTGCGTTCGTCGAGAACGAGCTTTACCCGCATGAGCGCGAGGTCGAGCGCACCGGCGTGCTGCGCCGCGACCTGATCGAGGAGATCAAGGTTAAGGCGATCGAAGCCGGGCTCTATGCCGCCAACATGCCGGCCGATGTCGGTGGTGCAGGCCTCGATACGGTGACCTGGCTGCTCTACGAAAAGGAGCTTGGCCGCGCCAATTATGCACTGCACTGGACCTGCGTGGCGCGCCCCTCCAACATCCTCCTGGCCGGCACGCCGGAGCAGCGCGAAAAGTACCTGTTCCCCTGCATCCGCGGCGAGAAATGGGACTGTCTGGCGATGACCGAGCCGGGCGCAGGCTCCGATTTGCGCGGCATGAAGGCGACGGCGGTGCAGGACGGCGACGACTGGGTGCTGAACGGCACCAAGCATTTTATCTCCCACGCCGACCTCGCCGACTTTGCCATCGTTTTCATGGCCTCAGGCGAAGAGGATTCGCCGCGAGGCAAACGCAAGAAGATCACCGCCTTCTTCGTCGACAAAGGGACGAAGGGCTTCACCGTCCGCGATGGCTACCGCAACGTCTCGCATCGCGGCTACACCAACGCCATCCTCGAATTCGACGATTGCCGGCTGCCCGCCGCCCAAGTGTTGGGCGAAGTCCACAAGGGTTTCGACGTCGCCAATTCCTGGCTCGGCGCCACCCGGCTGCAGGTCGGCGCCACTTGCCTCGGCCGCGCCGAGCGGGCGCTTGGCCATGCCGTGGAATACGCCGCGCAGCGCCAGCAGTTCGGCCAGCAGATCGGCAAGTTCCAGGGCGTGTCGTTCAAGCTGGCCGATATGGCGACCGAATTGAAGGCCGCCGACCTGATGGTGTTCGAAGCCGGCTGGAAGTACGATCAGGGCACGGTCACCGACCAGGACATGGCCATGGCCAAGCTGAAGGCCACCGAAATGCTCGCTTTCGTCGCCGATGAGGCGATCCAGATCCATGGCGGCATGGGGCTGATGGACGATCTGCCGCTGGAGCGCATCTGGCGCGACGCCCGCGTCGAGCGCATCTGGGAGGGCACGTCGGAAATCCAGCGCCACATCATTTCACGGGCGCTGCTGCGTCCGTTTGGGGCATAACATATGCATAAACTTGAGCGTCTCCTGCGGCCGAAATCGGTTGCCGTGTTCGGCGGTGCGCAGGCCGCGGCCGTCGTCGCCCAATCGATCAAGATGGGCTTTGCCGGCGAGATCTGGCCGGTGCATCCGACCAAGGACGAGGTCGCGGGCCGCAAGGCCTATCGTTCAGTCGCCGATTTGCCTGACGCGCCGGACGCCGCCTTTGTCGGCGTCAACCGGCATTTGACCATCGAGGTGGTCAAGGCGCTGGCCGAACGCGGCGCCGGGGGCGCCGTCTGCTTTGCCGCCGGCTTCCTCGAAACCGAAGCCTATGACGATGATGGCGAGCGGCTGCAGGCCGAACTGGTCGCGGCGGCCGGCTCGATGCCGATCATCGGGCCGAATTGCTATGGCCTGATCAATTATGCCGACGGCGCGCTTCTGTGGCCCGACCAGCATGGCGGCATAAGGCTGGCCGAGGGCGGCAAGGGCGTCGCCATCATCACCCAGTCCTCCAACATCGCCATCAACATGACCATGCAGAAGCGCGGCCTGCCGATCGCCTTCCTGATGACCGCCGGCAACCAGGCGCAGACCGGCCTGTCCGAAATGGCGCTCGGCCTGATCGAGGACGAGCGGGTCACGTCGCTCGGCCTGCACATCGAGGCCTTCGATTCGGTAGCCGGCTTCGAAAGGCTGGCGGCACGAGCCCGCGAGCTGAAAAAACCGATCATCGCCATGAAGGTCGGCCGTTCCGAACAGGCCAGGCAGGCGACCGTCTCGCACACCGCCTCGCTGGCCGGCTCGGATGCGGCCTCGGGCGCTTTCCTGCAGCGGCTCGGCATTGCGCGTGTCGATTCGATCCCCGCCTTTATCGAGGCGCTGAAGCTGCTGCACATCACCGGACCTTTGCCCGGCTATAGGCTGTCGTCGATGAGCTGCTCGGGCGGCGAGGCTTCCGTCATGGCCGACAGCGCCGAAGGGCGCTGGGTCAATTTCCCTGTGCTGATCGACAGCCACCGCGCCCATGTCAAATCGACGCTCGGGCCGCTGGTCGCGGTCGCCAACCCGCTCGACTACCACACCTTCATCTGGAACAACGAGCCGGCGATGACCGCCACCTTCACGGCCATGGTGTCGGGTGGTTTCGACCTCAACATGCTGGTGCTGGATTTTCCGCGCCCCGACCGCTGCTCGGTCACCGACTGGTGGGCGACGCTGCGCGCCTTCGAATCGGCGCTGAAGACCAACAAGGCGCATGGTGCGATCGTCTCCTCGCTGCCGGAGAACCTGCCGGAGGAGTACACGGCCGAGCTGATGGCGCGCGGCATGGTGCCGTTGTTCGGCATTTCGGAAGCCATGGATGCCGCCGGGGCGGCGGCCTTCATCGGCTGGGCTTGGGCTGAACCGCAGGCGCAGCCGATCGACACGTCCGCATCCGGTGCGCCTGGCGGCGACCACGTCACGCCCGATGAGGCCGAGGCGAAGTCACGGCTGATCAAGGCTGGCCTGCCGGTGCCGAAGGGCGAACGCGCCGCCAATGCGGTCGAGGCGGTGATCTCTTCCATGGCGCTCGGCTTCCCGGTGGCGTTGAAGGCGCTCGGCGTCACTCACAAATCCGAAGTTGGCGCTGTCAGGCTCAATCTCAGGGATGCCGAATCCGTCAGCACCGCAGCGCATGACCTGCTGCCGCTCGGCACCGGGCTCTATGTCGAGCGCATGGTGCGCGACGGTGTCGCTGAACTGATCGTCGGCTTCACCCGCGATCCGATGTTCGGCGCGGTGATGACCTTGGGCACAGGCGGCGTGCTGGTCGAGCTGTTGCGCGACAGCGTCACGCTGATGCTGCCGGCAACCCGCGACGACATCGAGGCGGCGTTGCGCGGCCTGAAGCTGTTCCCGCTGCTCGAAGGCTATCGCGGCCGGCCGAAGGCCGATGTCCAGGCCGCCATCGACGCCATTTCGGGCATTGCCGCCTTCGTGCAGCAGAATGCCGGTGAGATCGAGGAACTCGACATCAACCCGCTGATCGTCTGCGCGGAGGGCAAAGGCGCCTGGATCGCCGACGCACTGCTGGTGCTGGGAGAGAACAAGAATGTCTGACGTCATTTCGACCCGCCGCGAGGGCACCATCCTCGAAGTCACGCTCGACCGGCCCAAGGCCAACGCCATCGACCTGAAGACCTCGCGGCTGATGGGCGAGACCTTCAAGGCATTCCGAGACGATCCGGAATTGCGCGTCGCCATCGTCAAGACCGCAGGCGACAAGTTCTTCTGCGCCGGCTGGGATTTGAAGGCCGCTGCAGGCGGCGATGCGGTCGACGGCGACTATGGCGTCGGCGGCTTTGCCGGGCTACAGGAATTGCGCGACCTCAACAAGCCGGTGATCGCTTGCGTCAACGGCATGGCGGTGGGCGGCGGCTTCGAACTGGCGCTTTCCTGCGACCTCATCTACGCCTCCGGCCATTCCTCCTTCGCGCTGCCCGAAATCCGCGCCGGCACGCTGGCCGATGCGGCAACGATCAAGCTGCCGAAGCGCATCCCCTACCATGTCGCCATGGACCTGCTGCTGACCGGCCGCTGGATGGATGTCGCTGAAGCGCATCGCTGGGGCCTGGTCAACGAAGTGCTGCCCAAGGAGAAGCTCGAGGAGCGCGTCTGGGAGATCGCCCGGCTGCTGGCCGGCGGCCCGCCGCTGGTGTTTGCCGCGATCAAGGAGACGGCGCGCGTGGCCGAGGCGCTGACCTTCCAGGATGCGATGAACAGGGTGACGCGGCGCCAGTTGGCGACGGTCGATGCACTCTACGGCTCCGAGGACGGCATGGAAGGCTTTCGTGCGTTTGCGGAAAAGCGCGATCCGGTGTGGAAGGGGAAGTAGTGGGAACGATGGCGTCCCGTCACACCCCCCTCTGCCCTGCCGGGCATCTCCCCCGCAAGGGGGGAGATTGGATGTCGTTTCTGCTTTCGCCAATCGTCAACGTTGCAAGAAGAGCACCGCGATCGAAACTGCCAATCTCCCCTCTTGCGGGGGAGATGGCCGGCAGGCCAGAGGGGGGTGCCCAGGTTCGACTTCGGCAGCCTCACTCATGACCGACTACAAAACCCTCATCGACGCCGAGACCTGGGCCTTCATCGAGCGCACCAATTCCTATTACCCGCCGGATACAATCGACTACACGATCGCGCAGCAGCGCGAGATCTACGACCGCATGTGCCGCGAATTCTTTGCCGGCTATCACGACGGCGTTGCTGTCGAAACCTCAGCCATCGCGACGTCCACGCACGATATCCCGACCCGTATCTATCGAAGCCCACTCCAGGCAGCCGTGACGGTGCTCTATGTCCATGGCGGCGGCTTCATCCTCGGCGGACTGGACAGCCATGACGATGTCTGCGCCGAGCTTTGTGCCCGCACCGGCTATGAGGTGGTCTCGGTCGATTATCGGCTGGCGCCTGAACATCTGCATCCGGCCGCCTTCGACGATTTGATGAGCGCTTTCGAATGGGCCGCCGCGACCCCTTCGCACCCGATCCTGCTGTGCGGCGACAGCGCCGGCGGCAATCTCTGCGCCGCCGTCAGCCATGCAACGCGCGGCCATTCGAAAAGGCCGATCGGCCAGGTTCTGATCTATCCCGGCCTCGGCGGCGACCGGTCGCAAGGATCGTACATAACGCATGCCGAAGCGCCGATGCTGACCACGCGCGATCTCGAATTCTACAACATCCGCACCGGCGGGCAAGACGGCACCGGCGACATCACGCAGTCGCCGCTTGCCGATGCCGATTTTGCCAACCTGCCGCCGACAGTGCTGATCACCGCGCAATGCGATCCCCTGTCGTCCGACGGCGAAGCCTATCGCGACCGCATCGTCGCGGCCGGCGGACGGGCATATTGGTTCGAGGAACCAGGGCTGGTGCATGGCTATCTCAGAGCCCGGCACACGGTGGGCCGCGCCCGAGCGAGTTTTACCCGGATCGTCGATGCGGTGGCCGCCCTTGGACAGGGCGCCTGGCTCTGGTGAGCGGTTTTATCGTCTCGCGGTTTGGACCTTATTGCACGGCCGCCGCCGCCGCCCGGCCGGCGCTGCGGCCGGAAAAGATGCAGCCGCCGAGGAAGGTACCCTCAAGCGCCGCGTAGCCATGCACGCCGCCGCCGCCGAAACCGGCGGCTTCACCGACAGCGTAGAGCCCCGCAACCGGCTGGCCATCGGCACCCAGCACGCGGCTGTCGAGATCGGTCTGCAGGCCGCCCAGCGTCTTGCGGGTCAGGATGTTGAGGCGCACCGCGATCAGCGGGCCGTTTGCCGGATCGAGCATCTTGTGCGGCTTGGCCGTGCGGATCAGGCGGTCGCCGAGATAGGCGCGCGCCCCGCGCAGGGCGCTGATTTGCATGTCCTTGGAGAACGGGTTGTCCAGCTGCCGGTCGCGGGCGCGGATTTCGCGCTCGACCTGGGCCACCTCAAGAAGCGGCTCACCGCCGGCAAGCGCGTTCATGCGCGCGACCAGCGCCGGCAAATCAGCCTCGACGATGAAATCCTCGCCCTTCTCCATGAACGCCTTGACCGGACCCGGAATGCCAGATGTGGCGCGGCCGAGCACCTGGCGCCAGCTCTTGCCGGTCAAATCAGGGTTCTGCTCGGAGCCCGACAGCGCGAACTCCTTCTGGATGATCTTTTTGGTCAGGATGAACCAGGAATAGTCAAAGCCTGTGCTCATGATGTGGGAGAGCGTGCCCAGCGTGTCGAAACCGGGATAGAGCGGCACCGGCAAGCGCTTGCCGCGCGCATCGAGCCACAGCGATGACGGGCCGGGCAGGATGCGTATCGCATGGTCGGTCCAGATCGGCGCCCAGTTCCTGATGCCCTCGACATAGTGCCACATGCGGTCGCGGTTGACGATCGAGCCGCCGGCCCGTTCGGTGATCGCCAGCATGCGGCCGTCGACATGGTCGGGCACACCGGTGATCATGCGCTTGGGCGCCGTGCCAAGCCGCTTGGGCCAATTCTCCCGCACCAGTTGATGGTTGGCGCCGATGCCGCCGGAGGCGACGATCACCGCTTGGGCGTGAAGCTCGAAATCACCTGATATTTCGCGCGAACTCTTGTGGCCGCGCTCGACAGCGCTGGGCTGCAGGATGTCGCCACGCACACCGGTCACAACAGCACCCGTCCGCGTCAGTTCATTGACCCGATAACGGAACTTGAAGCTTATCAATCCGCGTTTTTGCGCCTCGCGCACGCGCTGCACGAACGGTTCGAGAACGCCGGGGCCGGTGCCCCAGGTGATGTGGAAGCGCGGCACCGAATTGCCGTGGCCGATGGCATTGCCGCCGCCGCGCTCGGCCCAGCCGACCACGGGGAAGAATTTCAGGCCGCGCTGCATCAGCCAGGAGCGTTTTTCGCCGGCGGCAAAGCCGACATAGGCTTCCGCCCATTTGCGCGGCCAGAAATCCTCGGGCCGATCGAAAGCCGCGGTGCCCAGCCAGTCTTCCAGCGCCAGGTCATGCGAATCGCGGATGCGCATGCGCCGCTGCTCGGGCGAATCGACGAGGAAAAGGCCGCCGAACGACCAGAACGCCTGGCCGCCGAGCGACTGCTCCGGCTCCTGGTCGACGATGATGATTCTCTTGCCGGCCTCGGCAAGCTCGGCGGCGGCAACCAGCCCGGCAAGGCCAGCGCCGACAATGATCACGTCCGCATCGTCAGCCATCTTTCCTCCCAGAATTAGCCGGTTACTTTATTGCCGGGGTCAGACGGTCTCCCAGCCGTCCGTGCCGCCGGCGCGGAAGATGGCATCGATGACTTTCTGGTTGAGCACGGATTCCTCCAGCGTGAAGACGCGCTCCTTGCCGCCCTGTGCCGCACGCGCGAAGGTCTCGACCTCCAGCCGGTACTGCTGCGTGCCGGGAAAGCGGAACACCTGCGCCTCGGAGTGGTTCTGGTTGTGCAGTTCGACGCGGTGGTGGTCGTAGAGCCCGGCATTGAAAGGCGAGAACAACTCGATGAAACCCTTCTCACCGTGGAACACCATGACCTGGCGCGCCGCCATCTGCGTCGACAGGTAGAAGGACAGTTCGAAGTCACCGAAATCGGCGCGGATCGAGGAGTAGATGTCGGTGCCGAATGTCTTGTCGCGCTCGATCGTCGCCTGCACGCGCAGCGGCTCCTTGCCGGTCGAAAAGCGCGTCGACACGGTCGGGTAGACGCCGATGTCGGGCAGCGCGCCGCCGCCGAGGTCGAGCTGGTTGCGCATGTTGCTGGGGTCGACGTTGTAGTAGGAGAAGGCACCCTGCACATGGCGCAGCCGGCCGATGGCGCCGCTGGCGATGAGGTCGCGTACCTTGATCCATTGCGGGTGGTAGATGACCATGAAGGCCTCGCAGACCAGCACCTTTTTCTGGTCGCGCAGCTTGATCAGCGGAAGAATGTCCTTGGCGTCGAGCGCCAGCGGTTTTTCGACCAGCACGTGCTTGCCGGCTTCGATGGCCTTGGCCGCCCACTCGACATGCTGCGAGGTCGGCAGCGGGATGTAGACGCCGTCTACTTCGTTCGAGGCGAGCAGTTCCTCATAGGAGCCGAAGGCATGCCGCGCACCGAAGCGGTCGGCCAGCGCCTTGGCCTTCGACAGGTCGCGGCTGGCGATCGCCGACAGCACGCCGTTCTCCGCCTCGACCATGGCCGGCAACAAATGCTCGCGGCCGATCTTGGCCGTCGACAACACACCCCATCGGAACATCAGGCTTCTCCATCACGATTACAGGCAACGAGGTTTGCCCGAAATCGGGAGAAAAGCCAATTCGAGACTGTCCAACGAACCGCGCCTTCGTCATCCTCGGGCTTGACCCGAGGATCCATGCCGCGACATCCGCCAAGGAATGCAGCGGAACGGATTCTGGACCGTGGCAACGCCTTGATGTCGCGGCATGGATCCTGGGGTCTGCGCCGCGTCGCTTCGCTCCTTGCTACGCCCCAGGATGACGCTGCGCGAGGTGTGTCTGCCAATCGCAAAGGTGCTGACAGAGAGCTAACCCCTTTTGCCGGTCAGCGTCATATCGAAGTCGACGATGTTGGAATAGATCGGCGTGCCGACATCCATGCCGTAGCGTGACCTCAACACCTTGCCGGTGACATGGAATTTTATGGTGCCAGCCTTGAGACCGCCAAGCTCGGCCGTGAATTTTTCCGGAAACGTTTTGCCGCGCGCCGTCAGCCGGCCGCTGACGAGGGCCGTGGTGTCGCTGGTTCGGGTCACGCTGGTCGAGCGGAACTGGATTTCCGGGTTCTTGGCGGCATCGAACACCGCGTCAGAGCGCAGGAAGGCATCGATACGGCCCTGGCCGGTGCCGACGCTTTCGGGAAAGATGGTGAAATTGACCTGCGAGCGCCCGACATCGCTGTTGTCGATGCGGATCGACCCCTTGAAGCGAGCAAAGGCGCCATTGAGGCCGCCGCCGCCGACCTTGTCGATGGAGAAGCGGATGCTGGAGCTGGCCGGGCTGATCGAATAGCTGCCGGCGGCGTCATCAAGCGCGACGGCCGCTGAAACAGGCATGGCAAGGCAAGCGGCGACCGCCGCAAATCCGAGGATGCGCGTGTACATGGGGATGTTCCTTGTTGGAGGCAGCGCATTTCTTGCGCCCCTCACTCCATGAACGAATGAACCGCTCGCTCTATTCCGGATCTGACGAAGGCGTGATCATGCGCGTGAGCACGCCATCCCGGAGTTGGAAATGATGCCGCAGTGCCGCCGCGACGTGGAGAGCCACGAGCGCCATACCGGCATAGGCGAGATACCAATGCGCCGCCGCCCAGAAGCTTTCGGCACCATCCGATTCGGCCAGCGGCAGGTTCGGCATGACGAACAGGTTGAACGGCAGGCTGGGGATCTCCAGCATCGAGACCGACACCAGCGCCCAGCCGGACAAGGGCAAGGCAAGCTGGAATGAGTAGAGCGCAAAATGGGCCAACGGTGCTGCCCGACGTTCCACAGACCCGACCGAACGCGGCAGCGCCGGCGTTGCATTGCCCAGGCGCCAGGCGATGCGCAGGATGATCAGGCCGAGCAGCAGAAAGCCGAAGGATTTGTGCAGCTGGATCAGCTCGAAGGCGGTGCGCTGGCTGGTCAGCCGCACCATGACGAAGCCGAGTCCGAACTGGCCGATGAAGATGAGCGCAATCAGCCAGTGGAGAATGATCGCGCCCCAGCCGTAGCTGGTCGTGCTGTTGGTGATCGATGCTTGCATGGGACGTGAACGAATGTAGGGGCCGGTTTCTTCCGGCGCCTCACCGTTGTGGGGGGTGAAGTGCGCACCTATCCACTCACCTTGAAGAAATCGACGAAGGCGCGCAGCGCCGGGCGCATCTGCCGGCGGCTCGGATAATAGACGAAGAAGCCGTCGAAGGGCGGGCACCAATCCTCCAGCACGCGGATCAGCCTGCCGTCGGCGAGCGGTGCGCGGACATAATCCTCAAAGACGAAGGCAAGCCCAGCGCCGTCGACCGCCGCCTGCGCGATCAGATGATCCTCATCGAGGATCAGCGGTCCCTCCACCGCCATCTCGATCGTCTCGCGGCCTTTCTCGAATTCCCAGCGGTAGAGGATGCCGCTGGAGAAGCGGAAGCGGATGCAGCGGTGGCCGGCCAGGTCGCGCGGGTGGCGCGGCTTGGGGCTCGCCTCGAAATAGACCGGGGCGCCAACCACCGCGCCGCGAAGGTCCGGCCCGATGCGCACCGCGATCATGTCGCCCTGCAGGCTCTCGCCCAGCCTGACGCCAGCATCGAAGCCGCCTTCCACCACGTCGGTGAAGCGGTCCTCGATGACAATCTCCAGCACGATATCGGGATAGGCCGCAGCAAAGGCGCCGAGCCGCGGCGTCAGCGCCAAATGGGCCGCGGTGCGCGGCACGGTCAGCCGCAGATTGCCGGCCGGTCGGTCGCGCGTCTCGATTGCCGCCTCCAGCGCCAGATCGATCTCCGACAGCGCCGGCCGCAGCCGCTCCAGCAACTGCGCACCTTCTTCGGTCGGCGCGACGCTGCGCGTGCTGCGCGCCAGCAGCCTAACGCCAAGCCGCGCCTCCAGGCTGGACACCGCATGGCTGACCGCCGACGGCGCGATGGCTAGCTCCTTGGCTGCGCCGCGAAAGCTGCCGCATTGGGCGACGGTTGCCAGCACGGCCAATTGGGAAAGATGTGCGCGATTCATTGATCTATCTTTTAGGACAGCCTGTACAAATGAAAGCCGATTATCGAACACACGGCAAGGCGCTATTTCCCGCATCGCAACAAGGAGACGCGTTATGCAAACCCGCAAGCTAGGAACTGAATTGAACGTCTACCCCGTCGGCCTCGGCTGCATGGGCATGAGCTTCGCCTATGGCGGCCAAGCGGAAGCCGATGCGATCGCCACGCTGCACCGCGCCGTCGACATCGGCGTCAATTTCTTCGACACGGCGGAAGTCTATGGCCCTTACGAGAACGAGATCCTGCTCGGCAAGGCGCTGAAGTCGGTGCGTGACAAGGTGACGATCGCGACAAAATTCGGCTTCAAGATTTTGGAGGAAGGCACAGGCCTCGACCGCATGGCGGGCGTCGACAGCCGCCCCGAGCACGTCAAGGCGGTCGCCGAGGCCTCGCTGAAACGGCTGGGCACCGATGTGATCGACCTCTACTATCAGCACCGTGTCGACCCCAACGTGCCGATCGAGGATACGGTCGGCGCCATGGCCGAACTGGTGCGCGAGGGCAAGGTGCGCGCGCTTGGCCTGTCCGAGGCGAGTGCCGCGACCATCCGCCGGGCCCATGCCGTTCATCCGATATCGGCCGTGCAGAGCGAGTATTCGCTGTGGAGCCGCGACCCGGAAGACGAGGTGTTCGCCGTCTGCCGCGAGCTGGGCATCGGCTTCGTTCCCTACAGTCCGCTCGGCCGTGGCCTGCTGACCGGCACGATCGGCAAGCCCGAGGCCTTGAGCGACGACGACTGGCGCCGGACCTTGCCGCGCTTCCAAGCCGAGGCGATGGAAGCCAATGCCGCCGTCATCGCCACGTTGGAAAAGCTGGCTGTTGAAAAGGCCGTGACCTCGGCGCAGCTGGCGCTGGCCTGGGTGCTGCATCAGGGCGATTTCATCGTGCCGATCCCCGGTGCAAGAAGGATCCGCCATCTCGAGCAGAATGCGGCAGCGGCCGGGATCGCGCTGAGCGCGGTCGAGGTGCAGGCGATTGGCGATGCGCTGTCGCCCGACAAGGTGGTCGGTAGGCGCTATGCGCAGAAGGAGTTGGCGCTGGTGAATGGGTGAAAGCTGGTGAGTAAGCGGAAAAGGGTGCTTCGGCGCCCCTTTTCATGCGCGATGGTGCAGAAGGTTGCGTGACGTTGGCGCGAGGCACCCCCCTCTGTCCTGCCGGACATCTCCCCCGCAAGGGGGGAGATCGGATGTCACGCCGGCTTTCGCCAATCACCAACGTTGCAAGAAGGGTGCCGCCGATGAAGTTGCCAATCTCCCTCCTTGCGGGGGAGATGGCCGGCAGGCCAGAGGGGGGGTGCCTCGCGCCAACATTCCGGCAACTCCCTACCAAGGCACGACAGTGGTCTCCGGCCAATACTCCTGGGCGCGTCTGCCCTTCACCTCATGCGTGCGCTGATTGTCCATCACCCGGTTCGGTGTGATGCGGAACGAAAAAATATCGTCAAGACCAAATGGAGCCACGATCTCGAGCTGCCCATCCGCATCGTATCGCACACCCACCGCATGGGTCTTCGACGCAAAATAGCTGACGGATTCGCTGGCGCTCGTATAGCGCGGGCACGGCTGTCCGAACTTCTGCGGATACCAAAGATGCACCCGCGCCTGGTTGCGCACCTCGACCGGCAGCGGCAGTCCTTCGAAATGCTTCTCCGCCCGGCGGATCACCGCATCCTCCGCCTCGTAGGATAGATCGGCGTCATCGAAATAAAACAGGTCGACATCCTTGATGCCGTAACCCGGGGGCTTGCCGGTCAGGTGGTTCCAGACACTGTTGTAGAGCGCGCCGGACACCACCAGCCAGTCCGGCAGGTCGAGCGTGCGAGCCCGCGCCAGCGCGTCGCGTAACAGCGGGTCGGCAAGCACGATGGCGAGAAACGCCGCGCGCTGTTCTTCGAAAGGAAGTCCGGAATAGCGCAGATGGTCCATCGCCCTTTGGAGAGCGATTCGCCATCTGCTCGCAAGGCTACCCGCGCAGAACGCCACCCGTCTGCTTGCCGACATTCTCGACGATACGCTTGGCCAGTGCCTCGAAATCCTCGTCGGTCAGTGTCTTTTCAACCGGCTGGATCGACACTTCGATTGCAATAGACTTCTTGCCCTCGCCCAGCGAAGCGCCTTCGAAGATGTCGAAGACCGAGACGGCGGTGATGAGCTTCTTGTCGGCGGCGAGCGCTGCGCGCACCAGCGTGCCGGCCTCGACCGTTTTGTCGACGACGAAAGCGAAGTCGCGCTTGACCGCCTGGAAGGGGGACAGTTCCAGTTTCGGCTTGGTTTTCGTCGGCTTGGTCTTCGGCTCGGGCACAGCATCGACAAACACTTCGAAGCCGCACAGCGGACCGGAAACATCGAGGCCTTCCAGCGTCTTCGGGTGGAATTCGCCGAAGGTGCCGAGCACGGTTTTCGGACCGAGCTTGATCGTGCCGGAACGGCCGGGATGATACCATGCCGGGCCGCCGGCCTCGATCTGCAGCCGCTCGACCGGCGCACCGCAGGCTTCGAGCGCGGCGATTGCGTCGGCCTTGGCGTCGAACACGCCGACCGCACCCGAATTGCCGGCCCAGTTGCGGCCGGAGCCGTCGAGCTTGGCGGTGCCGCGACGCACACCGGCGGCGACGCGCCGCTGTTGGTCGGCGCCGTCGCCCTCATAGGTGCCCGACACTTCGAACAGCGCCACGTCGCCAATACCCTTGTCGGCATTGCGCTGTGCAGCGGCGATCAGCCCGGGCAGCAGCGACGGCCGCATGTCGGACATGTCGGCGGCGATCGGGTTGGCGAGCTTCAGCGCGGTCTGGCCACCGCCGAACAGCTCGGCATGCTTGGCCGGAATGAACGACCAGGTGACGGCTTCCATCATGCCGCGCACGGCAAGCGCGCGCTTGGCGGTGCGGGTACGGACCTGCAGCGTGGTGAGTATCCTGGCGTTGACCGCGTCATGCGCACCGAGCGGCTGCGGCGCGATGTTGTCGACGCCGTGGATGCGCATGACTTCCTCGACCAGATCTGCCTTGCCATCGACGTCGGGGCGCCAGGACGGCACGGCGACGTCGAAGACGCCCGATATCTTTTCTTGAGACGAGAAATCTCGTGTGCCGGGCGGCGGAGCAACATAGTTGGCATGGGGTCGATAGGTTGGCTCTGCACTGAAACCCAGGCGCTCAAGGATAGAGAGGCTCTCATCCTCGTCGACCTCGATGCCGGTCAGCCGCTTCACTTCCGCCAGCGGGAAGGAAACGATCTTCGGCTGATAGTCGGCATAACCGACGACTTCCATTTCGGTCGGCGTGCCGCCGCAGAAATCGAGCACCAGTTTCGTTGCCAACTCGACGCCGGGAACCATGAATTCGGGGTCCACGCCGCGCTCGAAGCGGTAGCGCGCGTCGGTGATGATGCCGAGCGTGCGGCCGGTGCGCGCCGTGGTGATCGGATCCCAAAGGGCGGATTCGATCAGCACGTCGGTCGTGTTCTCGTCGCAGCCCGAATGCTCGCCGCCCATGATGCCGGCGATGGACTCGACGCCATTGTCATCAGCGATGACACACATTTCCGGCGTCAGCGTGTATTCGCGGCCGTCGAGCGCCTGCACCTTTTCACCATCGCGCGCGCGGCGCACGACGAGATTGCCGGCAACCTTGCTGGCGTCGAACACATGCAGCGGGCGTCCGCGGTCGAAGGTGACGTAGTTGGTGATGTCGACCAGCGCGCTGATGGGTCTCAGGCCAATGGCGATCAGCCGCTGCTGCAGCCATTTTGGCGACGGCCCATTCTTGACGCCCTTGACCAGGTTGAGCGCGAAGCCGGGGCAAAGCTCCGGCGCTTCGATCGTCACCTTGACCGGACACATGCCATTGCCGACATGCGGCATGATGGCGCCGCCAACGAGGCGGCCAAGCCCGCTCGCCGCCAGATCCCTGGCGATGCCATAGACGCTGGTGGCATCCGGCCGGTTCGGCGTCAAATTGATCTCGATGACCGGATCGTCGATATGCGCATAGGCGGCGAAGCTGGTGCCGACCGGCGCATCCTCGGGCAGGTCGATGATGCCGTTGTGTTCGTCTGACAGTTCCAGCTCGCGCTCGGAACACATCATGCCGTGGCTTTCGACCCCCCTGATCTTGCCGACCGCCAGCGTCACGTCGATGCCGGGCACATAGGTGCCGGGCGCGGCAAAGGCGCCGATCAGGCCAGCGCGGGCGTTTGGCGCGCCGCAGACGACCTGCACGGGTGGCTTGCCGTCGCCCGTATCGACGGTCAGCACGCGCAGCCGGTCGGCATCGGGATGCTGGACCGCCGTCAGCACCCTGGCGATGACGAAGGGCTTCAGGCTTGACTTGTCGTCGACATGCTCGACTTCGAGGCCGATCGAGGTCAGCCGCTCGACGATCTCGTCGAGCGTAGCGTCGGTCTCTAGGTGGTCCTTGAGCCAGGAGAGGGTGAATTTCATGGGGCTGTTCCGTCTGGTCTTTTGACGCTTGATTTCAGATGTCTCGGCAGGTCGTCGGACATATGCAGGTAGGGCAGCTGCTCGCCGACATAGGCATGCAGCGTGGGTTCAAAATCGGCTGGCATGTCCATGGCGCCGAGCATGAAGTAGATGTCGTCTTCCAGCCGCTCGTCGACATAGGCGATGGGTGAGCCGCAAGTGCCGCAGAACGAGCGCGTCACCGGGCCGTTCTCGAACATCTTCAGCGCCTTGCCGGTGAACGCGACCTGACCGGCCGGGAAGCCGACAAAGGCCGATACAGGCGCGCCGCTGGCCCGCCGGCAATCGCCGCAATGGCAATAGCTGACGTGGTGCGGTTCGGCCGATGCCTCGAACCGCACGGCGCCGCAGCGACAGCCGCCGGCGTAGGGCGCTGTCATGCGCTCAGGCCCCCAAACAGCGTCGGCATGTCGAGCGGCCTGAACCCGTAATGCGACAGCCAGCGCACGTCGGCATCGAAGAAGGCGCGCAGGTCCGGCATGCCGTATTTCAGCATGGCGATGCGGTCGATGCCCATGCCCCAGGCAAAGCCCTGATATTCGTCCGGATCGAGCCTGCCATGGCGCAGCACGTTGGGATGGACCATGCCGCAGCCGAGGATCTCCATCCAGTCGGAGCCTTCGCCGAAGCGCACTTCGCCCGGCCGCGAGCGGTCGCACTGGATGTCGACCTCGAGGCTCGGCTCGGTGAACGGGAAGAAGGACGGCCGGAAGCGCATCTTGACCTGCGGCACCTCGAAGAAGGCCTTGCAGAACTCCTCCAGCACCCACTTCATGTTGGCGACGTTGGCCGTCTTGTCGATCACCAGCCCCTCGACCTGATGGAACATCGGCGAGTGAGTGGCGTCCGAATCCTGGCGGTAAGTCTTGCCCGGAATGACGATGCGGATCGGCGGCTTCTTCGTCTCCATGGTGCGGATCTGCACCGGCGAAGTGTGCGTGCGCAAAAGCTTGCGCTCGCCCTTCTCGTCCGGCTGGAAGAAGAAGGTGTCGTGCATCTCGCGCGCCGGATGGCCTTCGGGGAAATTCAGCGCAGTGAAATTGTAGTAATCGGTCTCGATATCGGGACCTTCCGCGATGGAAAACCCGAGGTCGCCGAAGATCGCAGCGATCTCATCGATGACCTGGCTGATCGGGTGGATACGGCCGCGCTCGGCCGGCGACTGCCGCACCGGCAGCGTCACATCGACCCTTTCGGCGGCGAGGCGGGCGGTGATCGCCACATCTTTCAACTCGGCCTTGCGCACCGTCAGCGCATCTGTGACGCGGTTCTTGAGTCCGTTGATTGCGGGGCCTTTGACCTGACGCTCCTCAGCGGTCATGGCGCCAAGGGTCTTCAGCATCTCGGACACGGCGCCCTTCTTGCCGAAAGCAGCGATGCGCACGGCCTCGATGGCCGGCTCATCGGCGGCCGAGGCGATTTCGGCCAGAAGTGAGTTTTCAAGCGTATCCAGGCCAGTGGTTGCGTCGTTCACGGTCAAACTCGCTACGTTGGAAATCAGCTCAAAGTGAAAGTCACTTTTAAGTTGAAAGTTCAGGCAAAAGAAAAACCCGCGCCAGCCGTGCCAGCGCGGGTTCCCCAAATCAGAATTGCGAATGCTTGGGAAGCGCTGGTCTTAGGCGACAGCGCTTTCAAAAGCGTTCGGCGTGGTGTTCTTCAGATATTCGAGCGCCACCTTGGCCTTGGCGACCAGGGCTGCGAAAGCCTGCGGCTCATGGATGGCCATGTCCGACAGGATCTTGCGGTCGATCTCGATGCCCGACTTGTTGAGGCCGTCGATGAAGCGGCCATAGGTCAGGCCATGCTCGTGCGTCGCGGCGTTGATGCGCTGGATCCACAGCGCGCGGAACGAGCGCTTGCGGTTCTTGCGGTCGCGATACGCGTACTGCATCGACTTTTCCACCGCCTGCTTGGCGATGCGGATGGTGTTCTTGCGGCGGCCGTAGAAGCCTTTGGCGGCTTTCAGGACCTTCTTGTGCTTGGCGTGCGAAGTGACGCCTCTTTTTACGCGTGCCATGTCATGATCTCCTTAAAAGCAATTCCAGGAAAAGTGCCTTGCGGTTTTCCGTTCGGAATTGCGTAAAACAAATGCGTGTCCGGACCGAATGATCTTATTTTGGCGAATGATGTTTTCCAAAAAGTCTGCAACTTTTTGGCATCATTCCCTAGAGACCGTTCGGCAGAAAATTCTTGATGACCTTCTTGCCATCCGGTTCAGCCAGAACCATCGTGCCGCGGGCATTTCGAATGAACTTGTTGGAACGCTTGATCATGCCGTGACGCTTGCCGGCCGCAGCCGACAGGACTTTACCCGTACCTGTGATCTTGAACCGCTTCTTGGCGGCCGATTTGGTCTTCATCTTGGGCATTTTGCTACTCCGTATTGTTGGCGCACTATCGCGCTTCTTGTTCGCTTCGGGCCGACCAAAGCCCGAAAAGCAAATGAAACCGCCACGGCATGCCCTGCCGGGCGGTTTTCTTGAACGGCGGTGCTATACGTCAAAGACGGCCCGCGTGCAACACCTGTGGAGATGCGGCGCTGTGTCCTTGGTCAGGGCAGCGTGAACCAGACCGGCAACATGCCTGACAGCTGGGCTCCGTCTATCAGCTCGAAGGCCGGCAGGGCGACGAGGAAGACCAGGCCGTCGAGCAGCGTGGTCAGCAACAGGCGGGGCTTGAAGCTGCCCGTATCGCCCTCCTGGTAGAGCGACAGCTTCGGGAAGAAGCGCGGCACCTTCTCCAGATAGGCCTGGTACGGCGCGCCGAGCGCTTCCTTGAGGAACTTCTCTTCGCGCAGGATGACGATGTGGAAGGCACCCGCGCACAGCAGCGCAAAGAGGATGATGCCGGAGAACGAGCCGATCTGGGCGCCGACGCCCGCCGCGGCCACGGTCGAGAACACATAAAGTGGGTTGCGGGTGATCGAGTAAGGCCCGCCGGTCACCACCTCGGAAGATTTGCGCCCGCCTATGTAGAGCGTCGCCCAAAGGCGCCCGACGATGCCGAGGAAAATCAGCAGCACGCCGAACATTTCGATCGACTCATGCACCCAGGTTTCAGGCGGAAACGTCGATTGGCCGAACAGCAGTGCCAGAAACAGCACCACCACCAGCACCGCAAGCACCATGCGGCGCATATGCTGGTAGTTGCCCAGCCCGTGTGCCTCGACGGGCGCAGACTTGATTTCATTGACCATGGCGGAATCCGATCGTCGAAAAACTTGCCGGCGATCGCAGCTTCTGGCCAAGAAAACAGGGCCCCGCCGATCGTTGGGACGGCTTGCAGGATAATTCAGGCGGATTTAATGCATGTCGCCTCTTTTGACTGCCTACCGCAGCTCAATACAGCCAGAAGAGGACGGGAATTACACCGCTTTCCTGTCCGGACTCGATGAGTTCGAAAAACGGTATGGAAACCAGAAACATCAAGCCGTCGCGCAGCGTGTGATTGAAGATGCGCGGTGTGAAGGTGACCTCGGCCTGATCGCGATAAAGCCGGGGATTGGGAAAAAAACGCGGCACCCGTGCAACGTAGTCCTTGTACGGCGCCCCGAGCACGGTCGTCAAATGCCGTTCCTCGCGCAGCGTGACGATGTGGAACGCGGCCGCGCACAAAACCGCCGACGCTACCGCGACGATCGCGCTGCCGGTCTGGGTGCCGATGCCGACGGCCGCTACGGTGGAGAAAAAATACAGCGGGTTGCGCATCACCGAATATGGGCCGGTTGCAACCACTTCGGCCGACTTGCGGCCGCCGATATAGAGGATCGACCAGAGCCGGCCGCCGATTCCGATCAGTATCAGGGCGATCCCGTGCGCCTCTATGCGTTCGTGGGTCAGTTCATCGTGCGGGGAGCCGCCGAAGATCAGCAAAGCGCAAAAAGCGCCGATTAGCAGCGCCAGCAGGACGCGCCGGCGCCGCTGATAGCGACCCATTTCACTTGTAGAACGTGCCGCAGCGGTCATGGGAGAATCCTTTCGCCGCGAGGACCGGCAACCAGAATCCTTGTCGAAGCAACTTGCGGAGAAATCATGGCGGAGGCAAAACAAAACAAAAGCCGCCGAAGCGGCCTTTGCTTTTGACGGGGATCGCTCTAGCGCGGCGACAGCACCATCATCATCTGGCGGCCTTCGAGCTTCGGTTCCGCTTCGACCTTGGCAATCGTCGCCACTTCCTCGCGGACCTTGTTCAGAAGCTGCATGCCGAGTTCCATATGCGCCATCTCGCGGCCACGGAAGCGCAGCGTCAGCTTGACCTTGTCGCCTTCCTCGAAGAAGCGGCGAACCGCCTTCATCTTGGTCTCGTAGTCATGGCTGTCGATGTTCGGGCGCATCTTGATCTCCTTGATCTCGATGACCTTCTGGTTCTTGCGCGCCTCGGCCGCCTTCTTCTGGTTGGCGTATTTCAACTTGCCGAGATCGAGGATCTTGACGACGGGGGGCACCGCATTGGGCGATATCTCGACGAGATCGAGCCCAGCCTCTTCGGCGAGCAGCAACGCATCGTTGATGGAAATATCGCCGCGGTTCTGGCCATCGGCGTCGATAAGCTGGACCCGGGGAACCCGGATGTCACGGTTGGAGCGCGGGCCATCCTTGGTCGGCGCCGCTGCTTTGAAAGGTCTGCGAATGGTCGTGGTCTCCTTGGCCGTTTCGTTCAGGTTCGTCAGTGTTGATGCGTGGACGCGCAATGTGGTGAGCGCGCGGGCGGAGTCAATAGCACAGCATTGACAGAAAATCACCCTGATCGCTGCTCTGCACCAAACAAACAACATCGTGAGCACTTTTCGCCACGCCACCGGCTGTGTCACAAGACCCGCGTTGAGGAAAAGCCATGACTGCTACGCCCCCAATCTTTCTGGATGTAGATGGATCGCGCATCGCGGTGCGCCATACTGCTGGCTCTGCGCCAGGCATCGTCTGGCTCGGCGGCTACAAGTCGGACATGCTGGGCACGAAGGCGCAGACGCTGACGGACTGGGCGGCGAAAGAAGGCCGCGCCTTCCTGCGCCACGATTATTCTGGCCATGGCGAATCCGGCGGCGCCTTTGCCGACGGCACGATTTCGACATGGCTTGCGCAGAGCCTTGCCGTGTTCCGGCATTTCACCCGGGGCAGCCAGATCCTGGTCGGCTCCTCGATGGGCGCCTGGATCGCGCTGCGCATGGTGCAGGAATTGCGCAAGGCAGGCGATAGCAACGTCGCCGGCATGGTGCTGCTGGCGCCAGCCCCGGATTTCACCGCCGACCTGGTCGAACCGGTGCTGACCAAGGCGCAGAAGCGCGATCTCGCCAAAAAAGGTTTCTTCGAAGAGCCGTCGGACTATTCCACGGAACCCTACATCTACACCCGCGCCCTGATCGAGGACGGGCGCTACAACCGGGTTATGACAGGCCCGATCGACACCCATTGCCCGGTGCACATCCTGCAGGGCCTGGCCGATGCGGACGTGCCTGCAAGCCACGCACTGAAGCTGGTCAGCTTGCTGCCCGCCGACGACGTGACACTGTCATTGATCCCCGACGGCGACCATCGCTTGTCGCGACCCCAAGATCTCGACATGCTGGTGCGGGCCGTCGATGCGATGGCGCAGAGGGGAAACTGATGCGCCTTTCCATCCCGATATCCGCCTTCGTCGCGGCGATCGTCGGCTTCGGCGGCACGCTGGCCATCGTCATCGCAGCCGCCACCGCAGTCGGTGCGACGCAGATCGAGACGGCAAGTTGGGTGACGACGATCTGCCTGGCCATGGCGATCGAGAGCCTGTGGCTGTCATGGCGCACGAAAATGCCTGTCATCACCGCCTGGTCGACGCCGGGCCTGGCGCTGATCGCGGCATCGAGCGGCTTTTCGATGAGCGAGGCCGTCGCCGCCTTCATCGTCACCGGCGTCCTTCTGATCGCCACAGGGCTGTTTCGGCCCCTGACCAAGCTGATCTCGAGGATACCGCCCTCCGTCGCCTCGGGCATGCTGGCCGGCATCGTCGTCACCTTCGCGCTCAATGCGGTGAAGACCATTCCGATCGACCCGTGGCTGATCCTGCCGCTGATCGCCGTCTTCTTCGTTATCAGGCTGTTCAACCCGGCGCTGTCGGTGCTGGCGGTTCTGATCGGCGGTGGCCTCGCCGCTTTCCTCACCGGCCGTGTCGGTGGCCTGCCGACACCGGAACTGTCGACGCTGACGCTGATTGCGCCTGACTTCACCACCAAGGCGGTGATTGGCCTGGCACTGCCGCTCTACCTCGTCACCATGGCGTCGCAAAACCTGTCCGGCCTCGCCGTGCTGCGCGCCGCCGGCTATCACCCGGAGCCCGGCCCGCTGATCGGTGTCACGGGCCTGTTTTCGCTGCTGTCGGCGCCGTTCGGCGGCTCGACGACCAATCTGGCGGCGATCTCGGCGGCGATCTGCACCGGGCCGGACGTCCACCCCGATCCCGCCGAGCGCTGGAAGACCGGGCCGTTTTATGCGCTCGCCTATCTCATCTTTGCTATTTTCGGCGCTTCGCTGGTGGCGATCTTCGCGGTGCTGCCGCAGAGCCTGATCGTGCTGGTGGCAGGCCTGGCGCTGATGGCGTCGCTCGCCAACGCGCTGTCTATCGCGCTGAAGGAAGAGGCGGATCGCATGGCCGCCACCGTCACCTTTGTCGTCACCGCGTCGGGCCTGACGCTGTTCGGCGTTGGCGCCGCATTCTGGGGCCTGATTGCCGGGTTGGTCGTGCTTTCCCTCGATATGATCAAAAAGCGGTAATCATTTCAGATGCTTGTCCGGATTTGGCGGACATTGTCTTGAATCGCCGTTTTTCTCTTCCCATTTCGATTCCACGCAGCCGGGTTTGGCTGTCTCCAACCGAAGGAATGGGAGAAAATGAACACATCCGCATTGATCCGTCCGGCCTGGACGCCCGCAACCATCGCGTTGATGGTTGTGGGTTTCATGGTGTTCTGGCCACTCGGCTTCGCCATGCTCGCCTACATCATCTGGGGCGACCGCCTCGATGGCTTCAAGCGTGACGTCAACCGCGCGACCGACGGCATCTTCGCCGGATGCCGCCGCGGTTCCGACAAGGCCGCGCGCTGGGGCAATGGCTCCGCCCGCACCGGCAACGTCGCTTTCGACGACTGGCGCGAAAAGGAACTGGAGCGCCTGAACGAAGAGCGTCGCAAGCTCGACGAGATGCTGACCCAGTTCGACGAGTATGCCCGCGAATTGCGCCGCGCCAAGGATCAGGACGAGTTCGACCGGTTCATGGCCAACCGCAACAAGTCGACGGCTCCGACGAAGACCGATCCGGGCGCCGGAACGACGACCACCAAGCGTGGCAAGGGTTCGAACCTGCTTGACGACTGAGGCCCGACGCATAACCCCGAAAACCGGAACCGGTTTTCGGGTCATGCGCCAACTTAAAGTGCTACAGCGTCCTTTGCGCGTCCCAGAGGACGCGCGGCGCTGTAGGACAGGCCAAGGTATGACGACGGCGTCGCGCGAGCGGCGCCGTTTCTTTTTTGTTCTAGTCGTTTTTCTCGAATCGCGTATCGTCCCGCCATGACTCTCGGCTTCTTTCGCAATCTGACAAAGCCCAAGCCCACGCCTGTCGTGGAACGCGAATATTGCATCGCCGGCCGCACGCTGCCGCTCAAGATCGTCGAGAGCGCCAGGGCGCGCCGAATGACGCTGCGCATCGATTCAGGCGGCCAGGGTCTGCGCATCACCGTGCCGCCAGGCCTGCGCCGCGGCGAGGTAGACAGGTTCCTCGAGCGGCACCAGGACTGGCTGGAGCAGCGACTGGCCAAGGTGCCGACGCGGCCGCAGGTGCGGCCCGGCATCAGGATCCCGGTGCGTGGCGTGGCGCACCGCATCGTCCATGAGCCATCAAAGCGCGGGACCGTGACGGTGTCGAGCGATGAGCGCGGCCCGCTGCTGATCGTGCACGGCGATCGCATACACCTACCGCGCCGCATCGCCGACTTTCTCAAGCGCGAGGCCAAGAAGGACATCGAGAAGCTGGTGCTCAAGCACACCCAGGCGTTAGGCAAACGCGCCAAGGCCGTCCGCTTCAAGGACACGTCGAGCCGCTGGGGCTCCTGCACCTCCGAAGGCAATCTGTCCTTCTCCTGGCGCATCATGATGGCGCCGTCGCCGGTCATCAACTATCTCGTCGCGCATGAAGTGGCGCATCTCAAGGAGATGAACCATGGTCCGAAATTCTGGAAATTGTGCGAAAAGCTCTGCCCCGACACCGATCGCTGCAAGGACTGGCTGAAGCGCAATGGCGGTGCGCTGCAGGCGATCATGTTCGAGTAGATCGCTCAGTCGTCGTTTGCGGCGTTCAAGTCCTCAGGCCGCAACCCCTCATCGCCATGATGCGGCCACGGCAGGAAATTGCCGTCGAATTCATCGCCGCCGAAATAGTCGAGCGCCCGGTGCGCTTCGGCGCCGTTGAAGGCAGCCTTGTCGATCAGGTGCGCGATGACCTCGCGCGCCTGCGCGACCTTCTGCCTGAGTTCGGCAATTGTCCTGTCGGTCATGATCGTGCTCCCGCCGTGTCCTGTTCATCCATAGGTAGCGCCTTTGGCCGTGTCGGCAAACAGCATGCTTTTTCTCGACTCTTTTCGCTTTTCATGCCAATTCCCGCGCCATGGCACTCGACATCAAGATCTGCGGCTTGAAGACCGACGGGGCAATGGCCGCGGCGCTGGCCGGCGGCGCCAGCCATGTCGGGTTTATCTTCTTCGCCAAAAGCCCGCGCTATGTCGAACCTGCCGAGGCTGGCCGTCTGCGCGAGACTGCGCGCGGCAAGGCGATGGCGGTTGCCGTCACCGTAGATACCAGCGACGCCTTCCTTGATGAAATCGTTGCCAAAATGCAGCCTGACATGCTGCAGCTGCATGGTGCGGAAACGCCCGATCGCGTCGCCGAGGTCAAAGCCCGCTATGGCCTGCCGGTGATGAAGGCGCTGCCGCTCAGCGAGGCCGCCGATCTCGAACGGATAAAGCCGTTCATCGGCATAGCCGACCGGTTCCTGTTCGACGCCAAGCCGCCGAAAGGCTCGCAACTGCCGGGCGGCAACGGCGTGGCCTTCGACTGGCACATCCTCGCCGGCCTTGACGGCAGCGTCGATTACATGCTTTCCGGTGGGCTCAACGCCGCCAATATCGGCGATGCCCTTCGGCTTGCCGACCCGCCCGGAATAGACATTTCCTCAGGCGTGGAAAGCGCGCCGGGCATCAAGGATCCGGCGCTGATCGAACAGTTTTTCCGGGCCGTCAGGGCCGCGCGGAACACCCGCGCAGCCTGAGCGTGCTGTAAACGACAAGCCAGGAGATCGGCGATGAACAAGCCGGCGACACCCAATTCCTTCCGCACCGGACCCGACGAACAGGGCATGTTCGGCATTTTCGGCGGTCGTTTCGTTGCCGAAACGTTGATGCCGCTGATCCTCGATCTGGAGCGGCACTGGAACGAGGTCAAGAACGATGCGGATTTCAGGGCCGAGCTGACTGACCTGTCGACCCACTATGCCGGACGGCCGTCGAAGCTTTATTTCGCCGAAGGCCTCACGAAGCATCTCGGCGGCGCAAAGGTCTATTTCAAGCGCGAGGATCTGAACCATACCGGTTCGCACAAGATCAACAATTGCCTCGGCCAGATCCTGCTGGCCAAGCGCATGGGCAAGAAGCGCATCATCGCCGAGACCGGCGCCGGCCAGCACGGCGTGGCGTCGGCCACGGTCGCGGCCCGCTTCGGCTTTCCCTGCGTCGTCTATATGGGCGCCACCGACGTCGCCCGGCAAAGCCCCAATGTCTTCCGCATGAAGCTGCTCGGCGCCGAAGTGCGGCCGGTGACCGCCGGTCACGGCACGCTGAAGGACGCCATGAACGAGGCGTTGCGCGACTGGGTGACCAATGTCGAGGACACCTATTACTTGATCGGCACCGCTGCGGGCCCGCATCCCTATCCGGAGCTGGTGCGCGATTTCCAGTCGGTGATCGGCATCGAGGCGCGGGCGCAGATCCTCGAACAGGAGGGCCGGCTGCCGGACACGATCATCGCCGCTGTCGGCGGCGGCTCCAACGCCATCGGCCTGTTCCATCCGTTCCTCGACGACAAGGATGTCCGCATCATCGGCATCGAAGCCGGCGGGCGCGGTCTCGACGGCATCGAGCATTGCGCGTCGATGAATGCCGGCGCGCCCGGCGTGCTGCACGGCAACCGTACCTATCTCCTGCAGAACTCTGACGGCCAGATCATGGATGGCCATTCGATCTCGGCCGGCCTCGATTACCCTGGTGTCGGCCCGGAGCACTCGTGGCTGCGTGATTCAGGCCGCGTCGAATATGTGCCGATCCTCGACGACGAAGCGCTGGAGGCCTTCAAGCTGACGACGCGCGTCGAAGGCATCATCCCGGCGCTGGAATCCGCGCATGCCATTGCGCATGCGGTGAAGATCGTGCCCGCCATGGACAAGGACCAGATCGTCATCGTCAACCTGTCCGGCCGTGGCGACAAGGACGTGCACACGGTGGCTTCGATGCTGGGCATGGAGATCTGATCATGGTGACCCGCATCGACCGCCGCATGGCGAAGCTGAAGACCGAGGGCCGCCCGGCGCTCGTCACCTATTTCATGGGCGGCGACCCCGACTACGACACCTCTTTGTCGATCATGAAGGCACTGCCCAAGGCTGGCGCCGACATCATCGAGCTCGGCATGCCGTTCTCCGATCCGATGGCCGACGGCCCGGCGATCCAGGCAGCGGGCCTGCGGGCGCTGAAGGGCGGCCAGACGCTGGTCAAGACGCTGAAGATGGCGTCCGACTTCCGTGCTGGCGACAATGAGACGCCCATCGTGCTGATGGGCTATTACAATCCGATCTACATCTATGGCGTCGACCGCTTCCTCAAGGACGCGATCGCCAGCGGCATCGACGGGCTGATCGTCGTTGACCTGCCGCCCGAGATGGACGAGGAACTGTGCATTCCGGCGCTCAAGGCCGGCATCAACTTCATCCGGCTGGCGACGCCGACCACCGACGACAAGCGCCTGCCGAAAGTGCTGCAGAACACGTCGGGCTTCGTCTATTACGTCTCGATGACCGGCATCACCGGCTCGGCGCTGGCTGACACCGGCAAGGTGGCGGCGGCGGTCAAGCGCATCAAGGGCCACACCGACCTGCCGGTCTGCGTCGGCTTCGGCGTCAAGACCGCCGAGCAGGCCCGGGTGATCGGCGCCAATGCCGACGGCGTCGTCGTCGGCACCGCGATCGTCAATGCGGTGGCCAATGTGCTGGGACCGAAGGGCGAAAAGACCGCCGATCCGGCCGAAGCCGTCGCCACGCTGGTCAGCGGCCTTGCGCAAGGTGTGCGCTCGGCCCGCCTTGCTGCTGCCGAATAGTTTCCCTACGTCTTTAGCCAAATCTTCGTCAGGACAGGAGCCGAAGCGATGAACTGGATCACCAATTACGTTCGCCCGAAGATCAATTCGATGCTCGGCCGGCGCACCGACATGCCCGAGAATCTCTGGATCAAGGATCCGGAGACCGGCGAGATGGTGTTCCACAAGGACCTGGAATCCAACCAGTTCGTCATTCCTTCGTCCGGCCATCACATGAAGATCTCGGCCAAGGAGCGGCTGAGATTCTTCTTCGATGGCGGCAAATACGAGACCCTGGACAACCCCAAGGTGATGCAGGATCCGCTGAAATTCCGCGACGAGAAGCGCTATGTCGACCGGTTGAAGGACGCCAAGGCCAAGACCGGCCTTGAGGACGCGATCATCAATGCGCTGGGCACCGTCGAGGGTCTGCCGGTGGTGGTCACGGTGCAGGACTTCGCCTTCATGGGCGGCTCGCTCGGCATGGCTGCCGGCGACGCCATCGTGCATGGCTTCGAAGTGGCCCTGCAGCGCAAGCGGCCGCTGATCCTGTTCGCCGCTTCCGGCGGCGCGCGCATGCAGGAAGGTATTTTGTCCCTGATGCAATTGCCGCGGACAACGATCGGTGTCGACCGGCTGAAGGAAGCCGGCCTGCCCTATATCGTCGTTTTGACCAACCCGACCACGGGCGGCGTGACCGCCTCCTACGCCATGCTGGGCGACGTGCACATCGCCGAGCCCGGCGCGCTGATCGGCTTTGCCGGACCGCGCGTCATCGAACAGACGATCCGCGAGAAATTGCCCGACGGCTTCCAGCGCTCCGAATATCTGATGGAGCACGGCATGGTCGACATGGTGGTGTCGCGGCTGGAGCTGCGCGAAACCATATCGCGGCTGCTCAAGATGCTGCTCAAGCTGCCGGAGGAGCAAAAGCCGCTGGAGCCGGAAATCCTGCCGCCGGCAGCGGTCGCCGCGGAAGCTCGGCCGCAAGCCTGAAGCGACACGAAGCGCCGCGACCGCGATTGCACGACGGCTTCGGCGCGCTGTAGCTTTTGATTGCCATGGCCATCCGAAACGATTCTGGTTTTCAGGCTCATGCGCTAGGATTCTACCCATGACGACGCTTGCCGCCGACCGCGAAATCGAAGCCCTGATGGCACTTCATCCGAAAGGCTTCGACCTTTCGCTCGACCGCATTTCGCGGCTGCTGGAGCGGCTTGACAATCCGCAGGATCGGCTGCCCCCGGTCATCCACATCGCCGGCACCAACGGCAAAGGCTCGTGCGCCGCCTTTTCGCGCGCCCTGCTCGAGGCCGCGGACTACCGCGTCCATGTCCATACCTCGCCGCATCTGGTCAACTGGCATGAGCGTTACCGGCTGGCTGCCGATGGCGGCGGCAGGCTGGTCGAAGACAGGGTTTTCGCCGATGCTATTGCCCGTGCCGCCAGGGCCAATGAGGGCGAGAAGATCACCGTCTTCGAGATTCTCACCGCAGTCACCTTCCTCTTGTTTTCCGAACACCAGGCCGACGCCGCCATCATCGAGGTCGGGCTCGGCGGCCGCTTCGACGCGACCAATGTCGTCAAGGAGCCCGCCGTGTCGGTGATCATGCCGGTGTCGCTCGACCACGAGGCCTATCTCGGCGACCGGGTCGAACTGATCGCGGCCGAAAAGGCCGGCATCGTCAAGCCCGGCTGTCCGGTGGTCATCGGCGCGCAGGAGAGCGAAACGGCGCTGCAGGTGCTGATCGAAACCGCCGAGCGGCTTGAATGCCCCACCTTCGTCTACGGCCAGGATTTCCTTGCCTTCGAGGAAAACGGCCGCATGGTCTACCAGGACGAAGACGGGTTGATGGACCTGCCGCCGCCCAGGCTGCCCGGCCGCCACCAGTTCGCCAATGCGGCGGCGGCGATTGCCGCGGTCAAGGCGGCCGGTTTCGAGATCAGCCATCGCGCCGCCGAAAAGGCGATGATCAATGTCGCCTGGCCCGGCCGCATGCAGAAGCTGATGCAGGGCCGGCTGGCCGAACTGGCACCCAAGGGCGCCGATATCTGGCTCGACGGTGGCCACAATCCGGGAGCCGGCGTGGTGGTTGCCGAAGCGTTGGCCGAGCAGGAAGAGAAGAACCCGCGTCCGCTGTTCCTCATCTCGGGCATGATCAACACCAAGGACCAGAGCGGCTATTTCCGTGCCTTCAAGGGCCTCGCCCGGCATGTCTACACGGTGCCGGTGAGCCTCAGCGAGGCCGGCGTGCCTAATGACGAACTGGCGATCCGCGCGACGGAAGCCGGGCTGACCGCCGAGCCGGTGAGTTCCGTCGCCAGCGCGCTGATGCTGCTGCGCGACACCTGGGACGGCCCGGCGCCACGCATCCTGATCAGCGGTTCGTTGTATCTGACCGGCGCGGTGCTGGCCGAGAACGGCACTCCGCCGACCTGAGGTCGGAGTTGCGAGGAACCCGTCATGATCAAGGTTAAGCAGCTCGCTCACGTCTGCATCTTCGCGCATGACCTGGAGGCAACGCGAAGCTTCTATCGCGACGTGCTGGGCCTGGATACGCAGTTCAATTTCCTGCGCGACGGCAAGATTTTCGGGTTCTACCTCAATTGCGGCGGGCGCAGCCACATCGAGGTGTTCCAGAAGGACGGCACGGCCTACACCGAGCAGAACCAGATCAACCATTTCTGCCTTGAGGTGGAAAACATCGATGCTGCGATCGATCACATCAAATCGAAGGGCATCGACGTCACGGCCAAGAAGCACGCCTGCGACGACACTTTCCAGGCCTGGATCCGCGATCCCAACGGCGTGAAGATCGAGCTGTTCGAATACACCGGCAAAAGCGCACAGTTCGCCGGCGGCGACCGCATCGCCGATTGGTAGAGCATTCCTCCTTTTCCGTGAAACGGTGAAACGCCCTAACGCGTGTCGCGTCTGAACGAATTCAGGTGACCCGCTTTAGGCCATTGTTTTTATGCATGTCGTCTTCCCAAAACCGAGATCACTTTTGGGCGACATGCATTAGAAATCCCAAGGTGAGATCAGCTCGAGGTTGGCCGGGCCGAAGTCGTTCAGGTTACGCGTTGCCAGCCGACCGCCATTCACGCGCGCTATCGCTGCAATCATGCCATCGGGTGCCGACATGCCCCGGCCCTTGCGCGTCGCCGTTCCCATAATCTCGCCATAAGCCAGAGCCGCCTCCTCCGTCAGCCCAAAAATGCGACCGGCAAAGCGATGGCGCCATTGGGAGAGACCTTGCTCCAGGCGATCGGCACGCTCGTCAGGTCGTATCTTTTGGATACCGAAAGCGATTTCGGCAATCGCCACCGTGGGAAGCGCCAGTTCGGTATCGTTGCGAACCAGCCAAGCCATGACAGCCGCGTCAGGCGCCTTTCTAAGGCTCTCAGAAATCACATTGGTGTCGACGAAAATCAAAGCTCCGGCCCTGTATGGACCTTGCGGTTTTCCCGTATGATTTCTTCCAGATCGATGTCGACGCCAACGCTTGCCGTCAGGCGGGAGTAGAAGGCGGATGCCGGTTCTCGCCCGGCCTCGCGAATCTCATAGGATTCAAGCGCGCGTTCGACGATATCAGCTATTGAGCGGTTTTCGCGACGAGCGAGTCGATGCGCAAGATCACGTGCTTTTGCGCTGCGGACGGAAAGCTGGGGTTCGGCCATTTCAAACTCCCTTTTGAAAAGATATAGCCTTTCCTGCCCCTGCCATCAAGATGGCAGATGATGGCACGCCATCACTTCAGCTCGATCTCGATGAAGGCGTATTCACCCTCATTGGCGCTGATCACGTCGTGCTCGACGCCTTCCTTGCGGAAATAGGGTGCGCCCTTCTTCATCTCGGCGAAGTTCTCGCCATCCTTGGTCACCAGCTTCACCTTGCCGTCCATCAGCGGCACCACGACATAGTCATGGCCATGGCGATGCCAGCCAGTATTGTCGCCGGGCTGGAAGCGGTATTCGGTGACGATGACGCGCTCATTGTCGATGAAGACGGTGGCCTTGGCGGATCCGGTCATATCATTTCTCCCTGCTTGCGCTGCCAACAGAAGACATGGATTGCCCGGATGTGAGGGCCAGAGCCTGTTACCAATGACGCCAACAAAAAGCCCGGCGCGAGGCCGGGCTTGATATCAGGAATTTCAGATAGGTCAGGCGAGGTTGCCATTGATCCAGTGCGACAGCGCGGTCTTCGGCGCCGCACCGACCTTCATGTCGGCCATTTCGCCGCCCTTGAAGATCATCAGCGTCGGGATCGAGCGCACGCCGAACTGGGCGGCAAGCTCGGGATTCTCGTCGATGTTCAGCTTGGCGATCTTGACCTTGGCGCCGAGTTCGGTGGCGATGTCTTCGAGCGCCGGAGCGATCTGCTTGCAGGGGCCGCACCATTCCGCCCAGAAATCGACGACGACCGGTACGTTGGCGTCAAGCACGTCAGCCTGGAAGTTGCTCTTGTCGACCTTCACGGTTGCCATATGGAAAAATCCTTTTGAAAGTTTTTGTACCACCAAATGTGGTGGCGATCGCGCCCTTCTTCAAGCAGGTGTTGTGTCACGCTCGCGTGAGTCGAGCAAGAGCGTCGTCCATGGCGCTGGCCGGCAGTTCGATCAGCCGTGGCGCCTCGGTGAACAGCAAGGCCGCCTTGACCATGCGGCCGGGATAGAGCGGTTGCAGCAAGGCGCGATAGAGCGCGAGCTGCAGGACATAGGCCGGCGTAACCTCGGCCAGAGAGCCGGGCGCCGGCCGATTGGTCTTGTAGTCGACGATCGACACACTGTCCGATGTCACCGCCAGCCGGTCGATCTTGCCGGAAATCGAGCGCTTCTTGCCCTTGACCTCCAGGCTGCCCATGATCGCGACCTCGGCGCGCGACGACGGTGCAAACAGCTGACCGAAGCCGGGATCGGCAAGGATTGACGTGACCGACGCCAGGGCCTTTTTACGCTCTGACGGAGGCCAATCAGCACCCGTTCGTGCGAGATAGCGCTCGGCGGCGTCCGAGCGGTCAGGCTCCGCAATGCCGGGCAACATCTGCAGCAGTTTGTGCAGGGCAAGCCCCCGCAGCACGGCAAAGCCCGGCTCGGCATCGGCGTCCAGCACCGGAGACGTCTTGTCGACCACAGCTTCCTTGCCTTCGTCTATCAGCGCCGAGGCACCGGATGGCGACAGCGGACGCGGCAGATCCTCGAAGGGCGGCAAGGGCCGGAACAAAGTCGCCGGCAAAGGTCCGAAAGCATCCGTCCGCCGCGCCTGCTCGCTGGAAGCCTGTGCGACCGGCGGCAGCTTGGTGACATGGAAACGATGCACCGGCTCGCCGCCGGCGGGATGCGCACGCTGTTCGCTTTCCGGCGCGCCGATCAGCGCGCGGCTGACGATCGAGTGCCAGGTGCCGGCGTTCGGCGCCCGCTTGCCGTGATAGCCGCAGACGATCAGCCGGTCCTCGGCACGGGTCATGCCGACATAGAGCAGCCGGCGGTATTCGTCGTCGGCGAGTTCCCGTGCCCGCGCTGCCGCTGCTTTGGAAAAGCCGTTGGCGACGTCGCTGGCCGAGCGCCAGAGATAGCCCTTGCCGTCCCAGTTCGCGCCGGAGCCGTCGAAGGGCATCAGGCGCGGCAAATGCTGGTCGCTGAACGGGGCGGAACCGCCATCGACCAGGAACACGACCGGCGCTTCCAGCCCCTTGGCAGCGTGCACGGTCATGACTCGGACCTCGTCGCGGGTCTGGTCCATCTCCCGCTTGATCTCGGGACCGGCGTTTTCCAGCGTCGACAGGAAGGCTTCCAGCCCCGGCAGGCCGGTCCGCTCCTCGGCAAGGCAGAAGCTCAGGAACTCGTCGAGAATGTCGCCGGCTTCGGGCCCAAGCCGCGCGATCATCTTGCGGCGCACGCCATCGCGCGCCAGCAGGCAAGCGTAAAACTCGAACACCGGTTTGAAGGCGGCCTCGTTCGTCCAGATGTCGACCTGAGCGACGATCTTCGCCATTCTCTCGCTTTCGCCGGCGTGCTGGCGCAGCGATGCGATCAACGACAGGCCAGCCGGCCTCTGCGCGGCGAGCGTGAAAAGCGTCTCTTCCGGCAGATCGAAGATCGGGCTGCGCAGTACCGCGGCGAGCGACAGGTCGTCCTGCGGCTGGATGAGGAGGTGACCGAGCGCAATCAGGTCCTTGACCGCGATGTGCCCGGGCAGGCTCAGCCGGTCGGCGCCGGCGACCGGAATGTCGCGGCGTTTGAGTGCGCGGGTCAGCGCATGGACGAAGCGATCGCGTTTGCGCACCAGCACAAGCACATCGCCCGGCCGCAGCCGCTTGCCGCGACCCTCGATGATCTCACCGGTGCCGATCCAGCCGGCTATGGTGGCGGCGACGTTCTCGGCCACGCGCACCGCCGGCGCGTGCGCATGGTCGATGGCTTGCGTCCAGTCGTCGGGCTCATCGACGACATCGGCGCCGACTGACGGCCACACCTCGACATAGCCCGGTGCGTCGGTGCGGATCGCCTGGTGGCGCAGCGGATCGGGATCATGGCTGATGCCGCGCCGCACGCTCGCGTCGGCAAAGACGCGGTCGACCGCGGTCAGAACATCGTCGGTCGAGCGGAACGACCAGGTCAGCTTGAGGTCGGCAAAGGACGCCTCGGCGTCACGCACTCGTCCGGCGAACAACAGCCGGCTGTCGGCGAAGGAGTCCGGGGCAGCCCCCTGGAACGAATAGATCGACTGCTTCTCGTCGCCGACGGCGAAGACCGTGCGATGGACCCTGTCGCGCGCGCCCAAGCCGGCAAAGAATTCTTCCGCCAGCCGTTTCACCACTTCCCATTGGTCCGGACTGGTGTCCTGCGCTTCATCGAGCAGGATATGGTCGATGCCCTGGTCGAGCTTGTACTGCACCCAGGGGCCGGCGTCTGGTCGCGCCAGCAGGTTGACGGTGCGGGTGATCAGGTCGTTGAAATCGAGAAAGCCGCGGCTGCGCTTCAGCATTTCGTAGCGGGCGATCAGCCAGTCGGCGATGGTCAGCGCCGCTCTTGTACCCTCCAGCATCCGGAACAGGGCCAGCCGGTCGGTGGTTTCGACGATGGCGTTGGCGGCCGAGAGATAGCGCTCCGCCAGATACGGCAGCCGGTCGACCAGGGCCTTCTTGAAGGCCTTTGCCGGGTCGTAGGCGTCGCCATCGGTCTTGAGGAAGGCTCGCGCGAGCAGTTGCAGGCGCCGAATGGGATCGCCCTCGGCGAAAGCCTGCCGCGCATAGGGCAGGATGTTGTTCAGCACCGATCTGGCGTCGGTGGCCTCGGCTGCGTGGGCGAAGCCGGCAAAATAGTCGGGCAGGAAACCCGGCAACGGCCATACCGAAGCGGCTATGCCCTCGGCCGTCTGGCCTGGATGGAAATGGAATTCGTCGAACAGGGCCTGGAAGCGCGTGCCGTCACGCCCGACGGCGTCGATGAAATTGCGCAAGCCGTCGCGCTTGCGCACGATCTCACCCAGCAAGGCGTCTAGCCCGGCTTCGCCGCCCCGATCGAGAATGGCGGCAAAAGCCTCAGCCAGATTCTTGTCACCGGCGGATGTGCCCGAAATCATCTCGCGGCGAGCCGCGGCAAACAGCGAGGCCTCCATCTGGCCGTCGAGCATCTCGAAATGGGCCGGGATATTGGCTTCCAGCGGGAACTGGTGCAGCACCGATTCGCAGAAGGCATGGATGGTCTGGATCTTCAGCCCACCGGGTGTTTCCAGCGCCTCGGCGAACAGGCGCCGCGCCCGGCGCATGGTCTCGAGATCGGGCCGGCGGCCCTCCAGCGCCTCGACCTTTGCCGCAAGGTCCGCGTCACCAAGCGTCGTCCACTCCGACAGCGTCGAGAACACCCGGTTCGACATGTTGGCGGCGGCGGCACGCGTATAGGTCAGGCACAGGATCTTCGACGGATCGGTGCCGCGCAGCAGCAGCCGGATGACGCGCTGGGCCAGCACATGGGTCTTGCCGGATCCGGCATTCGCCGACACCCAGGCGGAATTGCCGGGATCGGCGGCGCGGGCCTGGCTGGTCGCGGTGTCGCTGGGGATCGGATAGGCCTTTTTCATGCCTCCCCTCCCTCGTCACCGGCATCGCCGCCTGCCGACCATTCGAGCACGCGGGCAAGATGGTCGTAGTCGCCATCGGTCTCGCCTTCGCGGAACGGCAGCGCGCGCGACAGATAACCCGTCGCAGGATCGGCATAGTGGATCAACAGCTTTTCCAGCCGCGCCCAGGCCTCTTCGGCAAGGTCGGTCGCGGTCCGCGGCTGGCGATTGTGTTCGAGGATGGATTCCTCGAACACCTCGCCATTCGGCTTCAGCCTGATGAAGGCCAGTTGAGAGGGCTCGCGCGCGCCCAAATCCTTGAAGGCGCCGCGCCTGAGCAGCGCGCCCTCCAACGCCAGTTGCGGCGCAAGCAGTGTGTGCGCCTGCGCCTTGGACGGCGAGGACCCCGTCTTGTAATCCAGTATGTCGGCCATGCCGCCGGCCAAAAGGTCAACGCGGTCGGCGTAGCCGGACAGAGTCACGCCGGATTGGCCGACGACGGTCTTTCCGGCGCGCTCCTCGGCATGGCGCCTTGTCACTGCATCGGCGCGCGTGCGCTCCCACTCGATGATGTTTGCGGCGAGTTTCTCGAAACGTGGCCACCACACGGCCTCGACATCCGCCGGAAGGTCGGCTTCGACGAAACAGACGCGGCCGGCGGCGATAAGGCCGGCAAGCGCATCGGGGGCGCGCGGATCGGCGACGCTGCCTGAGAACAGGTGCAGGATGGCGTGAAACAGCGTGCCGCGCTCGGCCGCACCAGGATCGCGAATGACCGGATCGAGCGGCATCAGGCCGAGGATGCGTCTTGCATAGACGGCGTAGGGGTCACGGCGCAGGGTCTCGATCTCGGTGACCGAGAAATGCGTCGGGCGCACCGACAAGGGCGGCTTCGGCTGCGGCCGTGGCGCGAAATCCTGCCTTGGGCCTGTATCCAGCGCGCGCGCCCAGGCGAGCAGTTCGTCGCCACGCCGGCGCAACTCTGCTGCCTGATCGTTGCCGATGAAGGTCAACAGCCGCTGCAGCCAGCGTGATGGCACGGCGGGTGCGTCGCCGGCACGCGCCGAGCGGGACAGCACGACCTTCCCAGCCCCCATGGCCATCTGGAAATCATGCGCGGCAAGGCCGATGCGCCGTTCCGGCGGTTCGAGGTCGATGCCGGTCTTCATCAGCCGCGACATGAAGCGGTCGCTCTCTGGCTTGCGCGGCCACACGCCCTCGTTGAGCCCGCCGATGACCAGCGTATCGACAGTCTGCAAGCGCGCTTCCAGCGCGCCCCAGATGGCGATGTTCCGGTCGGTGCCGTGTGCCGGCTTGACCGTTTCAGGCGCGATCAGCGCCGCCATGATATCGGGCCACTCGGTCGCCGCGAAGGATAGCGAAGCCGAAGCCGCGACCAGCCCGCGCAGCAGTTCGGCAAGCTTCTCGCCGGCGTCACCGGCATAGAGTTCGGCAAGGCCGCCATCGACGGTGCGGCCGAGATTTTCGAGGATGGCGACACTGGCCCTGACAAGCGCGGCAAGGTCGGCATCGTCCCGGCCGCGGAAGGCTGCGAGCGGCGCCAGCGCCTGCTTGAGACGTTCAAGCAAATTCCGGGCGGTTTCGATGGAGCGCACGGTCAGCCGGGAAAACCAGAAGGGCTGCCGGCTGCCGCCGCCCAGGCCGGTGAGGCGGGCCTCAAACAGTTCCGGCAGCGAAACGATGTCGGGGCGGCCGGTGCCGCCGCGCAGCGCCACCAGCTCGACCAGTTCCGCCGCGTGGCGCACATCGGCCCGTTCGAGGCCAAGGCCAAGCAGCGGATGCTTGAGCAGCGACAGCAGGCCGACCGGATCGCCTGGCCTGAATAATGCCTCGAGCGCCAGCCTGAGCAGGCTGGCCGCGGGGGTGTTGGCGAGCGGCGTGCCACCGGAATCGTCGGCCGCGACGCCGAAGCGCTGGAGCTCGATCGAGACGCGCCGCGCCAGCGCGCGGTCGCCGGTGACGAGAGCCGCCCTTTGGCTGGGCTGTTCAACCGCGCGCTTGAGCGCGACGGCGATGGCGACGGCTTCATCACGTTCGCTTGCAGCTTCGAGCAAGGTCACCCCGGCGAAGGCGCCGGCCATATCGGAGGCCGGGAAGCCCGCACGTGTCTCGGCCCAGAGTTCGGTGGTCTCGGCCGGCCGCAGCGCTTCGCCGACAAGAGCGGCGCGGAGCGCCAGACGCGGCTCGGCCACGCCGAGCTCGTCGACGTCACCGCGCAGCCCGCCGACCTTGGCGATCAATCTGGCCAGGCCATATTGCGGGTGGCCGAGCACGGCTGGACGCGCGCCTGGCGCGGCGATTGCCTGGAACGACGCTTCGTCCAGCGTACGGTCGAGGCCGGGCAGCACGATGGCGCCGCCGGGCAGGCCGGCGATGGCGGCAAGCAGTTCGGCCGTGGCGGGTATCGAGCCGGTCGAGCCCGCGGCGATAACGGGGCCGGCGGGCGGATTGCGCAGCAGCCGCGCCGCCTCGGCGCGGATCAGCGCACTGCGATGCGCGGCCGGATTGGAGCGGTCGCTTTCCGCGAGGAATTTCGGCCAGGCTTCGGTGACGATGCCGAGGAATTCGAGCGTCACCTGCCACCATCCGGCAAGATTGCCGGTCACCAGATCTGTGAGCTTGGCCCAGTCGGTGCCTTCCGTCTCGATCTCGTCCATCAGCCGGGCGAGATCGCGCGCCAGCCAGATTGCGTCGGCGGTGGAAGCCGGGATGACGATCTCCTCGGCGAAAAGGGCGGCGACATGCGCCGGCAGCCGGCGTTTCCAGGCCCGAACCAGCGGCGTCAGCAGCAACAGGCGTTCGGTTGCCGAAATCGGCGGCGCGAGATCGATGGCCGCCGATGCCTCCGTCTCGAATGCGGCCTCATCCTCGTCGAACTCGCCCAGTGGCCGGATGACCGGCAGGATCGCCGAGCCGCCGCCGCCGCGTGCCGCCAGGCTGTCGACGAAGACACCCCGCAGAGCGCGCGCAGCACGGCGTGTCGGCACATAGATGGTGACATCGGCCAAAGCGAGCGGGTCGCCGTCAAATCGAAACCCCGGGACAAGACGGCCGGCAAGCAGCGCCTCGGCAAGCGTCGGCAGAAACGGCGCTCCGGGCGGGATCGAGAAAACGCGGCTGGAGCCGCTCATTGCGACTCGATGAGCGCACCGGCGACCGCCGCTTCCGCGAGCGGTACGGCATCGGGCGTGCCGACGGTGATCCAGTGGCCATGCATCGGCATGCCGAACAGGCGGCCGGCCGCGATGGCGGAATCGAAATAGGCGTTGAGCGAGTGCGGCCCGGCCGGTGCACCCTCGAACAGGCGCGGATGGACGATCGCCGCCCCGGCATAGATCAGCCCCGCCGGGTCGCCTTTCGAACGCCGCAAGCCGCCATCCGGCGCCACCAGGAAATCGGTGCTGCCGCAGTGTCCGGTCGCCTGTTGGAGATCCGCCAGCATCAGCAGAATATCCATTTTCGCCGCGTCCCATGCAAGGGCGAGGCGCTGGAGATTCAGAGGACCGTCATCGATCCAGAACGTGTCGGCGTTGAGGATGTAGAAGGGCTGATCGCCCAGTTCCCGCAACGCCTTGACGATGCCGCCGGCGGAATCGAGCAGTTGTTCGCTCTCGTCGGAAATGACGATGTTTGGCGCGCGGCGGGCAGTGACATGGGCGACGATCTGTTCGGGAAAGTAGTGGACGTTGACGACCGCCTTGCCGACGCCGGCGGCGGCCAGGCTGTCGAGGCTCCAGTCGAGCAACGTCTTGCCGGCTATCCTGACCAGCGGCTTGGGGATGGTGTCGGTAATCGGCCGCATGCGTTTGCCAAGCCCGGCTGCGAGTACGATGGCGGTGTCGGGTCCTGCTGTCACAGCGCTCGCTCCTCCAGCAAACCGTGGGCGTCGTAGAACTCGCGCAGGCTTGCCAGCGCCGGATGAGACAAGGCCCGGCGCAGATAATCGCGGATGCGCGGCAGGTGTTTCAGATAATAGGGCTTGCCGTCGCGCTTTTCGAGACGGACGAAGATGCCGAGGATCTTGGAATTCCGCTGCGCCGCCATGACGGCGTAGGTTTCGAGGAAGCTTGCTTCGTCGAAAGCACCGGCTGCGTGGCGCGCGGCGACATAGGCGTCGAGCGCCGCTCTCTCGAGCTCGGGCGACATCGTAACACGAGCGTCCATGGCAAGCGAAGCGACGTCATAGGCGGACGGGCCGATCAGCGCATCCTGGAAATCGACGATGCCCAGCCGGTCATGGCCGGAACGATCACCGCGCCAGATGATGTTGGGTGAATGGAAATCGCGCAGCATCAGCGTGTACTCGCGGCCTTGCAGCCGGTCGAGGAGCGCGTTCCATTGCTTGTGGTAACCGGCGCGCAAGCTGTCACTTGCCGGGTCGCCCGATATCGCCGGTACATACCAGTCGACCAGCAGATCGGCTTCGATCATCATGGCATCGCGGTCGAAAGGCGGCACATCGTGGAAGCCGCCGTGTCCTGTTTCCAGGCGCTGCGGCCAGGTCCTGCCATGCATCATGGCCAGCAGCTCGGCCGCCGCCATGTAGCGCTCGGCCACCGGCTGGCCATCGCCGCCGAGAAACCCCTCGGAACCGAGATGTTCGAGCAGCAAAAATCCCTGCTCCTGGTCCTCGGCATGGATTTCCGGAACGCTGACCCCACCCGCTTTCAAGGCGCGGTCGATGGCTACGAAGGCGGAGACCGACTGGGCGGTGTGCGCGATCTCTGCATAGGGCTTGCCGTCGCGAACCGGCGGGCCGAGCACCAGCCGTGGTGAGTTCATCAGCACTTGCGGCTTTCGGTCCGGCAGCGAAACGATCTCATAGGAGCGGGCCGAGGCATCGCCGATGAAATGGCGGCGCTGCGCTTCCCCCCAGCCGGCGTTCACGAGAAAGTCGCGCATGGCCAGCGACCGTGCCGCCCGATCGAAGGCATCACCCTGCCCTGACAATCGCGCCAGCCGGCCGTCGCCATGCTGGACGAGCTCTATCAGGATCGTGGTTTTCGGCAGATGGGCTTCCGCCCGTTCCGGCCATTCGACCAAAGCAGCACCCTGCGCCAGGGCTTCGTCGAACCCAAGCTCATCGAGCTCGTCCGCCGAGGACAGGCGGTAGAGATCGAAATGATGGACCGGAATGCGGGTGTCGTAGCTCTGCACCAATGTGAAGGTCGGACTCGGAACGTCGAGGCCGGCATCGTCGGCCAGGGTCCTGATCAAGGCCCGCGCCAGCGTCGACTTGCCGGCGCCCAGATCGCCCTTGAGGGCAATCACGTCGCCCGGGCGCAGCGACAGCGCCAGATCTTCGCCCAGCCGCGCTGTGTGGGTCTCGTCGGCGAGTAATCGCTCCAGCACCAGTCCGGTCATCGAACGCGCTACTCGGCCGCGGCGCGGATGCCCGGCATGTCTGGAAAGGTGCAGATGACGGTCGTGCCCTTGTCCTTGCCGGTTTCGATGCGAACGCTGCCGCCATGCAGCTCGACGAAGCTCTTGACGATCGACAGGCCGAGGCCGGCGCCGCGCCGGCGGCCGCCATTGGCGCGCGGCTCGAAACGGCGGAACACCGAATCAAGCACATCCGGCGGCATGCCGGGGCCGTCGTCATGAACCGAGAATTCCACCCCATCCGCCAGATGGCGGCAAGTGAGCCGGATGATGCTGGCTTCCGGGGCGTAATTGGCGGCGTTGCTGAGCAGATTGTAGAGGATCTGGCGGACGCGGACCTCATCGCCATGGAACGTCTTCGGCGCCGCAACGGCGTCCACCTGGAGACTGATCGAATGCTCTTCCAGCCGGTCGGCCACCAACTCGGCCGCAGCGGCGATGGTGCGATCGACCTGCACCTCGGAAATGTCGAGCTGCATGATGCCGGCGTCCACCGTCGCCAGGTCGAGGATATCGTTGACGATGGTGAGCAGGACCGAGGAGGACGAGCTGACATGCTCGACATATTCGCGCTGCTTCTGCGACAGCGGACCGGTCGTGGGCTGCGACAGGAGTTCGGTGAAGCCGATGATGTTGGTCAGCGGCGAGCGCAGTTCATAGGAGACGTGCTGGACGAATTCATTCTTGAGCTGGTCGGATTTTTGCAGCGCCTCGTTCTTGTCCTTCAGCGCCCGCTCGACATGGACGCTGTCGGTAACGTCGACGAAGGTCATCATCACCTGCCCGTTGGGCAGCGGGATCATGGCGTAACTCAGCACATTGCCGTTGTTGAGCTCGGTCTGTCCGTGGCGGTCGCGGCGCTCGTCGTCAAAGCCGGTGATGGCGGCAACGAAGCTGGGCCAGGGGCTGTCCGCGGCCTGCCGGTCGCAGAGGTCACGTATCGCCGACACATGGACGCTGGGCTTGGCCGCTTCACCGCTCAATCCCCAGAGAGTGGCAAAGGCAGGATTCGACAGCCGGAGCCTGCCGTCGGGTCCGAACACCGCCACGCCTTCGGCAAGATTGTCGAGCGTCTCGCCCTGAACCCGCACCGCTGTCTGGTAGCGGCTTTCGAGGTCCATCTTCTCGGTCAGGTTCTCGAACACCCAGGTCACGCCGCCCTTGGGCTGCGGATTGGCGACGACGCGAATGGTCTTGCCATCCGGCAGATGCCACCAATGTTCCTGGGATTCGACGGCGCGATAGGCGCCGAGCAGGCCTTCCTTCCAGCGGCGCCATTCAGGCTGTTCGGCGATCTTGCCTTCGCTGCGCAGCCGGTCGAGCAGCAAGGCATTGTCGGGTGCGCTGTGCAGGAAGCCGGCGTCCAGCCCCCAAAGCTTCTGGAAGGCCTGATTGAAGAACCGCAGCTTCTCGTCGATGTCGAAAATGGCGACCGCCGTGTTGAGCTGGTCGAGCGTGTCGGCGTGGCTTCGCACCGTCCGTTCGTATTCGCCGCGAACGGCCTCAATGGCGCTGGTGTCGCAGGCAAGGCCGGCCGAGCCATCGCTGCCGGCGAAATCGGTGACCGCGAACACACGGCGGTCACCTTCGATCACGGTGGACAGCGACTGCTCGAAAACCGGATGCGTCTTGTGCTGGGCGGCAATAGCATCGCGCGCCTGACCGCCGAGGAACTCCCTTTTCTCCCGAACCGCGGCTTCGGCATTTTCGGCTTCGACGGCATCGGCATAGGCGCGGTTGACCCACTTCAGCCCGCCATCCTCGCCGCGGAGCCATGCCGGCATGTTCATCGCGTCGAGCAGGCCGATCATCGTGTCGTGGTCGGCGGCCAGCCGCTGGTTCTCGATCTTCAGCCTGGCCTGGCTGCGCTGCGTCTCCGAGAGCGAGACGAAACGCACGAGCACATGCGCGGCACTCTTGCGGCCATGCACTTCGAGCGGCGCGCCGGCCTGCGATTCGATGACGAGGTCGAAGGGTTTGGCCCTTTCGCGCAATCCCGCGACGGCATGTTCGAGTGCCGCCGCCGAACGCGGCATCAGCCAGCGGCCGAAAGCAAGAAAAGCGGCCCTATCCTCGGGAGCGCCGCTTTCGACGGGCAATGTGCCGATGAGCTCGGGCTTCTTGTTTTCCGCGGCCCAGACGACGACGCGCTGGTCGCGCAGATTGAGCAGCGCCTCCGAACGGCGGAGCGCCGCGTTGATGTCGGCCAAGCGGCTCCTGAGTTCGACATTCTCCGCCGAGGTGCGGGCTCTTTCGCGGATGAGAACGATGGCCGATATCAGTGCGGCACCAGTCACGCCGACGAACACGGCAAGCTGCATGACCTCGATGGCGCTCAGCGACAGTCCGGCGACGCTGGCAGCAGCGGTTTCGGCATGCGCGACGGCGCCAGCCAAGGGGACCGTGAGCGCGGAGGTGGCAAGAAATGTCGACGCGCGGGCGCGCCAGGACAGGCTCCCGCCTTCCAGGGCGGAGCCAGCAATCCCCGAATCGTCATGGCCGCCGGAAACGGCCCGTCCCGCTCTGTGCGGGTGTTGCCCCGGCATGTCTTGGTCCTCTCCGCCGCCTGAATGCAAGACCGCCCTGATGCGTGCCTCTCTTGACCCTCTCGGGCTGGAAGCATCGCCGAATCACCTGACAATAACCCCTCGCCGAATCGCCGTGAAGGCTGATGGCGCGCAAAAATATGGCCGGGCGAAAAGTCAATCGCCCGGCCTCAATATCTGGTAGTAATTTTAGCTTTGGTTAATAGCGGTAGTGTTCCGGCTTGAACGGACCCTGCGGCGTGACGCCGATATAGGCGGCTTGTTCACCGGACAGTTCGGTCAAGCGGGCGCCGAGCTTGTCGAGATGCAGGCGCGCGACCTTTTCGTCGAGATGCTTGGGCAGGACATAGACCTGGTTCTCGTACTGGCCGGGCTTGGTGTAGAGCTCGATCTGGGCCAGCACCTGGTTGGTGAAGGATGCCGACATGACGAAGCTCGGGTGGCCGGTGGCGTTGCCGAGATTGAGCAGCCGCCCTTCCGACAAAAGGATCATCCGCTTGCCGTCCGCGAAGGTGATCATGTCGACCTGCGGCTTGACGTTTGTCCATTTCAAATTGCGCAGCGCGGCGACCTGGATCTCATTGTCGAAGTGGCCTATGTTGCCGACGATGACCATGTCCTTCATCGAGCGCATATGGTCGAGGGTGACGACATCCTTGTTGCCGGTGGTGGTGATGACTATGTCGGCGGTGGGGGCCGCATCTTCCAGCGTGACGACTTCAAAACCGTCCATCGCCGCCTGCAGGGCGCAAATCGGATCGACCTCGGTGACCTTGACGCGGGCGCCGGCGCCCTTGAGCGAGGCCGACGAGCCCTTGCCGACGTCGCCATAGCCGCACACGACAGCGACCTTGCCGGCCATCATCGTGTCGGTGCCGCGGCGGATGCCGTCGACCAGCGATTCCTTGCAGCCATATTTGTTGTCGAACTTCGACTTGGTGACCGAGTCGTTGACGTTGATGGCGGGGAAGGGCAGCAGGCCCTTCTTCTGCAGCTGGTATAGGCGGTTGACGCCGGTGGTCGTCTCTTCGGTGACGCCGCGGATCGCCGCCTTCTGCTTGGTGAAGAAGCCGGGCGAAGCCTTCAGGCGCTTCTTGACCTGGGCGTAGAAGTATTCCTCTTCCTCGCTCTGCGGGTTGGACAGCACATCCTCGCCTGCCTCGGCGCGGGCGCCGATCAGGATGTACATGGTGGCATCGCCGCCATCATCGAGGATCATGTTGGAGAGGCCGCCATCGGCCCACTGGAAGATCTTGTCGGTGTAGTCCCAATACTCCTCGAGCGACTCGCCCTTGACGGCGAACACCGGGATGCCGGCTTCGGCGATGGCCGCGGCCGCATGGTCCTGGGTCGAGAAGATGTTGCAGGAGGCCCAGCGGATATCGGCGCCCAACTCCTTCAGCGTCTCGATCAGCACCGCCGTCTGGATCGTCATGTGCAGCGAACCGGTGATGCGCGCGCCCTTGAGCGGCTGCTTGGGACCGAATTCCTCACGGCAGGCCATCAGGCCCGGCATTTCGGTTTCGGCGATCTCGAGTTCCTTGCGGCCCCAGCCGGCAAGCGAGATGTCGGCGACCACATAGTCCTTGCTACCCGTCATGGCAGTACTCCGATGCGAATGTTGTGCTTGCGAATTTGTTGCGGACACGCCCGCGCCGGTCGGCGCGTCGAAGGGCGCGAATTGCCGGCCTGACTAGCAGATCGGAGCAGGGTCGACAATGGGATATAAAGAAATCTTTATCCCTGCATGTCTCTCAGACGCGCATCTGCACTCAGCATTCCTCGCCAAAGCGGGACGCCACCAGCTGCTCCAGGGCGTCGATGACCTGCCGGGCCTCCGGCCCGCTGGCGGTGACGCGGATCGAATAGCCGGGGCTTGCCGCCAGCATCATCAGGCCCATGATCGAGGTGCCGCCGACCTTGACGCCGTCCTTCTCGACATGCACCGAGGCATCGAAGCCGCTGGCCAGCTGGACGAACTTCGCCGAAGCGCGGGCATGAAGGCCACGCTGGTTGATGATGGGAAAGTCCCGGACAATCTGATCTTTTTCCGGGGACAGGGCGTTCATTTGCTGCTCAGGAGCTGGCTGGCGACGTTGATGTATTTGCGACCGGCGGCCTGAGCCTCATCGAGCGCGGCGGCCATGTTGTCGCCCTTGCGGATCGAGGAGAGCTTGATCAGCATCGGCAGGTTCATGCCGGCGATCACCTCGGTGCGGCCGGATTCCATCACCGAAATGGCAAGGTTGGAGGGCGTGCCGCCGAACATGTCGGTCAGCACGATGACGCCCGCCCCGGTATCGACACGGGCAACAGCGTCGACGATGTCGCGGCGACGCTGCTCCATATCGTCGTCGGCACCGATCGCCACGGTTTCGAAATTGTCTTGTGGCCCGACGACATGTTCGACGGCATGTCGGAACTCGGTGGCCAGTTGACCGTGCGTTACAAGCACGAGTCCGATCATTCTTTGGTGGCTCCCGTCATCGCCGCTTCACAGGCGCATTTTATGCTCGCCAGCCAATCCAGGCGGCGGGAGCGCTATCTTGTCGACGCACGGCCCGTTGACAAGCCCAAAATTGCGCAGGCACATGCCATTTTGACGCATTGCAGCAAAAAACCCGGAACGGATCATAGAAAAGGCGCGATCGACAGCCGCGCCATCACGACCGGCAAGACCGCTGGGACATTGCGTTCGACCACGTCGACCCGCGGCACCAGACAGCCCGCAATGCTGCTTGCGGTATCCTCCTGGAAGCGCACCGCTTCGCCGGCCGGCACCAGGCGGACATGGAGGTCGACGAGGCCTGCCGGCTCGAATGGCAGAGGTCGGGGGCCGAGCCCCGGCACCTCGGCGAGGCCTTCTATGGCGGCGGGAGCGCGGCACAGCAGCCGCCCGGCATGCGCCTCGACGAAGAGCTGATCGTCGCCGACGAGCCGCGAGAACAGGCCGCGATGGCGACAATGGTCGATGAGCGCCAGCGCCAGCGTCGTCTTGCCCGAGCCGGATGCTCCGGTGACGAGAATGCCGCGCTCGCCGATCAAAACCATTGTCGCGTGAATATTTTCAGGCTGCACGGCTGGACCAAGCGTGGTTGGAATTCATGCTCTCAGCCTTCGGCCGGCAATGTCACCACAAAGCGTGCGCCCTTGATCTCGCCGGGTTTGGTGCCGGGGATGTTCTCGGCGGTCAGCGTGCCGCCATGAGCCTCGACGATTTGCCTGGATATCGACAGGCCAAGGCCCGAATTCTGGCCGAATGCCTCGCCGGCCGGCCGATCCGTGTAGAAGCGCTCGAAGATGCGGTCGATGTTGTCGGCGCGGATGCCGGGGCCATTGTCGTCGACGGTGACGATGTTGAACTTGCCGGCACGCGCCAGCGAGAGGCTGATGTGGCCATGGTCCTCGGGAACGAAGGAACGGGCGTTCTCGATCAAATTGGTGATGACCTGGCCGATGCGCAGATCATGCCCGACGACGACGTAGCCTTTGACGCCTTGCGGCAGTTTGGCGGCCTTGAACTCGATCTCGACCGCCTTCTTGTTACGCGTCGCTTCGCGCGAAACGGCGACCAGATCGGTGATGAATTTCTTCAAATCGACGGTCCCGGCATCCTCGCGCGCGAGCTCCGCGTCGAGGCGCGAGGCGTCGGAAATATCAGTGATGAGCCGATCCAGCCGCCTGACATCGTGCTGGATGATATCCATCAGCCGGCCGCGCGAATCGTCGTTCTTGGCCAGCGGCAAGGTTTCCACCGCGCTGCGCAGCGACGTCAGCGGGTTCTTCAATTCATGCGACACGTCGGCCGCAAAGCTTTCGATCGCCTCGATACGGGCGTAGAGCGCGTTGGTCATGTCGCGTATGGCGATCGACAGATTGCCGATCTCGTCCTGACGGTCGGAAAAGTCGGGGATCTCTTCACGGCTCTTGACGCCGCGCCGCACCCGCACCGCCGCCGCCGACAGCCGGCGCAGCGGATTGGCGATGGTGGAGGCAAGCAGCATCGACAGGATGGCGGTGACAAGGGCCGCGATACCGAAGACGCGCAGGATCGCCTTGCGCTCGGCGGCGACGATCTTGTCGATGTCGCCGCCTTCGGTCGACAGCATCAGCACGCCCAGGACGGCACGAAAGCGCTGGATCGGCACCGCCACCGAAACGATCTGCTCGCCCTGCTCGCTGACGCGCACGATGGTCGACGGGCTGCCGGTGAGAGCCTTGACCACTTCCGGGAAAGCGGCGCCATTGCCGCCCGGCTGCTCGTGATAGACCGGCAGCTCGGTGTTGCGGAAGAAGTCGAAGACGAATTTCTGGATGCGCTCGACAAGATCGGGCTCTTCCTCTTCAACCGGCGGCAGATCGTAGCGCAGGATCTGGCCGCGCGAATAGAGGTGGCGCGAATCGAGCAGCAGATTGGCGTCGCGGTCATAGATGCGTGCGCGGGTCCTGGTCGGCGAGATCAGCCTTCTCAGCACCGGCGCGACCCGCTCCGGGTTGATCGGGAAGTCGAGATTGTCGAGCTGGTCGGAGCCGGGTCCCAGGCTTTCGCCGGCCTGCAGCTCAAGCAGCTTTTCCGGGTCGATGCTGATCGAATCCGTCTCGACGGTCGCCGACGCGGCAATGGCGCCGGCGATGATCTCGCCCTGGGTCATCAGGCTTTCGACGCGGGCGTCGATCAGTCCGTCGCGGAAGGTGTTGAGATAGAGGATGCCGGTCACCAGGACGGCGAGGCCGGCAAGGTTGAGGAACAGGATACGCCGCGTCAGGCTGGAAAAGATATGATGGCCGAGGAAGCGGCGCATCGGCACCGTGATCTTCGAGACGAAGGACGGCATGATCCGGGACGGCCGCCTGGAGGCGCCCGCCGGTCTTGTTCGCTGTGTTTCCACTGCCATCGAATAGCAGGCCCTGCTACTTACGCTTCGCGGAACCGGTATCCGACTCCGTAAAGGGTTTCGATCATCTCGAAGTCGTCGTCGACGGCCTTGAACTTCTTGCGCAGCCGCTTGATGTGGCTGTCGATGGTGCGATCGTCGACATAGACCTGTTCATCATAAGCCGAATCCATCAGCGCATCACGGCTTTTAACGACGCCAGGACGCTGCGCCAGCGAATGCAGTATCAGGAACTCGGTGACGGTGAGCGTCACCGGCTCGCCTTTCCAGGTGCAGGTGTGGCGCTCCTGGTCCATGACGAGCTGGCCGCGCTCGAGCGAGCGGGCCTGCTGGCTTGGCGTCTTGGCGGCAGCCTCGCGGGCACTGGCGCGGCGCAGCACGGCGCGCACGCGCTCGACCAGCAGGCGCTGTGAGAAGGGTTTGCGGATGAAGTCGTCGGCGCCCATCTTGAGACCGAACAACTCGTCGATCTCATCGTCCTTGGAGGTCAGGAAGATCACCGGCAGGTCGGACTTCTGGCGCATCCGGCGCAGCAGTTCCATGCCGTCCATGCGCGGCATCTTGATGTCGAGGATGGCAAGGTTCGGCGGGCGTGCCGCCAGGCCTTCCAGCGCCGACGCACCATCCGTGTAGGTCTCGACGCGATACCCCTCGGATTCCAAGGCGATCGACACCGATGTCAGAATGTTGCGGTCGTCATCGACAAGCGCGATTGTTGCCATTTCAAGCGGCTCCCTCATGAGCTGTCCCTTCTGTCGTAGAGAAGGGGCTTTTGCAGGACAAATTAGGTACAAAATGTGGCATAGGCCTTGTCCGCTGTCACGCGCGGCATGCCGGCGGCCACAATCCTACCTCGACATGGGTTGGACGAACGTACATCGCCAATCCTTTGGGCAACCGCGAAACTTTTTGCACATATAAACGATTTAAACAACTTTCAAAATATTTAAATCGATTAATGATTTGATATCATTTGCCTTTTCTGGTTCTGACCATCTCAGCCCGCGTAGTGGGCGTGCTGGAAACGTGCCGGCAAAGATGCGGCAAATCCAAGAGGGACACTCGATGTCGGAAGTCGGCAAACGCAATTCCGCCTGCGCGATCGATCATATCGGCCTGAAAACCACCGGCGTGGTGCGCTATAATTTCGGTGCGGCTACCCTTTATGAGGAATCGATCCGGCGCGGCGAGGCCCGCTTGACCGCCCATGGCGCGCTGGTCGCCGAGACCGGCCAGCACACCGGCCGCTCGCCCAAGGACAAGTTCGTCGTCCGCAACGGTGACACCGAACCACATGTCTGGTGGGAGAACAACAAGGCGATCTCGCCGGCCCAGTTCGACACGCTGCTCGCCGATTTCCAGGCGCACGCCGCGGACAAGGATCTATACGTCCAGGATCTGGTCGGCGGCGCCGATGCGGAGTCGAGGCTGCCGACCAGGGTGATCACCGAATTTGCCTGGCACTCGCTGTTCATCCGCAATCTGCTCATTCGTCCCGGTGCCACCGAACTCGAGCAGTTCGTGCCCGAGATGACGATCATCGACCTGCCGTCCTTCCGCGCCGATCCCCTCCGTCACGGCAGCCGCACCGAAACGGTGATCGCCGTCGATCTTTCGCGCAAGATCGTGCTGATCGGCGGCACCTCCTATGCCGGCGAGATGAAGAAGTCGGTGTTCACCATGCTCAACTATCTCCTGCCGGCGAAAGGCGTGATGCCGATGCATTGCTCGGCCAATGAGGGTGCGGCCGGCGACGCCGCCATCTTCTTCGGCCTGTCGGGCACCGGCAAGACGACGCTCTCGGCCGATCCCTCGCGCACGTTGATCGGCGACGACGAGCATGGCTGGGGACCGCACGGCATCTTCAATTTCGAAGGCGGCTGCTACGCCAAGACGATCAAGCTGTCGGCGGAAGCCGAGCCGGAAATCTTCGCCACCACGCAGCGCTTCGGCACGGTGCTGGAAAATGTCGTGCTCGACGCCGATGGCGTGCCGGATTTCAACGACGGAAGGCTGACCGAAAACACACGCTGCGCGTACCCGCTGGACTTCATCCCCAATGCCAGCAAGACCGGCCGCGCCAACCATCCCAACAACATCATCATGCTGACCGCCGACGCCTTCGGCGTGATGCCGCCGATCGCGCGGCTGACCCCGGCGCAGGCGATGTATCACTTCCTCTCCGGCTACACCGCCAAGGTGGCCGGAACCGAAAAGGGGGTAACCGAGCCCGAAGCGACGTTTTCGACCTGTTTCGGTGCGCCGTTCATGCCGCGCCATCCCTCTGAATACGGCAATCTGCTGCGCGAGCTGATTGCAGGCCACGGCGCCGATTGCTGGCTGGTCAATACCGGCTGGACCGGCGGCGCCTACGGCACCGGCAAGCGCATGCCGATCAAGGCGACGCGCGCCTTGCTTGCCGCCGCACTTGACGGCTCGCTGAAGACGGCCGAGTTCCGCACCGACCCTCATTTCGGTTTCGCGGTGCCGGTGGCTGTCCCGGGCGTCGACAGCGGCATTCTCGACCCGATGATTCTGGACCCCCGGGCGACCTGGGCCGACAAGGCCGGCTATGACCGGCAGGCGGCAAGGCTGGTCGGCATGTTCGCCGTCAATTTCGAGAAATTCGAAAGCCATGTCGATGCCGTGGTGCTGGGCGCCGCGCCGCGCATGCAGGAAGCGGCGGAGTAATCGCGCCACAGGGTTCAGCTTTCGTTGAAAGGCCCGGTTCGATCGGGCCTTTTCTTTTTCGATCCGCCGCGCCATGACTGCGGCATGGCGAGCGACGACAACATCATCATATCAGGCGATGCGGTTATCCATCCGGGCGACCTGCACGAGGATTTCATCCGCTCGTCCGGCCCCGGCGGCCAGAACGTCAACAAGGTGGCGACGGCGGTGCAGCTGCGCTTCGACGCGGCCAACGCAACGGGTCTGTCGGAGCGCGTGCGCGAGCGGACGATCAAACTTGCCGGCCAGCGTGCCACCAAGGACGGTGTCATCGTCATCGAGGCAGGCCGCTTCCGCACCCAGGAACAGAACCGGGCGGATGCGCGGGCACGGCTGACGGCATTGGTCGCCAAGGCCGCCGAACCGCCACCGCCGCCGCGCAAGAAGACACGGCCATCGAAGGGCGCCGTGGAGCGGCGGCTGAAGAGCAAGGCCGGGCGCGGCACGATCAAGAAGCTGCGCGGCCGGGTGGAGAACGATTAAGCACCACACCAATCACGCGCACAAAACGACTTCCCATTTTGGGCCGCAGATGCAAGGTTCAACCATTGCCATTAGCAAGGGAGACCCAAGGATGGGCATGTTCGATTTCGTCAAGAGCGTCGGCAAGAAACTGGGCATCGGCGGCGACGAAGAAGCCGCACCCACGGCCGACACGCTCAAGAAGGAGCTCGATTCGCACAAACTCGGCACCGATGGCGTCGAGGTCGTCGTCAAGGGTGACACGGCGGTGCTGAAGGGCGTGGTCAAGGATCAATCGATCTTCGAAAAGGCAGTCATCGCCGTCGGCAACACGCTCGGCGTCTCCAAGGTGCAGGCGGACGAATTGCAGGTCGCGCCAGCGTCTGGCACGGCCGCCGCCCCGGCCAAGGAGCCCACCTTTTACACGGTGAAGAAGGGCGACAATCTCTGGAAGATCGCCGAGAAAAGCTACGGCAAGGGCCAAGGCGTCAAGAACACGGTCATATTCGAGGCCAACAAGCCGATGCTGACCCATCCCGACAAGATCTATCCGGGCCAGGTGCTGCGCATCCCAGATCTCGCCTGATCAAGGCGATGCCAATTTGCGAAAAGCAATTCCAGGAAAAGTGTGAAACGGTTTTCCGTCCGGAATTGTGCCAAACAAAGAGTTAGAACGGCGGCTTTCGGGTCGCCGTTTTCTTTTGATCGTGACATTTTACGGTTCCGAACCATCCGGGAGGTGACCGAATCCGTGCTCGTTCTGCCCAAAGGTGTCCGCCACATGCCGGCCTATCTGTCACGCACCGTGCAGGAAGCGCTGGTCGATGAGGTGAGACGGATCGTGCAGCAGGCGCCGCTGTTCGTGCCGGCCATGCCGCGCACCGGCAAGGAGATGAGCGTGCGCATGACCAATTGCGGGCCGCTCGGCTGGGTCACCGACAAGGAGCACGGCTATCGTTACCAGCCGGCGCATCCGGTAACCGGGGCGCCTTGGCCGCCAATTCCGGATGCGCTGCTCGAGCTGTGGCGCGAGGTCTCGGGCTATCCGCACCCGCCGGAAGCATGCCTGATCAATTTCTACACGCCGGATGCAAAAATGGGGCTGCATCAGGACCGCGACGAGGCCGATTTTTCGGCGCCGGTCGTCTCCGTCTCGCTCGGCGACGACTGCCTGTTCCGAGTCGGCCAGACTACGCGTGATGGCGCCACCAAGTCGTTCAGGCTGCAAAGCGGTGACGTCGTGGTGCTCGGCGGCGAGGGGCGGCTGTGCTTTCACGGCGTCGATCGGATCTATCCCTCGACCTCGGCGCTGCTGAAAAACGGCGGGCGAATCAATCTAACATTGCGACGGGTGACGAAGCCGGCCGTCACAGCTTCCTGAGCGCCACTTCCTCGATCAGGTGGTCGGCGCCCTTGCGCAGGATCAAGTCGGCGCGGGCCCGCGTCGGCAGGATGTTCTCGCGCAGATTCTTCAAATTGATGTTGGTCCACAGGCCTTCGGCGATGGCGCGCGCCGACCCCTCCGACAGCTGCGAATAGCGGTGAAAGAAGGAGTCCGGATTGCGGAAGGCGGTCTCACGCAGCCGCATGAAGCGGGAAATGTACCAGTTGTGGATCAGCTTCTCGTCGGCATCGATGTAGATGGCGAAGTCGAAGAAGTCCGACAGGAAAGGCACGATCTTGCCGTCCTGCGGCAGCTTGCCGGGCTGCAGGACATTGATGCCTTCGAAGATCAATATGTCCGGCCTGTCGATGGTGACGAACTCGCCGGGAATGACGTCATAGGTCAGGTGCGAATAGACAGGCGCGCGGACATCGGGCAGCGCCGACTTGATGCCCGACAGGAACCGCAGCAGCGCGCCCACATCGTAGCTGTCGGGGAAACCCTTGCGCTCCATCAGGTTCTCGCGGCGCAGGACCTCGTTGGGCAGCAGGAACCCGTCGGTGGTGATGAGATCGACCTTGGGGCTCGACGGCCAGCGCGCCAAAAGCTCCTTCAGCACGCGTGCGGTGGTCGATTTGCCGACGGCGACCGAACCGGCGATGCCGATGATGAAGGGCGTCTTGACCACGTCGACCGCGTTGAAGAAGGCCTGGCGTTGCCGAAACAGCAGCTGGCTCGCTTCGACATGCGCGGACAAAAGCCGCGACAGCGACAGATAGATGCGCGTGACCTCTTCGAGATCGACCGGATCGTTGAGCGAGCGCAGGCGGCGGAATTCGTCCGCGCTCAGCGTCAGCGGCGTGTCGGCACGGAATTGCGACCATTGATCGGCGGAGAAGAAACGAAAGGGGGAATATTTCTCGGTTGGCGCGAGCTGATCCATCGAGATACCTGCCCTCCTCGCGGTCAGCCCTTGGGCCGTGACGCCTTCTCGGCGATGCCCGAACGCCGGGTGCGGCCTTCGAGTTCCCTAAGCACGTCGCTCAGCGGAACCCCGGAGAGGCCGAGAACGACGAGCCAATGATATATAAGATCGGCACTTTCCGAAACGATGGCCGGTTTGTCGCCCTTGACGGCGGCAATCACCGTCTCGACCGCCTCCTCGCCGAGCTTCTGCGCCGCCTTGTCGATGCCGCGCGCGAACAGTTTTGCCGTCCACGAGTCCGGGTCGCCGGAATGGGCGCGTTCCCCAACGATTTTTTCCAGATCGGAAAGCGAAAACTCAGCCATGGCGTCATCTATCTGCTTGTTTAAGCGTGATCTTTTCCGAAAACCGGTTCCCACTTTTCGGGATCATGCTTTAGGGCCGATTATTCACAGAGTCCAGCCGCATCGGCAGCCCCGCGGCGGCCATATGTGCCTTGGCCTGCGCTATCGTGTAGGTGCCGAAATGGAAGATCGACGCCGCCAGAACCGCGCCGGCATGGCCGTCGCGAATGCCTTCGACCATGTGGTCGAGCGTGCCGACACCGCCGGAAGCGATCACCGGCGCGCGCACGGCGTCTGATATCGCGCGGGTCAGCGCGATGTCGTAGCCGGCCTTGGTGCCGTCCCGATCCATCGAGGTCAGCAGGATCTCGCCGGCGCCGCGATCGACCATTTTCCGGGCGAACTCGACCGCATCGATGCCGGTCTTTTCGCGGCCGCCATGGGTGAAGATCTCCCAGCGGTCGGTCTCACTGGTGCTCGACACCTTCTTGGCGTCGATGGCGACGACGATGCACTGGTTGCCGAACTTGTCGGCGGCCTCGGCAACAAAATCCGGGTTCTTCACCGCGGCCGTGTTGATCGACACCTTGTCGGCGCCGGCCAAGAGCAGCTTCCTGATATCGGCGACCTGGCGCACGCCGCCCCCGACGGTCAGCGGCATGAAACATTGTTCGGCGGTGCGTGCGATGACGTCGAAGATGGTTTCGCGATTGTCCGACGAAGCGGTGATGTCGAGGAAGCAGAGTTCGTCGGCGCCGGCCGCGTCATAGGCCTTGGCCGCCTCGACCGGATCGCCGGCGTCGACGAGATCGACGAAGTTGACGCCCTTGACGACACGGCCGTTCTTGACGTCGAGACAGGGGATGACACGGGCTTTCAGCATCAGCGGCCCTCTATCGTGGCGATGAGATCGTTCAGCAACTGGCCAACCAGCGGCGGAACATCGGCCTGGGCGTCGAAGGCCGGGTCGTAGGCGGAGACGGTGATGCCGACGACCGGCACCGCCAGCGCCATGGCGCAAGTGGCGTCGCGCAGCTGTTCCGGGCTCGGGCCGCCCGAAGTGATATAGCGGTTGGCCTGCAGCTCCCGGGGATCATGCACGTCCATATCGAGATGCATGTGCACGCGTCTGGCGCCGGCTATCTTCAGTCTTTCGGCCGCCTGGGCCACCCCGGAGCATTCCGTCCGCACGATCGGCAAGGTCTCGAGAAGCTGTCTTTCCGCCGGATCGAGATCGCGCGCGTTGACGAGCACGCAACGCGACGGATCGATCGGCCTGAAGCCGGGAATGGCCGACGCCATCGGCCGCCAGCACAGGCCAAGCACCGTCGCCAGCGCCATGCCGTCGAGAAAGCCATATGTGGATGTCTCGGGCGTGTTCAGGTCGCCATGCTGGTCGGCCCAGATGATCGCATCGGCGTCCTCACCGGCGACCGCGCCGGCGCTGGTCAGGCAGTTTCCCGCAAGGACGATGGGAAACCGACCGGCGTCACGGGCAAGGCGAACCTCGCTCGCAACCGCGTTGCAGACGGCAAAGCCGGTGGCGATTTCGCGCTCCTGGGCATCTCCAACCTTGCCGATATCCTCGACCATCACATCGTGGCCGGCCATCGTCAGGGCGTCGACGAGCCCGCCTGAGACCAGCGCGTCCGGACCCTGGCCCATGCCGCCATGGTAATGGCCGCTGTCATAGGACGCCAGGATAATGGAGATTTTCACGTCTGCGTCTCCGCCGCTGGCCGGCCCTGCAGGATCGCCAGCGCCTCGGCCGGATCAATGCGACCGTCATAGAGCGCGCGCCCGGAGATCGCGCCTTCGAGCTTTTGCGCATCGGGCATGGTCATGCGCACGATGTCGGCGATCGAGGCGAGACCGCCCGACGCGATGACCGGGATCGACACGGCATCGGCGAGGTCGATGGTGGCGTCCCAATTGATGCCGGTCAAAACGCCGTCGCGGTCGATGTCGGTATAGATGATGGCGGCGACGCCGGCGCCCTCGAATTTCCTGGCCAGTTCGACGACGCCGAGGCTCGACGCCTCGGCCCAGCCCTCGACGGCGACCTTGCCGCCCTTGGCGTCGATGCCGACCGCGACCTTGCCCGGAAACGCCTTGCAGGCCTGCTTGACCAGGTCGGGATCGCGCACCGCCACCGTGCCGAGGATGACGCGGGCCAGCCCGCGCTCGAGCCAATCCTCGATCTGCGCCAGCGTGCGGATGCCGCCGCCGAGCTGCACCGGGTTCTTCGTTGCCTTGAGGATGGCGCCGACCGCGGCACTGTTGACGCTCTGGCCCTGGAAGGCGCCGTTGAGGTCGACGACATGCAGCCATTCGAAGCCCTGTTGCTCGAAGGCTCGCGCCTGGGCTGCAGGATCATCGTTGTAGATGGTCGCGGTGGCCATGTCACCGTGCCTGAGGCGCACGCACTGGCCGTCCTTGAGGTCGATGGCGGGGAAAAGGATCATCCGTTCAGGCGCCTTCCACAATGGCGAAATGCGACGTCGAATAGAGGCGTCGGAACTTCAGCGCCGCCTGGTATTCGGGCGAATGGAAGCAGGCGAGTGCGACCGCGTAGCTCTCGAACTCGATGATGACATGGCGATTGCCCGATGGCCCTTCCGGGCTCGACGACCGACCGCCGCGGGTCAGGAATTTTGCGCTATATTTGTCGAAAGCCGCTTTGTTGGCGGCAATGTATATCGGATAATTTTCCGGATCGGTCACCTCGACCATCGCCATCCAGTAGCCCTTCTTGCTCATCGGTTTTCCCTTTGCTTGAGCATGATCTTTTCCGAAAACCGGGGTCCACTTTTCGGGATCATGCTCTAGGGCCTCCAGCGCAGGAAATTGGTGATCAGCGCCAAGCCCAGCGCCTGGCTCTTTTCCGGGTGAAACTGCGTGCCGACGAGATTGTCGCGGGCGACGGCCGCCGTCACCGGGCCGCCATAGTCGGCGACCGCCAGAACCTCTTCCGCCTTGCCCGCATCGAGATGGTAGGAATGCACGAAATAGGCATGCAGCCCGCTTGCGCCAGTCGGTATGCCGGCAAACAGCGGATGCTGGCGCTTGAGCTCGATCGTGTTCCAGCCGATCTGCGGGATCTTCAGCGTCGGATCGGCCGGCGTGATCTCCTTGACGTCACCTGATACCCAGCCGAAGCCGTTGGTGATTGTCTTTTCCAGGCCGCGCTCGGACATCAGCTGCATGCCGACGCAGATGCCGAGGAACGGCCGGCCCTTGTCGATAGCCACCTCCTCGACCGCTTCCCACATGCCTTCGAGGGCATGCAAGCCGGCCGCGCAGTCGGCATAGGCGCCGACGCCGGGCAGGACGATGCGGTCGGCCGTGCGCACCCGTTCGGCATCCGATGTCAGGTCGATAGCAGCCGATATGCCGGCTTCCCGCGCGGCGCGCTCGAAAGCCTTGGTGGCCGAGCGCAGATTGCCCGAACCGTAATCGATGATCGCAACCCGCATCAGCTTCTTCCCGGGATGTGGGTCAGCCCCAGCGCCATGCCCGGCTGCGACGGCCGCGCCAGGGCAGCGTCCGGGACCATGCGCGGTGCCGGTGCGGCCTGATCGGGAAGCGCTTCCGCCTCGAGCGCATAGCGCGTGTCAGCATCGTCGAGCCAACCGGCTTCGACCGCGCCCCATTCGTGCCAACCGCGCCGGCGAAGTGCCGCGATGCGCAGGCCTTGCCCTTCCAGTCCGACATAGAGCGAAACCAACAGTGACAGCAGCGAGCCGGCCAGACCAAGGCCGAGCTTCTGGCCCAGCATCGAAAGCAGGCCCATGACGACGAAGGCAAGCGCTGCCTCGATCCACAACCGATGCCAGGCGAACCATAGCGGCGGCACCAGGAGGCCCAGCCAGGTGAAGCCATCGCGGACAAAGGCCGTTGCATCGGCCTTCTCGCTGCAGCCTGGCGGTTCCATCACGACATAGGTGGCCATGGCCTTATCCCTTCAACGATCCCTTGGTGGAGGGAACCGCATCCGGCTGGCGCGGATCGCGTTCGAGGGCAACGCGCAGCGCGCGCGCCACCGCCTTGAAGCAGGTCTCGGCGATGTGATGGTTGTTGGCGCCATAGTGATTGGTGACATGCAGCGTGATGCCGGCATTCTGCGCCAGCGCCTGGAAGAATTCGCGCACCAGCTCGGTGTCGAAGGTGCCGATCTTCGGCGATGAGAAGGAAACGTTCCAGACCAGGAAGGGACGGCCGGACACGTCGATCGCGGCGCGCGTCAGCGTCTCGTCCATGGCAAGGTCGATCGAGGCATAACGCATGATGCCGCGCCGCTCGCCCAGTGCCTTGGCCAGCGCCTGGCCGAGCGCGATGCCGGTGTCCTCGACCGTGTGGTGGTCGTCGATGTGCAGATCGCCCTTCGCCCTGACCGTCATGTCGATCAGGGAGTGGCGCGACAGCTGGTCCAGCATATGGTCGAAGAAGCCGACGCCCGTGGCGATATCCGACTTGCCGGAGCCGTCGACATGGACCGCCACGGAGATGTCGGTTTCCTTGGTCTTGCGGCTTGCTTCGGCGGAACGGGGCGGCATCACTCTATCCTTGTCCCAGAGGTTCACATCGTGACCGGCTCAGAGGCTTCAAGCGCTCGCAGGCTTGAAAACGAAAGCCTTCTAGCAGCATGATCCGGCGATTGCCAGTTGCCTCTGACAGCGGTATCGGCCTTGCCAGAGAGCGATTTGCAATCACCGGCCCCATGCATACATATGGCCAATCAAAGTTACTCGTACCGCGCCAATCGCCTTATCGGGATGGCGCTGCTCGGAGCCAGTAAATGTCCAATGAACTGACCATGCACGCCACGACCATCGTGACGGTGCGCAAAGGCAACAAGGTGGTGATCGCCGGCGACGGCCAGGTCAGCCTTGGCCAGACCATCATGAAGGGCAACGCCAAAAAGGTGCGCCGCATCGGCAAGGGCGGCAATGTGATCGCCGGCTTCGCCGGCGCCACCGCCGACGCCTTCACGCTGCTGGAACGGCTCGAGGCCAAGCTCGAACAATATCCAGACCAGCTGACGCGCGCCTGCGTCGAGCTCGCCAAGGACTGGCGAACCGACCGCTATCTGCGCCGGCTGGAAGCGATGATGTTGGTGGCCGACAAGTCGGTGTCGCTGGCGCTGACCGGCACCGGCGACGTGCTCGAACCCGAATTTGGTGTCATGGCCATCGGTTCGGGCGGCAATTACGCGCTGGCGGCGGCACGCGCGCTGATGGACAGCGACAAGGATGCCGAGGAGATCGCCCGCAAGGCGATGCAGATCGCATCCGACATCTGCGTCTACACCAACAACAATTTCGTCATCGAAACGCTCGATGCCGCCTGAAGAGGCCGGCCATGATCCCGAAAAGTGGAACCCGGTTTTCTCGGACGAACGGTTCCGTTCGTCCAGAGATCATGGCCAAACAAGAAGATAGCTATGATTTTCGGCCGGTGACGGAAAAAGACCTGCCGATGATCGCCGGCTGGCTCGCCGAGCCACATGTTGCAGAGTGGTGGGACGATCCCGAGACGGAAATCGCCGGGATTCGCGAGCACATCGACTCGATTTCCGTCGAGCCGCTGATCGTCGAGCTCAACGGCAAGCCGATCGCCTATCTGCAGAGCTACGACCCGCATCTGGAAGACGACCATCCCTATGCCGACCAACCATTCGGCACGCTCGGCATCGACGTGTCGATCGGCGTGCCGGAGTTGGTCGGGCGTGGCCACGGCTCGGCGATCGTGCGCCAGTTCGTCGAACAGCTTTTCGAGGAAGGTGTTCCGCGCGTAATCATCGACCCGGATCCCGCCAATGTCAGGGCCATCCGCGCCTACGAAAAGGCCGGCTTTGTTGCTTTTGACACAAGAACATCGGAGTACGGGCCGGCCTTGATGATGGCGCGTGACGCGACGCAGGAGCCCAATTGATCAGCGCCGAAACCCTCGACAAGGCAATCGCGAAAGGTTTGATCTCGCAGACCCTGCGCGATCAGTTGGAGGCCATGGAACGCGCGGTCGCTCTCGCCCCCGAGGCGAGGCGTGCCGATGACGAGGGTGACGAGGAAAACCTGCGGCTGGTGGGCGGCGGCAACGACCTGTTCGTCACCGTGGGAACCGTTCTGCTCAGCGCCGGCTTCTTCTTTGTCCTCACCACCTTGCTTCCAGGCCAGACATTCTGGATCGCCGGCATCCTCGCGGTTTTCGCCTGGGGGCTCGCCGAAATCGTCACGCGTCAGCACCGGATGAAATTATCGTCGTCCGTGCTTGCCCTGATTTTCATGGCCGCCATTCTGGCCGCTCTGGCGCTACAGGTGGAGGCCAGCTTCGGCATACGCAAGCCGGAGACTATCTGGCAGCTGTTGGCGTTGCGCCAGACGGCGTCCCGGGCCGGATATCTGTTCCTGGGCGGAGGAATAATCGCGGCGGCGATCTATTTCTGGCGCTTTCGCGTCCCCATCATTGCCGGGGCGATCGCCATCGCCTTCACGCTGCTTGCCTTCCTGCAAACGGCGATAATCCTGTATGACAGTGTGACAACGGGCGCGATTGCGCCGCCGCGCATTGAGGATGTTCCCGAATTGCTCCGCGCGGCACTTTACATGCCGCTGATCTGCGGCCTGATCGTGTTCGCAACGGGTGTAGCTTTTGACATTTACGACAGGGATCGGCGCAAGATCTGGTCCGATTGCGCTTTCTGGCTGCATGTCGTCTCGGCGCCCATGCTGGTGCATCCGCTGTTTATCATGGCAACCGGCCAGAACGTCGTATTCGGACATATCGCGCCGGATGCCAATGCAACCATCATGCTCACGATCCTGATCCTTGGCTTCCTCTATGTCGCGCTTGCCATAGACCGCCGTTCGCTTCTGGTTCCGACATTGGCTTACTTCGGCTCGCTGGGCATCTATTATCTGGTGAATTCCGCCTCCGATTCGACGGGTATCCCGCCTTTTGCCTTGATCCTGGTCGTTGTTGGCGCGCTGATTATTCTGTTCGGGGCTGGCTGGCAGCGTATCCGGCGGATTGTGGTCAAACCCACCTTGCCGGCTGCCGTGATCCGCCGTCTACCGCCGCTGAAGGCGTGACAAGGTTTTGTGATGATCGACACGGCGACGCGAAACGAGGGGGAATGAACCGATGACGACACCGGCCACGGAGAGCAGCTATTCGGCCTATGAAGACAGCTGGCGGATGGGACTTCTGCTCGCCCTCGCCCTGATCATCTTCCAGGCCGGAGCGCTCTACGGCATGGGGCGAACGCCGATCTGCACCTGCGGCTACGTCAAGCTCTGGCACGGCGTGGTGAACAGTTCGGAGAATTCCCAGCATATTTCGGACTGGTACACGTTCTCGCACATCATCCACGGCTTCCTGTTCTATGCGCTGGCAAGGTTTCTGTTCCCGCGCTCGCCGATCGGCCTGAGGCTGGCCTTCGCGGTTCTGATCGAGGGCGGCTGGGAGCTGCTCGAAAACAGCCCGTTCATCATCGAGCGCTACCGCGCCGGCACCATCTCGCTCGACTATTACGGCGACAGCATCATCAATTCGGTGTCCGACACACTGGCCATGGTGCTGGGATTTGTGATGGCGCGAAGGCTACCTATATGGGTGATCGTCAGCCTCGCCATCATCTTCGAACTCGGTACCGGCTATCTTATCCGGGACAATCTGACACTCAACGTGATCATGCTGCTGCATCCGTTCGAGGCCATCAAGCAGTGGCAAAGTGGAATTTAGTGATATGAGCACATTTTCTCCCCGCGAAATCGTTTCGGAACTCGACCGCTTCATCATCGGCCAGAAGGACGCCAAGCGCGCCGTGGCCATCGCCTTGCGCAACCGCTGGCGCCGCCAGCAGCTGGAAGGCCAGATGCGCGAAGAGGTGATGCCGAAGAACATCCTGATGATCGGGCCGACCGGCGTCGGCAAGACCGAGATTTCGCGCCGCCTGGCGCGGCTCGCCGGTGCGCCTTTCGTCAAGGTCGAGGCGACCAAGTTCACCGAGGTCGGCTATGTCGGCCGTGACGTCGAGCAGATCATCCGCGATCTGGTCGAGATCGCCATCGGGCTGGTGCGCGAGAAGATGCGCGAGGACGTCAAGGCGCGCGCCCACGTCAACGCCGAGGAACGCGTGCTGGAAGCGTTGGTCGGCAAGACGGCGAGCCCGGCCACCCGCGATAGTTTCCGCAAGAAGCTGCGCGACGGCGAGCTCGACGACAAGGAGATCGAGGTCGAGGTCGCCGATACCGGCGCTGGCGGCATGCCCGGTTTCGAGATCCCCGGCATGCCGGGCGCCAATATCGGCGTGCTGAACATCAACGACATGCTGTCGAAGGCGATGGGCGGCAAGAAGACCAAGATGCGCAAGACGACGGTGAAGGAGTCCTACGACCTGCTGGTCAATGACGAGTCCGACAAGCTGCTCGACCAGGACGAAGTGGTGCGCCGGGCGCTCGATGCGACGGAAAATGACGGCATCGTCTTCCTCGACGAGATCGACAAGATCGCGTCGCGCGAAGGCGGCATGGGCGCCGGCGTTTCCCGCGAAGGCGTGCAGCGCGACCTGCTGCCGCTGATCGAAGGCACCACGGTGGCGACCAAATACGGACCGCTGAAGACCGACCACATCCTGTTCATCGCCTCCGGCGCCTTCCACGTCTCGAAGCCGTCAGACCTGTTGCCGGAATTGCAGGGCCGCCTGCCGATCCGCGTCGAGCTGCGGGCGCTGGAGAAGGACGATTTCGTCCGCATCCTGACCGAGACAGAGGCCAGCCTGATCAAGCAGTATATCGCGCTGATGAAGACCGAGGGCGTCGACCTGACCTTCACCGACGACGCCATCGATTCGCTGGCCGGCATTGCCGTCGACCTCAACGCCAGCGTCGAGAATATCGGCGCAAGGCGGCTGCAGACGGTGATGGAACGGGTGCTGGACGAAATCTCCTACGACGCGCCGGACCGCAACGGCACATCAGTCACCATCGACGCCGCCTATGTGGAAAAGCATGTCGGCGACCTGTCCAGGAATACCGACCTGTCGCGGTTCATCCTTTAAACGGCGGCGCCGGAACGTTCCGGCGCCGGTCCAGGCAACATTTTCCGGCCAGCAAAATCATGTGTGGCCAGATGGTATCATCTGGCCAGCTTTCGTAGTGCCGGGTGAAGGGGCGCTCTCGACTCGACCAAGAGCTTTACCTAGTTTGCGCGGCAATTCTCGATCTCTTGGTTTGACGCAATTCCGGGAAACCGTTTCACACTTTCCTGGAATTGCTTGGGCGGCGGGTGCATGAAAAAACTGATCCTGGTCATTCTCGGCTTGACGCTGGCGGCGACGCTGTTCGCTGCCGAGGCAGCGACATTGGTGCCGCCGGGAAATCGCAATGCCGTGCAGCCCGACATTCCGGGCGCCTCCAGCCGGCGCACGCAAGCGACCAACACCAGCTTCCAGGCGAAGTACCGCAAGGTCTACGCCCTGCTGCAGAACGACGCCGAATTGCGCGGCAAGATCAAGAAGGCAGCAGCCACCTACGGCATCGATCCCTTGCACATCGTCGGCGCCATCGTCGGCGAGCACACCTACAATGTCGATGCCTATGACCGGCTGCAGACCTACTACGTCAAGGCGATCTCCTATCTCTCCAGCAAGCTGTCCTTTGCCTATGACGGCGAGGACATCACCGATTTCGTGCAGCGGCCGGAATTCAAGAAATGCGCCGGGATGTCCGACAGCTATGATCTGTGGGAATGCCGCGAGCAGGTGTGGAACCATTCGTTTCGCGGCAAGAGCGTCGGCGGGACAAGCTTTCCCGACGACCGCTTCGGCGCCACTTTTTTCCAGCCCTACTATGCCGGCCAGACCTTCGGCCTGGGCCAGCTCAATCCTCTGACCGCATTGCAGATGAGCGATCTCGTGCACAAGGTTTCCGGCCTGCCGAAGCTCGACGTCGGCGATCCCAATTCGGTCTACAAGACCATCATGGATCCCGACCTGACGCTGCCCTACGTCGCCGCGACGATCCGGAAATCGATCGATGCCTACAAAAGCATTGCCGGCTTCGACATTTCGGGCAATCCCGGACTGACCGCCACGCTCTACAATGTCGGCAATCCGGAGCAGCGCGCCGACGCGCTGAAGGCGGAGAACGACAGGCGCCGCGCCGCCGGCGAGCCGGAAAAGCTGCCGGAAGAGAATTACTATGGCTGGCTGGTGAATGACAAATTGGCGGAGCTGAAGGCGCTGTTTTAGCGGGTTTGAGCTCAGGCCTCTACCTCCCGCTTGTGGGGAGGGTATCGCATATGGATTCTTGCGAAGAAGGACCCCCACCCTAACCCTCCCCACAAGGGGGAGGGAACGCTGTCGCGTGCCTTTTATTCTTCTTTGGCGCCGAAAAGTCAGGCGACTAGCCTAGGT